>DAINNZ010000049.1:21075-22596 GCA_036735605.1 Lewinella sp. | reverse complement strand
ACCGCAATACTTATTTTAACACAAATACAAGCTTATTTTTGTAATTGTCAACAATATTTGCTACTTTTTTCTAGCTGCTCGATTCGCAGTCCTTCGCGTCTCAAAAGTCAAAGTTCAATAAGTCCCTTTTCGCCCTTTACCCCTCGGAGGAGCCTTCGGACGCTACACGCCAAGAGACGTCTTTCGAGGAGGGGGCGGAAAAATTTATCCAGGCTACTATTCCCGCCCTAATTTCCTATCTTTGTAGCTTTCTTGTTGTAGCCGTATGAAAAACTGCCTCTTCTTACTTGCCCTTTGCTGCGTTAGCCTCATGTATGGCCAAAGGGATACTTATTTTCAGCAGCGGGTGGATTATCGTATTCAAGCGACCTTGGTGGATAGTCTTCACTTACTACGGGCTCATTTGAGTCTTGACTATTACAATCAAAGCCCAGATACTTTACACGAGCTCGTCTTTCACCTCTGGCCACGAGCCTACCGTAGTGACGCCACTGCGCTGGCCAAGCAGTTTCTTCTGGATGGCAATACAGATTTTCACTTTGCCGCAGCGAAAGATAGAGGCGACCTAGATAGTTTAGACTTTCGGTCGCAGGGGGTAGCCTTGCCCTGGCAGTTGGATGCTCAGCACCCCGATCTTGCGCGTATAAGTTTACCCTTGCCCCTGCCTCCTGGCCAAAAAATAGTAATAACGACCCCCTTCCGGGTGAAAATTCCCGCTAGTTTCAGTCGGTTGGGTAGGGTAGGGACTTCTTATCAAATGACGCAGTGGTACCCCAAGCCAGCCGTCTATGATCGCCAAGGGTGGCACCCGATGCCTTACTTGGATAGAGGAGAATATTACAGCGAATTGGGTAGTTTTGATGTCCGCATTACACTGCCAGAAAACTACTGGGTAGCTGCCACGGGTGAGTTGCAAACGGAAGCTGAAAAGCAGCGGCTCCTAGCGCATGCCCAAGCTTGCCAGCGTAGGCTGGCCGAGGCCGACAACTTAGCAACTACTTATGTAGAGGAAGAATTTCCTGCCTCCGCTGCGGCCATGAAAAGCCTGCATTACCAAGCTGAAAATGTACACGATTTTGCTTGGTTTGCCGATAAACGTTTTCAAGTATTGCACGATACGCTCGTTTTGCCCGATCGGAGTGGTGCCGTGGCAGTTTGGTCTTTCTTCACGGCTACGGAAGCGGCCTTGTGGAAGGAGAGCCTCCACTACCTTAAAAGTGCTACTCGTTTTTTCAGCCAAAAAATAGCTACTTACCCTTATCCGCAGGTGACGGCCGTACAAGCAGCGCTCAGTGCAGGTGGCGGGATGGAATATCCTATGATTACGGTAATAGCCCAGAGTGGCAGTGCGCAGGCGCTAGACGAGGTCATTGCCCATGAGGTGGGGCACAACTGGTTCTATGGCATACTGGCCAGCAACGAACGCGATCATGCTTGGATGGATGAGGGCTTCAATTCCTATTACGAGCGGCGCTACATGCAAGCCCGATACCCGAATAGGAGGCCAAGGTACCGGCTTCT
>DAINNZ010000049.1:0-21065 GCA_036735605.1 Lewinella sp. | reverse complement strand
GGCCAGCCCGTGGATTTGGATCGTCTTGGCTATCGTTACTTGGCACGACTAGGGCAGCATCAATCACCCGACACCCCAGGCGATGAATTGGATGCGGCTAATTATTGGATGACAGCCTACAGCCTGCCCGCCATGGCCCTGGAACAGCTAGAACAGCTGTATAGCCAAGACTCCATCGACCGTGCTATGCAAGCCTACTACCAGCAGTGGGCCTTTCGCCATCCTCGCCCCGAAGACCTACAAACGGTGATGGAGACCAGCTTAGGTAGCTCGCTCGATTGGTTTTTCCAAGGCTTTATGCAAAGTGCCGCCACTTTCCAGCCTAAGCTACGAAAGCAAGGCAATAAACAGCTGCTACTTCAGAACCGAGGTGCTATTGCTGCACCCAGCTTGCTTTATACACCTACGGATACGCTGCGTGTTTTTACCTACCCGACCCAGTTGCCATCCGCAGCGGCCGAGTGGCAACCCAACCCCTTGGCACTCTACGACCAGCCCCAAGGGCTACCACGCCTGCGCTGGATCACGGGTGACGAAGAGGCGCAGCAACCTTCCCTTTTCTTGGCACCCTTAGCAGGATGGAATGAGCAGGATGGGCAGCAAATGGGGCTCTTTATCCATAATCGTACCTTAGCCCCGCAACGGCTAGAGTTCTTCTTGGCCCCGCTGTTTGGTCTAGGCAGTGGCCAAATCAATGGCGCCATTGGTGGGCGCTGGCGATTACCAGATGGAGCCAGCCAGACCACCCAACGGGCCTGGTATTCACCGCTACTTTTTGCTGGCCTAGCGCGCTTCAGTCATCGCAGCTTCCAGACGCAAACGTACAGTTATCGCCGGTTGGGGCTAGGCTTGCGCCTCCAAAAAAGACATGCCGCTACCACCGGACGCCGTTCGGAAATACAAGCGCGCTTCGTTGCCTTAGCTCAAGACCGACCTAGCTTTAGTACGGTTGGGGAATTAGAAGGAAGTGCTACCAATACCAACTATTTTGGTTTACTATCCTACGAGCGCAGTCGGCAGCAGGCCATCCAACCTAGCCGAACTTTTTTGCAAGTCGAATATGGCCTACCTAGTGGCACCTTTGAAGAAAATTTTTTAAAACTCAGCCTTCGCCTACAAGGCGGTTATCAGTATGAAAAAAAGCAGTGGATCCGCTGGGAACTCTTTGGTGGCTATTTCCTAGCGAACCCTTTACGCGATCGGAATTTCGCCCCCGCCTACGCTTGGAGTTTGGTGGATCATGCCACGGCCGATTATCGTTACGAGGGGCTCTTCGCCGGCCGGAATACCAACAAAAGTGGCTACGACCAGCAGTTGGGTGGCGAGCAAGGTGGCTTCAGAGCCCCCATCGGGGCAGCCTTTGGGTTCGGGCGTAGTAATGATTATATGGCTACGCTCAACCTCACCGCTCACCTTCCCTTTGTGCCTAGTGGCTGGCCCTTAGTGGCCTACCTGGATGCAGGTAGCTATGGCCGTAGCCCTATCCGTGTGGCTAGCGAAAGTGGCTTTCAATGGGTGGGCGGCTTCGGGCTTAGCTTTCTGCAAGGCCAGCTAGGTATCTATGCGCCTTTAGTAGGAAGCCCCGAACTAAAAAACTTACTCGATCAAAGAGAGAATTTTTTCAACCGGCTGCTTTTGCAAGCCAATTTTCGTATTTTATCACCTTGGCAGAGCATTGACCGCATAAAAATATAATGGATTGCGTAGTTTTGAGGCCGAAAAACAAACAATATGACCTTAGCAGAAGCCTTTCAGTACGCCTCCGATAATCCGGCCTACATCGTTTTTTACTTCAGCATCCTGCCCTTTGCCGCCTTGTTAGCAGGCTGGATGGAACGAGAGGAAGGACATTTGCCACCTTGGAACTATCTCTACAGCAGCATCGTTTTTATGGTGGCTATTCCCGCTATTCTCGCTATGGGGCTGGGGGGCTATAAGTGGCTCTTCGAACGCCGCAGTATCATGGATACCAATGTACTACTACAAGTTCTACCCATCGCTAGTATGTTGCTTACTTTCTTCATCATCAAAAGACAAGTGAAGATCGATGCCCTCCCCGGCTTTCATCGCCTAGGCGGCCTTGTGATGATGATTTCCGCAGCTATGGCGATTATGTGGTTTATCGATAAAGTGCGCATCATCGTCTTCAGCTATATGCCCATTCAGTATCTATTCATTTTCCTCCTCGTCCTCCTCGTCCTTATCCGTCTCGGTTGGAAGCGTATGTCGGCCTAGTTTTTGGAGACTATTGGATAAGGATAAGTTTGTTGGCTGCCGCTCCGCTCGCAGGAGCAAAGGCTACTTTTTAGCGCAAGAAAGCAGCACAACTAGCACGATCCTTCTCTCCGCTATGCTCCGAGAGCGTTCCATACTAGGAGGAAGCTAATTGTCAATGCTCCATTGTTTATGTTCTATTCTCCTTTCTTCCTCCTCCTCTTTCTTAGCTTGCTGCTGAGCGGCCTGGGCTGCGCGAAGGTCGCTCAGGGGAGTTCGTCCTCATCGCTTGCTCCTGCCCAAGTGCAAGGCCAATGGGCGGCTAAGCCCAAGGTGATTTTGGATGCCGACACGGCTAACGAGATAGATGATTTGTTCGCTATTGCCCGCCTCCTAGCCGATACGAACGTCAACCTGCTCGGTATCAATTCTGCCCAATGGTTTCATCTTTGGAGTGGCGATAGCACAGTCTATCAAAGCCAAAGCCTTAATGAGGAGCTAGTAGCAGTAGCCGGCCGTACGGATATCCCCCTTCCCCTTGGAGCGGATTTGATCATGGGGAAGCCTTGGGGCGACTACGACCCTCGCCCTAGCCCGGCGGCTGATTTTATCATCGCGCAAGTAAAAGCATTGCCACCCGGCGAGAAGCTAGCTGTACTATGCATCGGAGCGGCTACCAATTTGGCTTCGGCCATTGCTATGGACAGTAGTATCACCCAGCACCTAGTAGCCTATATGCTAGGGTTTCAGTATAATTTCGAACAAGGCTACTGGAACAAAGACGAGTTCAACATACGCCGCGACCTGAATGCCGCCAATTTTTTGTTAAATCAGCCAGACTTAGAACTTCATATAATGCCTATCAGTGTCGCAAAAACTTATACTTGGCAACAAGCAGACACCTTTAGCCGATTAGCCAAAATGGGCCCTATGGGACACTACCTTCGCGAAAAATGGCTAGCCCGTTTTGCCGATGCCAACACCTGGGTCATGTGGGATGTAGCCCTACTCCAAGCCTTTCTACTTCCTAGCCTAGCTAGCGAGTTGGTGGTAGCTACACCGCCTGAAAATACGCCTCGGCAAGTGTTTATCTACAACCGTATCGATGCAACTGCCATGTATGAAGACTATTGGAATATGACCGGCCGGTAAGATTATTTTGCATCTTATTTGCTTATTCCATCACAAAATACTTATCTTGCATCCAATTTCACCTATTGTCGCACACTTTGTTTGCCCCATATACCGATTTGGTACGAAAAATTCTGATTTTTACTAGGGGATTTCCAAGTAAGATAGCTCGTTTTACAACACCAAAGCGTAAAAATATTGGATTACACAGCCACAGATCATGTAATAAACGGCTTCAAAGCACTTCGCTCTCTAACTTAAACAGGAGCGTGTTCGCAGCCAGAAAATATTAATTATAGACAGCTACTTATGCGTATGAAGCTATATTTCTTAAGCTCGATTTTCTTGTTACTGGCCTGCCAACTCAGTGCTCAGTTCACGCTTACCGGCGAGGTGTTAGACGGTAGCAATGGCGACCCGCTCATTGGTGCTAGTGTATTGGTAAAGGGTACTACCCGAGGCACCGTAACAGAGGTTGACGGCACCTTCAGCCTACGGGTGGATGGCCTACCCATCATCCTGCAAATTTCTTACACTGGTTATGAGACCCAAGAGCGGGAAATCAGTAGTGCCGACGATAATCTACTATTTCGCCTAGGTGATAACACCATCACCACTGCCGTGGTGGAAGTAAAAGGGCGGCGCATCAGTGAAAAGCAACGGCAGTCGGCTCTTACCGTAGAAGCCCTTGATAATATCGCCATCAAGGAAACGCCTGCTGCCAACTTCTACGATGGCTTAGGGGCACTCAAAGACGTGGACTTAACGGCCGCCAGCTTGGGCTTCAAAATTGTGAATACCCGAGGCTTCAATAGCACCAATCCGGTTCGTTCACTACAAATTATTGATGGCGTGGATAACCAAAGTCCTGGTTTGAACTTCAGCTTAGGCAACTTCCTAGGTGCTTCGGAGTTAGACGTGAACCGCGTCAACCTCGTGGTAGGGGCTAGTTCCGCTTTCTTTGGTCCCAATGCCTTTAATGGCGTAATTGCCATGGAAACGCGCGATCCTTTTTTGCAAAAAGGGCTTAGTGCTACCATCAAAGGGGGCTCCCGCTCGCTAGCCGAAGGGGGCTTCCGCTGGGCGGATGCCGTCAAGAACAAAGATGGCCAAGAATGGATGGCTTATAAAATCAACCTCTATGGCTTCCGGGCTAATGACTGGGTGGCGGATAACCTCGATCCTGTTTTTGATACCCCTCTAGCGGCCTCCAATCCCGGCGGCTACGATGCCGTGAACCGCTATGGAGACGAGGCCATCAGTTCCTTCGATTTTTCTCGCTCCCGCCGCCTACCGGGCCTAGGCGTCATCCGGCGAACCGGTTATGAGGAAATTGATTTAGTGGATTACGACAGTGAGAACATAAAAGCAGGCTTAGCCTTCCACTTTAGGCTGAACCCAGCTAAAACTTTAGAATCTTCTGAGCTATTGCTGGCTACCAATTATTCTACCGGCACTACCGTTTACCAAGGGGATAACCGCTTTAGCTTAAGAGATATACAGTTCTTTCAGCATCGTATCGAATTGCGTAAACGAGATAATTTCTTCCTTCGCTTCTATGCTACCCATGAGGACGCAGGTAATAGCTATGATCCCTACTTCACAGCTCTTCGCCTACAAGACGCCAGTAAAGACGATATCGCTTGGGGTGGAGATTATAGCGCCTTCTGGCAATCAACCATTGTGCCGAGAATCGAGCAATTGGAAGGCTATCCGCGCTGCTTTCCTCAATGTGGCCTCGTGGAGCAAGATCGCCTCAGAGCCGAGTTCCTCGCCCAGCCTACTATCCAAGACTTACTCCGCGATTTCCACAGCGAGGCTGCCCAACGTGCCAATACGGCCTTTGGTTTTGATACACAAGACCGTTTTGAACCAGGAACAGAGCGCTTCCAAAGAGCCTTTGATAGCATCACCACCACGCTCGCTAGCGAAGGAGGTACGCGCTTCTTTGACCGCTCCGCTCTCTATCACTTGCACGGGGAAAAACAGTTCACTAATGTATGGGCACCTAATGCTTCTAGCAGCCTTGACCTCACCGTAGGGGCCAATGGCCGCCTTTATACGCCCAATAGCAGAGGTACTATCTTGCTAGACACAATGGGCCGTAATATCGACACTTGGGAAGCTGGCGTATATGGCGGCGGAACACTCAACTTGAATGATAAATACCGCATCAGTGCCAGCTTAAGAGCCGATAAAAACCAAAATTTCGACCTGCTTTTTAGTCCCGCAGCCTCTTTGGTTTATACCCCTAACACGAATGGCAACACGGTCTTAAGAGCTTCCTTCAGCTCCGCTATCAGGAACCCTACACTGAATGACCAATACCTCTACTACAATGTAGGCCGCGCCATCCTGATCGGCAACCTCGATGGGGTCAATAATCTCGCTACCATAGAAAGCGTGATTGACTTCACCAATTCCGGTAACTCGGATACGCTCCGCTTTTTTGACGTGGCTCCGATCCGGCCCGAACAAGTGCGCACTTTTGAGCTAGGTGCTCGAACTATCATTGGCGATAAACTCTATCTGGATGCTACTTACTACTATAGCTTCTATCAAGACTTCATCGGCTTTAATTTAGGTGCCGACATTGGCTTCACGCCCACCCAGCTCACTTCCCTCCAAGCCTTCCGCGTGAGTGCTAACGCTACCGATCGGGTCACGACGCAAGGTTTCAGCATTGGCAGCACTTACTATTTTGCTAATTACTTTGCGTTTAATGGTAATTATAGCTTCAATAAGCTCAATACAGCTACCGATGATCCCATTATCCCCGCCTTCAATACCCCTGAACATAAATACAATTTAGGGGTCAGTGGACGAGACGTGCCCATCAATTTCTTAGGAAGTGGGGTGAAAAGCTTTGGCTTCAGCGTGAACTATAAATGGATTGATAGCTTTATTTTTGAAGGTAGCCCGCAGTTTTCCGGCTTCATTGATGCTTATGACATGCTAGATGCGCAGGTCAATTTTACGGTCAAACCGATTAATACAACAATTAAAATTGGTGCTTCCAACATTTTAGACAACCAAGTATTCCAAGTTTATGGTGGCCCACGTATTGGCCGCCTGGCTTATATTTCTGCTACCTATAACTGGCAGAAAAAATAGTATTTTTCATTTCGCTTATTTTCAACTCATTCTTAATTATGCAACGACTTTTTACAAATACTTTACTGCTATTGAGCTTTGTTTTGCTCACGCAGGCTAGCGCACAAAACCGCTTTATTGATCCTATTTTTGAAGTGGGTGCGCCACAGACTAACATTGCCTATGGTGCGAATATCAGCATCCTAACCGGCACACCTTCACTGGATTCTTTACGGATGGATGTTTATCAGCCAACCGATGATAACGAAGGTATCCTGCGCCCAGTAGTGGTGGTTTTCCCTACGGGCAACTTCCTACCTGCCTACCTCAATGGCGGTGCTTATGGCACCCGTAACGACTCGGCAAATGTGGAAATCATCAATCGCCTTACTGCTCGTGGTTTCGTAGGTATTTCTGCTTCCTACCGGCAAGGCTGGTTGCCCTTAGCGACCGATCAGGATACGCGCACAGGTACTTTGCTGCAAGCTGCTTATCGCGGTGGCCAAGATGCCCACATGATGGCACGCTACCTTCGCAAAACAGTAGCAGAAGATGGCAACCCGTACCAAATTGATACTACCCGTATCATCTTCTGGGGTATGGGTACTGGTGGCTACATTACCTTCACCCACGCTTTCCTAGACCGAGTAGATGAAATTTTACTCAATGAACAGTTCTACGACGTTAATGGTAATCCCCTTGTCGTAGAAGGCCTCAATGGCAACCCACAAGGCACCAATACAACGCCTTTGAACAATCCTAGCCACCTCGGTTACAATTCCACCGTAGCCATGGCTGTTAACATGGGGGGGGCACTAGGCGACCCTAACTGGATTGAAGGCGCTGCCACCGAGCCTATGATTGTAGGCTACCACAGTTTCACCGATCCTTTCGCGCCCTTCTATACCGGCACCGTCATCGTACCAACTACCGGCAATACCGTAGTAGATGGCGTAGCGGGTACGAACCTAGCGGTCGAACTTGCTGACAACTTCAACCTCAACGCAGCCCTCGCTCCTGCGAATGAATTGAGCCTGCCCGCTATTTTCCCTCCTTTGTCTTCTGTGATCAACCAGATCAATTCGCAGTATAAGCAAGCAAGGGTTACTTCTCCGATCAACATGACCGGCGATACCTTCAATCTTTCCAGAGACAATATGTTCCCGCATGTGTATGGCCGCGTTATCTCCGGTCCTTACAACTGGTTTAGCGAGCCTACGCTGCGCTTTATCGTGAGCATGATCCCTGCTCAGTTTATGGTGAGTGCCGATGCTATCATCGCTGGAGAAAACTTTTCTAACCCCAATTGGAATATGCCCGAGGTCGCTAAGCTGACGATCGATACCGTTATGGCTCACTTCATTCCCCGCGCCTATATCGGCCTTGACCTGGCTAACCCAACGGCTGTGGAGGAACTCGTGGCTGCTACTGCAATCGGTATGCAAGTGTCGCCTAACCCAGCACGCGACTACCTCCTAGTAGAAACCGCTATCGAAAGCCCCATCCAAGAAGCCGCCATGTACGACATGAATGGCCGTCAAGTAGCGGTCTTCAAAGGTATCAATAACAATAGCTTCCGCATCAATAGCAGCCTCTACGCAAAAGGCTTCTATCTACTCAAAGTGCGCGTACCACAAGGCGTTACGAGCCAAAAAGTGATGATTCACTAGTAAGCGATAGCCTGTTTGTGCAGAACGAACCAATAGGAGCCAAGCAACCTCTACCGAGGCGGCTTGGCTTCTTGCGTTTCACTCGCCCGCAACACCTGCGCTACAAAACTAAGCCTTGCCCCCGCCTTTGGCCAAACATCTCTAATCTTCAATTCACTAAAACAGCAGCGAGCATGGCACAAATTGCTTGGCAGGTAAGAGGGAATCGGGGCGTTACCTTCGCCTTGGGCTTATTTCACGGCGATAAGACAGGCCACGTGATGCTCTATTGCAACAACCAAATTGTGCAGCTCGATTTTTCGGTGCAACAGTCTAAAACCTACACCCTTTTCCTAGACGAGGAGCTTTGCAACATTCATATCACCCGAGCCGAAGACGGCACTTTCTCCTACCGCTGTGAGCTCGATCAAGAGGCCGATACCCCCCTGAATAAGGCCCGGAAAATTAGTACCGATAAGCCTACAGATTATTTCTGGCGCTCCATCATCGGCGTTTTTGTTTTCCTGCTGCTACTCCTACTGCTCATTGCGGTAATGGCTTAAGTACGCTCCTCAAGGCAAAGCCCGAAGGCGGGAGGCAGACAGCAGCCAGAAATAAGATGATTCTCGCGCAACCGATGGCCACCCCGCGTAAATATCTGCCCTAGATGCCCTACCTTTGCCCCTTTGAAACCATCAGATCAATCTATCGTGGAATATTTAGTGCAGCATATTGAAGCCCTCATCTTCGCCGCCTCCAGCCCGATTGCGCAGGAGGAAATCGCAGAAGTCTTAGAAGAAGCTTTTGGCCTCCGTTTCCCTGAAAGCGAAGTCGAAAACGCTATCAAACAACTCAAAGCAACTTATGCCGACCCTCGCTTCAGCTTCGAAGTGGTGGAGCTAGCCGGGGGCTTCCAGTTTATGTCGAAAGGGGCCTACCATGAAACCATTGGCACCCATTTACGGCAAAATACCAAAAAACGCCTCTCGCAATCGGCCCTAGAAACCCTTAGCATCATCGCCTATAAACAACCCGTTACGAAGAGCGAATTAGAAAAAATACGCGGCGTAAGCTGCGATTACGCCATCCAAAAACTATTGGAAAAGGAACTTGTTACTATTGCAGGCCGAGATGAAAGCGTGGGCAAACCCCTGCTCTATGCTGTAACCCCTCGCTTCTTAGACTACTTTGGCATCAAAGGCCTAGGGGATCTGCCCCAGCCTAAAGACTTTAAGCTGCCCGAAAATAGCATCGGTGAAGCCGAAGAAATGGAAGAACTGCATAAGCCCAATACCCCATCAATAGAGGAAGAATAAAAACCATGACCGAAGAAAAACCTTTAGTAAACCGCGTGGCCCAAAGTGGGCTGATTACCCTGAAGCTAGAAGATTTCTGGCCCAGCCAGCCCGTAGCGCATTTTGATCTGAAGGACTACCTCTACCTGGAACTCATCCTGAAAGAAAAAGACTTTCGGGAAGCCCTCGATGCCCACAACTGGCAACAATATAGCGGCCATACCCTCCTAGTCTATTGTTCTGCGGATGCCATCATCCCTACTTGGGCTTATATGTTGGTAGCTGCTAAGGCTGCTGATCAGGCCGCCGCACTTTTTCAAGGCACGGAAGGGGCCTTTATCGAAGAACATTACCGCCGCCTCATTCAGGATTTAGACCCTCAACCCTACACCGATGCGCGCATCGTGGTCAAAGGTTGTGGCGATAAGCCCGTGCCAGCCGCTGCTTACCTAGCTATTACGGCCAAACTCAAACCAGTAGCTAAATCTATCCTCTATGGAGAGCCTTGTAGCACCGTACCGGTCTATAAAAAACCTAGAAATTAGACTATTTTTCGCTTTTTCTTTGCAAAGCAGCCCCTAGAGGGCTTGCAGTAACACAATTATCTTTATATTTCGGGCTGTTAACGTTAACTAAATAGTATGCCGCACGCTTTTTAGCGTGTACCAAGCAGCCCGCGCATGATACTACGTCGCTTTTTTATAAGTCTTCTTTTCTTTGGTTGGTCCCTCACTTCGCTCTCTGCACAGGACATCCACTACAGCTTGCATAATATGGCACCGCTTTGGCTCAACCCAGCGAATACGGGGGCTTTCTACGGATCCGTACGCGCCAGCGGAATTTACCGCGGCCAATGGCACGGCTTCAGCGGCATCAGCACTCCTAGCATCTCCATAGATGCACCAGTCATTAAGGGGTTGCGCAAACAAGACTGGATCGGCGCAGGCTTCCTCCTCGTCAGCGATAACGCAGGCTCTAATACGGAGATTATCACCAATATCACCGGTATGTCGGCCTCCTATCACTTCAGCCTCGATAAAAAACAGCGCTCCGTGCTGACTCTTGGCGCCCAATACGGTAGCGTAAGCATTGCCTTACGAGCAGGTAACTGCGGCATACAGCAAATCAATATCGAAGAGGGGCTCGGCGGCGGTGGTGGCACAGGTTGCGAAACCTTTATCCAAGGCGGTGGTGGCAACAATAGTGGAAATCGACCTGGTAGAAACAACGACTCCAAAACCAACTACACCGACATCAACGCCGGCCTGATGTTCCGCACTAAACTAGACCCCAAAGGAACCAATGCCTTTGAAATTGGGCTAGCGATGCTACATATCAACCAAGATGATTATCGCAGCTTGATCGATAATATGAATCCTGATACCACGGGCCTACAGATAGGGAGCAATAGCATCGATTCGCGCCGCCGTAAAGGCACCATCCACGGCCATGCCAGCCTAGATTACGAACTATCCGATAAGCTACGCTTCATGCCCACCCTTTTCTACCAAAGTAGTGCGCAAAATAGCTCGGCTTCTATTCAAGCTTGGATGGGAACTCCACTTAAAAACAATATGCTCTTCAAATTTGGCCTTGGCTATCGCACCGGCGATGCTGGCAAGCTATTGGTAGGTATTGAAAAAGACCGCCTGCGCGTGGCCGCTAGCTATGATGTGCCCCTCTCGCAGCTAACCCCCACTAGCAACCTACGATCTGTCAATTCCTTCGAGCTGGCCGCCAACTATATTTTCAACATCACCAAACAACCAGCGGTGAAGCAAAATATCCTTTGCCCTCAAATATAGCACGGTCTGTTTTTTACCTTGCCACGTGGCTGAAACAGCTCAGTGCCAGCACCCTAGCTACCTAGTAAGCCCTCGTATTGGGGAAGAAAATGCTTGGATTTTTTGCCCGCAGGGCAGGGGCAAAGGCGTTCTTGTAGCGCAAGACTTACCTGAAAAGGGCAAAAGAAGCCCCAAGGCTAGCGCAAAACAAGACCCAAGCCGCCGAAAGAGTAGGCGCCCTACTCAATTTTTAACAGCCGTTTTTCGTTATACAGCACAACCATCGTTCTATTTTGCGTATGAAAAATTTCTTACTACTGCTATTATTCCTAGGTGCTCTAGAGACTATTGGTGCGCAGCCGCTAGCTGGCTCTTCTAATTATGAGCAACTCGTTAGTGCTGCCGAGATAGCCGAAGGCCAATCGAACTGGAACTACGCCCTCGATAAGTACGAAGAAGCCTACGAGAAACAAGAAGACGAAGTCATCCTCGCTAGAATCGCTCGCCTCGGTTATGCAATCCGCGATTTTGCAGGAGCGGAACGCGATTTCCGGAAACTCTTCCGCAAAATAGATGCAGCCGATACGACCTACAATGCGCTCCGCTTCCTCTATGGCCGCACGCTGAAGATGAATGAGAAGTATGACGATGCCATCATGCTGTTCCAAGACTTCTTGCGCCACAACACCGATGAGCGCCTTAAAACACTAGCCGAGAGGGAAATCGTGGGTGCTGAAATGGCCCAAAATACCAATATGGAAACGGCCGAGGTAGCGATTAAAACCCTTGGCACAAAGCTGAATGGGTCTTTCTCCGAATACTCGCCCGCCTTGGCCAAAGCAGGGGATGTACTCTATTTCTCTACCTGGGATGCCAAAGAGGTCATTGTGCCCGAAGACCCCAACGACGAGGCTAATTATAGCCGTATCTTTATGTCCACCCTCGCAGATAATAAAAAAGGCGAAAAGGAGTGGGGCAAGCCCGAAGCCCTCAGCGAAGAGGTGAATCGGCCGCGTTTCCATACCGCCAACCCCGCTATCAGCGCGGATGGCCGCCGCCTCTACTACAACCGCATTGTGCTGGAAGGGAATGTGGCGGCTGAATCGGCTCTCTATATGAGCGATGTAGAAGATACCGGTTGGAAAAGTGGGAACCCCGTGGCGGGTATCAATGGCGAGTATCTCGTGCTACAGCCAGCCGTAGGCGAGCTCTTCGGCGAAGAAGTTATCTTCTTCGTATCGGATATGCCCGGCGGACAAGGAGGCTTAGATATCTACTATGCTCCCTATAAAGGCGATAACCGCTTCGGCGACCCCGTCAACCTAGGGCCCACCATCAATACGGTTGGCGATGATATCACCCCTTTTTACTACGATGGGACGCTCTACTTCAGCACCGATGGCTTGCCAACCTACGGCGGGAAAGATATTTACTACTCGGTTTGGAACGGCAGCAACTGGAGTGACCCCGCGCACATGGGCCCCGGCTTCAATACCAGCCTCGACGACCAAAGTTTCCGCTTATATGGCGATGGCTACACCGGTTTCCTAACCAGCAACCGCCTCGGCGGCCGATCAGTGAAAAGCCGAACTTGCTGCGACGATATCTATGGCTTCGAAATTGCTAAGCTCTACGCCAATCTAGTGGTTGGCTTATTCTCGGAAGATAAGCAAGGATTAGTAGGGGGCAATGTACGCCTCATCCCTGTCGCGAACGGCCAGGCAATCGGCCAGGGAGAACGCCAAGAGAAGGAAAAAGGAAACCGCTTCGATTATGGCCTCACACTAGAAACGGACTACTTAGTAGTGGCCGACCATCCAAAATATTACCCCGATACCTTCCGATTCAACACCCTAGCCCTAACGGAAAGTAAAACCATCGAGCACCGCTTCTTCTTGAAAGCAAAGCCTGTGCCGCCACCACCACCGATGTTTGATACCATCGAAATTAAACAAGCCATCGTGCTGGAAAATATCCTCTACGATTTCGATAAATCTGATATCCGCCCCGAATCAGAACCCGACCTAGAAGTAGTAAAAGGCCTCCTTGAGGAGTATCCCGAAATGATTATCGAACTAGGTTCTCATACCGACTCCAGAGGCGTGGCGACCTACAACCGCAACCTCTCCAAGCGCAGGGCTGAATCGGCTCGCCGATGGCTTATCGCCAAAGGGATTAGCCCCACTCGGATTAGAACCGAAGGCTACGGCATGACCGTGCCACAAACCGTAAGCGACCGCATGGCGGCTCGCTACGACTGGCTCAGCCCAGGCCAAGTGCTAACCGATGAATTTATCAACTCTTTATCTTCTGAAGAGCGCAAAGAGGCTGCCCACGAACTGAATCGCCGCACAGAATTCAAAATCTTGGAAGGCCCCACCAGCATTATCATCCGAAGAGATGTACTAGAAAAAAAGCAAAGCTCGCCAGATCGCGGTAGCCAGCCCGCCCCGAAAGCACCGCAAGCCCCAAAAGTAGCTGCCGCGCCTACAAGCGTACCTACAAGCGTACCTAAGCCGGTGGCGGCTAAACCCACGGCCACTAAGACCACGGCTCCGCTATTGTCAACCAACACCGATACGCTGCGAATCAGTGAACTATCTAGCCTGTTTGGCCAGAAAAACCTCAACGGTCTGCCTATTCTAGATTTCAAACACCGCAAGTATAATCTAGGCTACGTCAAGAAGGGAGAAAAGAAAAGCTTCTCCTATACTTTCACCAATCGAGGAACCGCGAACGCTCAGGTAATGCTCATTCAGGCTTGCGACTGTACGACCGTCACTCACAACAACAACAAAATCTACCAACCCGGCGAGAGCGGCACCATCCAAGTTGTTTTCGATAGCACCGAAAAGGAGGAGGCCGAAACCATCGGGATCGATATTTTCCTAGAGCAGGAAGATCGTAGGGGCAACCCCATCGTTGAGATGCTGGAGTATGAATTTAAAATTGTAAAATAATGCGTTTTCTTCACCTAATTCCTGTTTTCTTACTTGCCTTTTGCTTGCAGGCGCAAAATTATGCTTATGCCGTAGCAGGGCTTCAGCAAGCGGCACTGCCTACTAGGGTGGAGGGTAGTGTATTGGCTTTTTCTCTTTCTTTACCTACCGCATCGGATTGGCCAGCCGAAGTAGGTATTCGGTTTTTAGGCAATCGCAGTACCTCCGCTTGGCAGCAGTTGCTACTAGACGAGCATGCGCCAGACAATAGGCTGCAATCTGCCCTAGGCTATATCGACTACGATCCTGCCTACACCCACTTTGAAGTTCGCTTACCGCAGGGAATGAGTGGCTTACTCCATCTTTTTGATCCGGGTCTTACCCAAGAAGGCGAAGGGGCACTCAGCACCCTAGAGCAGCAGGAGCATGCTTGTTTCTGTAGCTTGCCCGATTATCTAGGCCGAACGGATTGGTGCCCCAGCGGCTTGTGCCCGCAAAGCCCCAACCCTACTATCACGAATGTAACGCATCTTATTGTGCATCACTCCGCTTCCCCGAATACCTCCAATGATTGGGCGGCGGTGGTTCGTTCCTTCTGGAATCTGCACGTTAACACCAATGGCTGGGATGATATCGGCTACAATTACCTCATCGACCCAAACGGGATCATTTACGAAGGCAGGGGAAACGATGTTAGGGGCGCGCACTTCTGTGGCAAAAATGGCAATACGATGGGGGTTTGTGTCATCGGCGACTTTACCAATGTAGCCCCCACAACCGCTGCTCGGGAGGCACTCTCTAAGCTACTGGCCTGGAAACTTTGCGATAATAGTCTAGGCGGCCTATCGGAAACCTTCCACATTCCTAGCAACGGGCTTCTACCCACCATCGCAGGCCACCGAGATGGTTGCAGCACCCAATGCCCCGGTAATACTTTCTACCCCTTACTAGCGGCTCAGCGGCAAGCAGCCGTGGATACCCTTGGTGCTTGTGAACCAACTAGCCTAGAGGCCCTTAACGAAGCCCTAGCTAGCCTACTGCTTACCCCCAACCCCACCAACGGCCAAGTCAAGATCAGTGGCTTAGGCAGCGGCTTCGCCCAATTAGCCATCTATGATGTATTGGGTCGCCCAATTGCGCAGCAAAACGTACAGAATGGGCAGTGGCTCGATCTGAAGCAGCTTAGTAGTGCAAAGGGGGTCTTTCACTTCGTCTTTTCCCAAGGCCAAGCGCGTAGTGTTCAGCGCCTAATCCAGCAATAGCTTACTTGGACTAAGTAGCTATCTTATAGCTCGCTATCGTTAGTGCGAGCAGCTGCTTTTAGACGCAACAACTAGCGGGAAAAAGCCAGCAATACGCCTTTAAACGGGTAAGACAAAGCGAGCCGAGCGAAATTTTGTCATCCCCAAGCCCTTCTCCGCGAAGGAGCTTAAGCAAACCCTTGCCCCTGCCTCCGGCCAATAAAAAGGAGGGAATAGGAAGGGGCGGAAATCTACTCCAAGGGCAGGAAGGGAAAGACGCTACCGGCGAGGAAGCTGCTCTGTTCGGCGGGGAGTATTAGAAAGCCCTGGGTGGTTAAAAGCGAGCTACTATCTCCGGAGCCTTGGTTTTGGACGGGCAGCGCCACGGCTAAGCCTGTTTGTGGGTCGTTGTGCAGGGAGACCGCTAAGAATTGGGTCAAGGGGGGGGAGAAGTGATGATCGCTACCTAAAACAGCATAGGCTGTAGGGATGGGGCATGGGAGGTTACGCCGGATAAAAGGCAGCACATAGCCCAAAGCACACACCAAGCTAGAGACTGGGTTGCCGGGCAAGCCGAAGACCATCGTTCGTTCATGGCGGCCTACCCAGAGCGGTTTGCCAGGGCGTTGTGCAACGCCATGAAAAAGCGCCTGAACACCTGCTTGGGTGAGTAGTTCCGGTACATAGTCCTTTTTCCCTTTTGAAACTCCACCGCTGACTAAGACAAGGTCGAATTGCGGTAAAAGGGGCAGTAGCTGTTGGCGCATTTGGTGCGGCTCATCCGGTAGGTGTAGCAGCTCGGCTTGTATGCCGAAAGGGCGTAGCAGTTGCGCCAATTGATAAATATTGGAGCGGCGAATTTGATAGGCTAAGGGCGATTCATCAATGCCCACTAGCTCGTCGCCGGTGGAAATAATCAGCGTTTTAGGTAAAGCAGCAACTTGCACTTCATAGTAGCCAAAGGTGGCGAGCATCCCGATAGCGGCTATACCAATTGGTTGGCCACTCGCTAGGAGCGCCTTAGCGTGGGGTGGGGTCTTGCCTGCTTTCACCTCGTCACGCAAGGGGATGTTAGGCGGCAAATCGCTACCGCTACGATGGATATTTTTACCGTCTTGTACGCCTTCGCCCAGCAAAAAACCTCCGGCTGTTGCCTGTATTTCTTCATAGGGAACGACGGTGGTAGCTGCTGTGGGCAAGGCGGCACCCGTCATGATTTCTCGGCAGTGATCCAGTTGCTGAAGCGGGGCGGGTGCCATGCCGGCGGCTTGCAACCGATCAACGGGGAAGAACCGCTGCCCTGATAGATAACTAGGGTAGTGGATGGCCACGCCATCCATCATAACTCGATCAAAAGGGGGTTGCGGCCGATCGGGGTAGATCGGCTCGCGAAGTACCCTAGCTGCAGCCTTGGCTAGCGGAACGGTTTCTAGCCCCCAATCAAAAGTCTGTGCGAAGAGTTGTTCTACGGCATGTGACCGACTGATGAGGCTTGTGGTTGCCATGCCTACTAGCTCATTTGTTCAATCAGGCGGCCAGAGACACGCAGGAAGTCCATTTCTGTGATAATACCTACCAGTTCATCCCCTTTTTTGACGGGCAAGCAACCGATTTTCTTTTCTCGCATCGTTCGCATAGCTTCCAAAATGGTAGTCTCCGGCACCGCATGAACCGGGTTTTTAATCATAATATCCTTCACCTGTTTGATAGGCACGAAGCTGCCTTCGGGTGCCCGATCTTTTTGGGTGTAGTAACGAAGGATGTGGCGGGGAGTGATCAGACCCACTAGCTGGCCGTCTTTATTTTCTACGGGTAAGTATCGAAGTTTACGCCAGTTCATCATGTCCACTACAAGCTCCAGTAGGTCTTCTTCGTGGACGGTAATGAGGTCGGTTTCCATAAACTCTTCTACTCGTAGGCCCACGGGGCGATACTCCTTGAAGTCGCCTACTTTAGCATCTTTCCAGGTATGGACAGGCTGCTCGGTAGCTTGGTTTTTTAAGATACTGGCCGTGAGTGCGCTGAGGGCTTCGTCTTGGTTGAGCTGTGAACGCAGTTCGGTATAGGTTCTCAGTTGCCAGCGGGCACCATTGGCATGCAGTCGGGCTCTTTCGCTGATGACGCCTAGGTAGCGGTCAATATCCTCAGAATCAATTTGCCGTTGTTCTAAGCCATATTTGGCCAGCGGTAGCAGTTCGTGGGTGATGAGATCTACGCAATTGATCTTTTTATCTTTGAGCCAAGTAAACTTGGAGTCGATACCAAATTGAGCAGCTTTACCGAAATTATCGCGCACATCTGCCCAGCTGATATGCTCGCGGATGTCTTTGTACTGGTGGGCCATACCGCTCATGAGCCCGAGCCAAAAGGCCGCATTGGCCGTTTGGTCTAGTATTGTTGGGCCGGCTGGCAGCACGCGGTTTTCAATCCGCAAGTGAGGTTTGCCATTGGGGCTGATGCCGTAGCAAGGGCGGTTCCAACGATAAACGGTGCCATTGTGTACTTGTAGGGCTCTAAGTTTCGGGGTGCGGCCGGCGGCGATTTCGCTGAGGCTATCCTCCTCGATTTCAGTCCCTAGGAGAACACGGAAACGGGCGATGTCTTCGCGATAAATTTCTAAAATCGATTCATCCAACCAGCGATTGCCAAAATTGACGCGGGGCGCTCGCTCGCGCATGTGTTCACGGCTAGTGCGCACATCGAGTGCTTGTTGGAACAGGGCGATGCGGCTTTCGTGCCATAGTCTTTTGCCCAACACAATGGGGCTATTGGCCGCGATGGCCATCACGGGCGCTGCTACGGTTTGTGCGATATTATAAAGTGGCACGAAGGTGGCTGGCGTCACTTGCAAATGGACTTGATAGCTCGTGTTAAGGGCTTCCATTAAGGGGGAGTCGTGCTTGACGGATAGCTCATCAATTCCTTGTAGCCGCAGTTCGTAGCTATCAGAGGTCATTTGGGCGTTAATGGCCTCAATGAGTGCCCGATACCTCGGCTTGGGGGTTAGGTTGTCTAAGCCCAAGTCAAACTTCCGGATCGTAGGTAGGATGCCCGTGAGGATCACTTTAGCCCCACATTTTTTGGCTGCCTCTTTTACGATGGCAATTTGCTGAAGATTTTCCGCCTCCATGAGGTGTAATGCTCGGCCGCTGAAGGTTTGGGGCGTGAAATTACACTCTAGGTTGAACTTCGCAATTTCGGTAGTTGCCCAAGGGTATTGTTCTAATTTCTTGAGCACCGCCATCGCAATGGGCGCTGGTTTGAGTGTGTTGCGATCCACCAAACACATTTCTTGCTCGGCTCCAATGCGCATAGGGTCGGCTTCAAACCAATCGTTCTGTAGCATATACTCTAAGGCCTGTACATCCTTGAGCAAATGATGGATAAAGTCTTGCAGTTGATCGCTTGCAGTAGGTACGTTTACGCGCTCTTCTCCCATATTGTCAGCTAAGTTTACTAGTATAAAATAGGTGGAGGGCAATTTTTTGAGGCTGCCTTTTACACCTTACTTCTCGTTATGGGGATAAACTTAAGCAATTAGTCTATATTTAGGTCGTTTAAGCAATATAACTTTTATCTTTTTTTCGGATGGCCAAATTTTTCTTATTCGGATTACTCGGCTTGTTGCTACTTACCGCTTGCCCGAATGATCGGGGCGAGCAGTTGTTTCAGATTACCTACCCGCCTATTGACTTCACCCTCTCGCCCGGGCAGCCGGCCTTCCAAACTTTTGTGGTGGCTCGCCCTAGTTTCAATATGGGCTATATGAATGCCCTGAGAACCAACAATGTATCGCCGGATGAAGTAGATGAAGTAGGCGGCTTCTTTGCACGAGTTGTTTCGCTGAGCGGAGAGGATTTTAGCGAGTATAGAGGCATGGAACTGCGCCTTTGCCCTATCGACCAAGCCAACGGCTGCAATCCCTTCGATATTCTTTTCAGTGTTGGCGATTTGTTCCGGCGCCGAGACCAAATAGTGAATCTCAACCCAGGTCTCCGTAATTTTAAGGAACTCATCGCCACGGAAAATGTCCGCTTTGAACTGGTCTTCACTAGCGCGCTCACCACCACCCAAAGTATCGATTGCCGCCTAGAGTGGGGCATAAGAGGCGTGGCACGCTAGTGGGTTGATAGCACCTTAGTTGATAGCAGGCTACTGGCTTCGTAGCTGTAGTTGGTGGCACAATCCTAGCGTCAACAGCCGAATAGGTCTATTAATCGCTAGTGTACAAATATCTTTTTGGTTGGCTGTCGCTTCGCTCGCAGGGGCAAGGGTTGTTCTATTGCGCAAAGGGAAGTAGCCGTAAGAGCACAAGAAGGCGCGAGCAGCGTTTGAATCTAAAGGAGACCTCGGTAGGTATGAACGGCAAGGCTTTTGCGAAGCGCAGGAATCCGTTATTGACGACTCTTTTGGAGAGCCTGTAGAAAAGCCTATTCTCTAACTGGAGCGCGGCTGCCACCCGTAGGGGCATTGGCTTGTTCGAGGAATGCGGTATTGCGGTTAGAAGCAACATCTTCCCCTAGGATAGAAGTATTACCGGTGATGTCGCAATTTTCGAGGATAGGTCTTGCTTTACCTTTATCGCCACTGATGAGGCTATAGACGAGCGCACCAGTGGAGAGGGAATGGTTGCTATAAAGCTTGCAGTTGATGAGTAGGGGAGCGCACTCACCGTTGCTGCCATCGTTGAAGATACAGGCACCGTAGTCGCTTTTGTTTTCCTCGAACGTACAAGCTTGGAAGATCGGGTTAGCCATACCGTTTTTGCCGTTATTGTAAATAGCACCCCCGTTGAAGCTAACCTGATTCTTTTCGAAGCGGCAGCTACTGAATACAGGATTTGCAGGGCTTTGTTGGCCATTGATATAGACGGCACCCCCGTAGCGAGCTTGGTTGTTGATGAACTGGCAGTTGCTGATTTGTGGGCTACCGCTATTGATAAAAATGGCGCCACCGCTGGAAGAAGGTTGTATGGCTTCTGTGAAATCGCGCGCCATACCACTAGTAAAAATGAAGCCATCTACTAGGATGTTTTCTCCGTTCTCGATATAGAGAATAGTGTAAGCATTGTCTTCAGAAAGGTCTGCTTGACCGATATCGCCGCTTAAGATACTTTTATTAAGCATCCAATTGCGTTGTTGCAGACTGGTTTCTTGGCCAGAAAAGCCGCCATAGAGACGAACGCCTTGGCGAAGTTGAAAGCTAGCATCGCGGTTGTTTGTGGTGGTAGGTAGATAAGCACCTGCTGCTACCCAAACATCGTCGCCAGCCTCTGCGGATGCAAGAGCTGTGAGGAGAGGGCAAGCATCTTGCCAGCTACTGCCGCTGCCAGAGGCGAGGGGCTTCACAAAGTAGGTCTTTGCCTGCAGGGCAGTACAGAGACAGATGAGTAGGATAAATTGTAGTTGCTTCACGTCTAATTCCATTGGCATTGAAAAATCACTTAGAACGACCGAGGGGAAATCGTCAGTTCTTAGCAGAATGCCAAACGAAAGCAGTCTTGGAAATGCCTTGCGGCAAAAAGAGGAAAAACACCCTCAGCAGCCGTTGTCAAGCAACTACTGAAAGATAGGAAAACAGTGTTAAGGCAGGAAATAAGATGTTTACGTATTGTCAAAACGAAAAAACATGTCTGTTGTCATCCAAACATGCCTGCAAGGTAAGGCAGATAACTCGATCCCGCAAGTAGGTTGTATCACTTTTTTTCATTTCGCGTGAT
>DAINNZ010000048.1:22359-22740 GCA_036735605.1 Lewinella sp. | reverse complement strand
AACTGGTCGAGGGCTGGGCGGCCGTTGTGATCTTCTGCATAGCCAAGGCTATAGACGAAGGTTTCCATGCCGCGTTGGGCTACTTCGGCGGGCGATTTCATCCGCAGCCCGCCGGTGGCGGTGTTGCGCGGGTTGGCATAAAGGCTTTCGCCCTTGGCAGCCCTAGCAGCGTTGATGGCTTCAAATTTGTCTTTTCGGATAATAACTTCGCCGCGCAGCTCCACTTTTCGGAGGCCGTATTGGCTGAAGGCTGCCTGAAGAGGGATGGAACGCATCACGCGCGCATTGGCGGTGATCTCTTCTCCTTCGGTGCCATTTCCCCGGGTGGCGGCTCGTTGTAATTGGTCATCTTCATAGACCAGCGCAATAGCACCACCATCA
>DAINNZ010000048.1:0-22349 GCA_036735605.1 Lewinella sp. | reverse complement strand
GGCATTGTAGCTATTGCCTAGGCTGAGCATGGGCACTAGGTGCGGCACCGCTTGAAAGTCGCCTTCGAGGTCGCTACCTACTCGTTGGGTGGGGGAATCGGGCGTTACCAATTCGGGGTACTGCCTTTCGAGCTTTTCCAGCTGCTTGTATAACTGATCGTATTCTGCATCCCCGATTACAGGCTCGTTGAGGAGATAGTAGCGATGTTCGTGGTATTGGAGTATTTGGCGCAATTGAGCCAACTGTTCGTCCACATCCGTTGGGATGTTTTGTTGTTCTAGGTAAGCTTTGGATAGCTCAAAAAGTTGTTTTTGTTCGGCTGCAGAATACATGGGGTAAAGATAGGTGTTTTGTTACAATTAACCCTTTGGTTTAAGCAAAATCAATTGGCTGAATAGTGGAAAAAAAAGCGGCTTCTCTCGATACGAGAGAAGCCGCTTAGTCTTCTGATAAACGATCGAAGAAGGCTTATAGACTAGCCAAGTTCAACGTGTTTGAAGCCAATGGCAACTAAGCCCGCTTCTACGCTACCGAGGTACTGCGCAACGGTTTGCTTATCATCCTTTACATACGCTTGTTCTAGCAAAGTGTTTTCTTTGAAGAACTTCGCTAGTTTGCCCATAGCAATTTTTTCTACCATAGCCTCTGGCTTACCTTCTTGACGAGCTAAGTCTTTGCCGATTTCGATTTCTTGTTCGATAACGCTTGGGTTCACACCGTCTTTATCCAAGGCTACTGGCCGCATCGCTGCCACCTGCATACCTACATTGCGGCCGGCGTCGAAGGCAGCATCTGTGCTCTTAGATAGCGCCACGAGTACACCGGCACGGTAGCCGCTGTGAATGTAAGGAGCTACCATAGCACCGCTGATTTGCTCGTAGGCTGTGATATCAATCTTTTCATTGATCTTACCCACCATTTCAGTTACTTTATCCTGAATGCTTAGGTTGCCTTCCATGGGTAGCGCCATAAGAGCTTCGTGGGTGGCTGGGCGGTTAGCCAAAGCAATATCAGCAACCTTTTGGGTAAAAGCGATGAACTCTTCGCCTTTTGCTACGAAGTCGGTTTCACAGCTTAGGCGCACGATCACACCATAGGTTTTGTCGTCGCTTACTTGTGCGACTACTACGCCTTCTTTTGCGTCGCGGTCGCCGCGTTTAGCTGCTACTTTTTCTCCTCTTTTGCGGAGGATTTCGATGGCTTTGTCGAAGTCGCCATCTGCTTCACTCAGGGCGGCTTTGCAATCCATCATTCCAGAGCCGGTCATGTCCCGGAGTTTCTTTACGTCACTAGCAGAAATTGCCATTTTGATATTGATTTAAATAGTTTAAGCCTCTTGCTTTTGTGCTTCAGCATCTTTGCTGTTGTTGCCTTCACTGCGCTCAGCCAAGCCTTCTTTGATTGCTTGGGCAAGGTAGCCTGCGATCAATTGGATAGAACGGCTAGCGTCATCATTGCCCGGGATGGGGTAGTCGATGGAGTTCGGATCCGCGTTGGTGTCAACGAGGCCAAAAGTGCGGAGATTTAATTTTTTGGCTTCGGCAATAGCAAGGTGCTCGTGTACAATATCTACTACGAACATAGCACTAGGGATGCGATTAAGATCAGCGATACCACCTAGTACTTTAGACAATTTAGCGTGCTCACGGTTCATCATGAGGCGCTCCTTCTTGGTAACGCTTTCGAGCGTACCGTCGTTGAGCATACGCTCAATATTTTGCATTTTACGGATAGAGCGTTTGATGGTAGCAAAGTTGGTAAGCATACCACCCTGCCAACGATCCGTCACGTAAGGCATATTTACTTCTTTGGCAATGGTGGTAATCACCTCACGCGCTTGTTTTTTAGTAGCGACAAAAAGGATTTTCTTACCTGCTTTAGCGATCTGCCGCATAGCGTTAGCTGCCCGTTCTAGGCCAACGAGCGTGGTGCTCAGATCAATCAAGTGGATGCCGTTGCGTTCGGTTAAGATGTAAGGAGCCATCTTAGGGTTCCACTTCTTCCGTAGGTGACCGAAGTGGACGCCAGCTTCGAGGAGCTGTTTTTGAGTAGGCTTTTCCATAATTGGTTTATGAAAGCGGACTCGGAGAGGAGCCCGGATTGTTAAGAATTGATGAAGGAGGCGAAGCTGCGCAACCACAGCATTGCCCAAGACAATAGCTTATCGTTTGGAGAACTGGAAGTTCTTCCGTGCTTTTGGTTGGCCGTATTTTTTACGTTCCACCACGCGGGCATCCCGAGTAAGCAATTTCTGGCTTTTTAGCGGGCTGCGGAAGTCTTCGTTAAGTTTTACCAAAGCGCGGCTGATACCTAAACGAATAGCCTCCGCTTGGCCTTTGTAACCACCGCCAACCACGAGCACTTTAATGTCGTAGATCTTATTATCAATATTGATAGTGCGGAAAGGTTCGGTAACCTTTAATTGGATGAATTCTTGAGGGAAGTATTCTTTGTGCTCACGACCATTGATCATGATATTACCGCTGCCCTGTGTTAAATACACGCGCGCAACAGCTGCTTTTCTTCTCCCGGTAGCATTGATCATTTCCATATTCGGAATGCGATTTATAGCTCACCGGCTCAGCGCCGGTTTGAGGATTATTGTTGGATAATTATTTAATGACTTCTGGCTGCTGAGCAGTGTGCGGGTGTTGATCGCCTACATACAGATGCAGTTTCTTGATCTGTGCACGGCCAAGACGCGTTTTAGGAAGCATTCCTTTGATGGCTTTTTCTAAAACCAACTCGGGCTTTCTAGCCAATAGGTCGCTAGGCGTAGCACTGCGCTGCCCTCCCGGATAGCCAGTGTGGCGTAGATAGACCTTTTTGTTCATCTTGTCGCCTGTGAAACGGACTTTTTCCGCATTGATGATGATAACATGGTCACCATTATCAAAGTGAGGCGTAAAATCGGGTTTATGTTTACCCCGTAGCATGCTCGCTACCTTGCTAGCCAGACGACCTACGACCTCGCCGTCGGCGTCGATTACATACCACTTCCGATCTACGGTCTTGGCATTGGCCGATTGTGTTTTGTAAGACAGTGTATTCACTTGATTACCGCTTGATATTACTTATTAATGATGCGCTTCAGAAACTTTAAAATAGGCAAGTTCCAAGGAAGTCTTGCTATCTATTCTTAGACTTTTCTAAAAGCGGATGCAAAGGTAAGCTGCTTTTTATGCCTATACAAGCTTTTTGAAAGTTTTTTTTCACCCCTACCTTTGTAACTACTTGAAAAACAGTAAAAAAAACGCACTTTTTTTTAAAAGCTCCGCGAAGGAGTTGCTGAAGATTGTCTTGCGCTACTAAGAAAACCCTTGCCCCTGCATTTATGCCAGCCTGCCCGTATTGGGTGCTAGGTACGGGGCCTGGGCGAGAGCAAACGAGTCCCTACCTGTCCGTATGGATGGACACGCTGTGCCCGCTTCTGCTAGGGCGAGCGGTAGCTGCAGCAAAAAGGTTGAAATTCTATTAGTTTGGCTAACGCAGGGGCAAGGGTTGCTTAAGGAGGTAAGGATTTCAAGGGGCTTTCCGGTAGAAATAAGTGTTACTTTTACAATTGTGTTGGTATCTTGCAGTCGAAAAAGCAATATAAGATGTACGCAATAGGGTATGATATAGGTTCTTCGAGCGTGAAAGCAGCCTTGGTGGAAATTGCTAGCGGCCAAGTGATGGCTCGTTTACAAGAGCCTGCCACAGAGATGAGTATGGATGCGCCCGAACCGGGCTGGGCAGAGCAATCGCCAGAAATTTGGTGGCAGCACCTTTGTGTAGCAACGCAAAGAATTTTGGCACAAACGCAGCTTGATCCTAAGAAGATTGTATCGGTAGGCATTAGCTACCAGATGCATGGCTTGGTATTGGTGGATGAGCAATTGGCTCTAACACGCGCTGCTATTATCTGGTGCGATTCTAGGGCTATTCCCTACGGGGAGGCCGCCTTTGAGGCATTGGGCAGTGCGTATTGCCTATCGCATTGCCTGAATAGCCCAGGCAATTTTACCGCCTCGAAACTGAAGTGGGTGGCAGAACACGAGCCCGACGTATATGCGCGTTCTCGCTATGCGATGCTGCCGGGCGATTTTATTGCCATGCGCCTTTCAGGACAGGTCAATACGACGGTAACGGGCTTAAGCGAAGGCGTATTTTGGGATTTTAAGCAAGATCAAGTGGCGCAGTCGGTCTTGGATCATTACGGTTTGGATGCGGCTAAACTGCCGCCGCTGGTGCCGGCGATTGGTAAGCAAAGCTCGGTGAGTGCGCAGGCTGCCCGCGTAACCGGCCTACCAGAGGGCATCCCCATTGCTTACCGTGCTGGCGACCAACCTAACAATGCCTTGAGTTTAAATGTGCTAGCCCCCGGGGAAATAGCGGCCACGGCCGGCACCAGCGGCGTGGTGTATGGCGTAACCGATCAGTTGGTAAGTGATAAAAGCCAGCGGATTAATAGCTTCGCTCACGTCAATCACAGTGCGCAAAGCCCTAGTATTGGGGTGCTATTGTGCATCAATGGCGTGGGAATTTTGCACCGCTGGATGCGGCAGCATGTTTGCGACGAACAGCTCACGTATGATGAGATAGAAGCCTTGGCGCAGCAAGCAGCCATTGGATCGGCGGGCTTGAGTTTCTTGCCTTTCGGAAATGGTGCGGAGCGGATGCTGCAAAATCGGCAATTAGGCGCACAGCTATTGCATCTCGATTTTAATCGGCACCAACGTAGTCATCTACTTCGCTCGGCCATAGAGGGTATCGCTTTCGCTTTTGTATATGGCATGCGGCTGATGCAAGACCTTGGTATGTCGATGCAAACTATCCGAGTGGGGGATGATAATTTATTCCAAAGCAGCATATTTTCGCATACGATCGCCAGCCTTACCGCAGCCACCATCGAAGTGTATCACACTACGGGTGCTGTGGGGGCAGCGCTAGCCGGTGCCGCTGGTGCAGGCCACATAAGCGACCTGCGCACCGCCATGAGCCGCCAAGAAATCGTTCGCCGTATCACGCCTGCTACGGATACAGCGGCCTACCAAGAGGCGTATGATCGCTGGGAGAAGGCCGTGGCAAATGCTATTGCTATACCGTGATTGGGTTAAAGGCCGGCTTATGAACAAGCTAATACTATCGGGTGGTTGCGCTTGGCGAAACCTTGATTATTTGGGTTTAAGTGTAGTAAGGCAGCACACTCAATTGCCCTGCTTCGTAGCGGATCAATTGAAAAGCAGGCGGGAGCTGGCGTTGCACAAAACTTTCGGCCATTGGGTCAATATGAAAGCTAGTGGGCGGGCAAGCGTGTACGGTCATTTGGTGGAGGGTGGCCGTGGTGCCTGTGTGATAGTGGCCGCAGAAAATAGGTATAGCCACCGGCTGTTTGGCTAAGACGGCTTGTAAAGCAGCACTGTTCTTCAAAGCATGCTTCCTATCCATAAAGGCGCAGCCTAAGGGGATAGGGGGGTGGTGAATGAATAGCCCGATCGTAGCAGGAAGAGCTAGTTGTTCTTCTAGCCATATAAGCTGAGATGGGCTCAGCTCGCTAGCACTGCTATCGATGGCGATTAGGTTTTGGTTGGCAACCGTGAAGGTGTAATCCAAGGGGGCATCTGCTGAGCCAGGTAAGGAGAAAACATCCCGCAGCATGGCTCTATTATCATGGTTGCCAGCTAATAAATACCAGGGTGCCTGGAGGCTCCGTAGCTGCTCTCGAAGCCAATACAGACTATTGAGGCTAGGTGCTTGGGCCGAAAAATCGCCACTCAATACATAAGCATCAGGCTGCAAAGCCTTCGCGACAGCTAGCACTTGTAGAAAGCGCTGATGATTATCCAAGCCCAAGAAAGGGGTGTGGGGCGATTCAGTAAGGTGTAAATCAGTAATTTGTGCAATTCTCATTAGGCAAATAATAAAGGGATGACCGCACTAAGATACGGCCTTTATCGGCTAAAAAGCAAAAATGGACGTACTTTTGTGCAGCACCTTTGCGTTTTATCGCTGTCCTTTGCACTATCCTTTGTAGCAACCGTATTTTCCACGGTCTGGCATTTCCCAATTTTCTGCCGGATTTCACTCACTTTTTAGCCTCGATATTGATCGGTTGGCTATTTACTTTAGTACTATGCGATTTTTATTACGCTTGATAGGCTACGGCGGCCTCCTCTTGTTTTTTTCTTGTCAAGACCAACTTGCCGAACTCGCAAGCTTCGATTCGATTCGCTACGAAGCAGAGTATGCTGTGCCGCTTGTTAACTCCAGGATCGGTATGCAAGATCTATTGGAAAACTTCGAGGAAAATTCTTCCCTCACAGTAGATGCAGATGGGCTGCTTCGGTTTCGCTATTCAGGCGATATCCTCACACGTACTAGCGAGGATGTGTTTGCTGCTATCAACGAAACGATCGGCAATTCCGGTATTATTCCACTGCTTAGCAACCGGCAGTCGCTGCCTTTTAGCACCCCCGACGGCCTGGAGATTGATCGGGTGGATATGAAAAACACCACACTGCTCTACTCCTTGGTCAACCGCTACGATTTTCCCGTTAGCGTAGAGATTCGGATGCCGAATGTATCCTTTCAAGGCGTTTCGCTTTTTATCAGCGGCAGTATTCCTGCCTATAGCGGTAGTGGCACCTTACCCAGTTTTACGAATGCGACAGCACCGATTAATCTAAGTGGCTACGCTTTAATACCTGAAAATGACTCCATCTATATCGATGTACTCTATCTAGCACCCAACGGAGATACCCTAGTGCCAAGCGAAGGCTCCGGCATCCTGATTAGCAACTTCGCTTTCACCTATGCAGAAGGCTATCTGGGCAATATCACCTACGAAGGCGAACGCGATACCATAGTTATCGACTTTTTCGACAACTGGATACAGGGGGATGTCTATTTCGAGCAGCCTAAAATCACCTTCAACTTCGAAAATAGCTTCGGCGTGCCCACAGAGGCCGTTGTGAATCTCTTCAATATCATCACCGCCGAGGGCCAAACCCTGCCGTTAGAGAGTATCTATATCGATGAAGGGGGCATACAGTTCCCCTACCCAACCCTGGCCGAAGTGGGCGCGGTGAAGAACACTCAATTCCTCTTTGATCGCAGCAACTCTAATATTGATGTCGTGCTAGGTAGCAAGCCCGTAGCCATCGACTACGACGTTAGCGCCCTCACCAACCCCGATAATAATACCGCTATTCGAGGCTTTATAACCGATTCGAGCTACTATAAAGTGCTCGTGGACGTAGAGCTACCCCTCTACGGCCGCGCCGCCAACTTTGCCGTGCGCGATACTTTCGACCTCGACCTTAGCAGCTATGAAGAGGTGAAGGCCATCACTTTCAAAGTCTTTACTGAAAACGGCTTGCCTTTAAGCTTTCGCTTACAAGGCGATTTCTTGGATGCCAACAACCAACCCATCGCCCAGCTCTTTCCCGATGCTGCCGAGCTCGTTGGGGGGGCACCCGTAGGCGCCAATGGCGAACCTACCGCCAGCAGTATTGTCACCACGTATGTAGATTGGGACGAAACACAGCTACCCACTATCCGATCAGCCAAAAAACTGGCTATCAGCACTATTTTCTCCACTACCCTAGAAGGAGCCGCTAGTGTTCGCCTACTGAGCAACCAAGCCGTGGATATAAAAATCGGGGCTATTCTTACACTATCCAATTAATAAGCACCTATGCAATTTCGCTTATACCTTATAGGTCTTCTGGGCCTAGCTAGCACGCTTTCCTTGCAGTCGCAAGACCTCAGCACCGCCACCTTGGAAGGCACTTGGCAATCTACTTTCAGCAATCCCGCTTTAATGCACCGCCTGCCAGGGCGGCTCACTATCGGTTTACCAGGCTTGAGTAATGATTTTTTAGTGGAGAATTTTACCTATAATGATTTAGCAAGCCAAGAAAATGGCCAAAATGTGCTGCGACCTGCTCAAATCATCCCATTGCTCCAAGATCGTAACCTCCTACGCGATCAGTTCGACTTCGAAACCATCGGTGTCGCACTGCGCAACAAACGATTGGCCGTAGGCTTTCAACACCGCATCCGCTATGATGCCTTGGTGGATTATCCCAAAACCTTAGCACAATTGATTTGGCAAGGCAACGCGCAGTTTATCGGCCAAACCGTAGAATTTGCGCCCCGCCTTCAGTTAAATGGCTACCATGAGTTGGGTTTCTCAGCCGCTTTTCAGCTCAACGAACGCCTCAGCTTAGGTGGCCGCCTTAAGCTGCTTAGCGGTATCTCTAATATCAGCACCGAAGAAGGCGGTAGCTTACAACTCACCACCGATGAGGATAACTACGCCCTCACCCTCGAACAAGACTACCGTATCAATTCCGCCGGAGCTCTCACCTATAACGACCTGAGCGATATTACCACGCATCTTTCCTTCGCTAACTTTACTTTCGATCGGTTCTTAGGCGAAAATATCGGACTGGGCTTTGATCTAGGGGCTTCACTAGACCTCGGTAAACTGCGCTTCCAAGCCGCAGCCATCGATCTGGGCAGCAGCCTAGAATGGAAAGCAGCCGTAAATAACTACCAGCTCAGCGGCCAAAGTAATTTCAGCGGCCTAGATGTACTACAGGATCTATTGCGCGATTCCACTTCCTTTAATGGTTTGCTCGATAGCCTTGAAATGCAGTTCCAGCCCAGCGAGTCGCAGCTAGCCTACCGCACCCAGATAGGGAGCAGCTTCCTGCTAGGCGGTCATTTGGATGTGAACGATCGCCTTACGCTAGGTGCGCTGCTCTTTTACAATAACCGAGCCACCGCAGACGAACCCGCAGTGCTGCTATCGGGCCGCTACCAACTACTGGAAGCCCTACAGCTAGGAGCCACCTACGCTTATAAAGCCGGCAGCGCCACCCACCTAGGCGTAAACGCCACCGCACAACTAGGGCCAGTTGTGCTGCTGTTAGCTACCGATAATGTGCTCACCGCACTGCGCCCTAAGGATAGCCAACGCGCACATTTCCGCCTAGGGCTCAGCCTTTCTTTACTAGGTGATGCCAAGTAAGCAGCCCTACGGCTTTAGCTTGGAAAGGGGAGGGGGTAGTACAAAAATGCTAGCGTCACGATTGATGAGTAAAACGAAGTAACTACACTTTGTAGCTATCCACAGCCCCTCCGATAACCCACCAAACAACTTCACTATCCACACACACACACACAAAACCATGCCGAAAATTGAATTACAGACTGAAATCAAAGCTTGCAAAGAAAGGGTGTTCGACCTTTCTAGGAGCATCGATCTGCATAAAATATCCACTAAACACACCAATGAAACGGCCATTGCTGGTAAAACAAGTGGATTGATCGAACTGGATGAAAGCGTCACCTGGAGAGCCAAACATTTCGGCCTTTATCAAAAATTAACAGCAAAAATTACGGAATATGACCGGCCGAATTACTTTGCAGACGAAATGGTTCGCGGAGCTTTTAGCCGATTCAAACACCAACACTACTTTGAAGAATGTAATGGAGGAACTTTAATGACCGATATTTTTGACTACAAAGCGCCATTTGGTGTTTTAGGCAAACTAGCGGACAAAGTTTTTCTCAAAGCGTATATGACCAACTTGCTGACGCAGCGAAATCGGATAGTAAAGGAATTTGCGGAAAATCCATCCACCAGCTTGCTACACTAAGCAGCTCTTGGCCACCGAACAACTCTAATACCTACGATTCGCATTCAAATTTTTCCAGACCAAGCGATCCATTTGTCGTTTCGGTAGCCAGCGTAATAGCTTGACCAGCGCAGCCTTAGGCATCAGAAGGCGGAAGGCCTTAGGTTGCGGGTCGGTGAGGGCGGCGTAAATACCTTGCGCAATCGTTGTAGCAGGCAGCGCAGTGGCTTGGGTGTTGCGGATATAATTGGGCAGTTTTTCTAGCACAAAAGCGTAGCGGCTGTTCTCGTACACTGCTGTTTGGCCAAGAGCCTTATCCCAAATAGGGGTTAAAACAGGCCCTGGTGCCACACTCATTACGTCGATCCCAAAGGGAAGTAGCTCGCGGCGCAGCCCATCGGTTAGGCTTTCGAGGGCAAATTTGCTAGCGGAATACAGAGCCGTGAAAGGGCTCGTCAAAATACCCGATACACTGCTAATATTCACGATCCGCACGGCCGCTATACCTGCCTCTCGCGCTGCATGCAATTGGCCTAGGCAGTCGCGCGTCAGCCCTAGGGTGCCAAACACGTTTACGTCAAACTGCTGCCGGACCGCCGCTTCGCTGAGGTTTTCCAAGGGGCCAGAAATTGCAATGCCCGCATTGTTTACCAAGGCTTGTAACTGGTGCCTATTGGCCGCGATACTAGCCACGCCCCGCTGCCTCGCTGCGGCGTCGGTGATGTCAAAAACCAGCTCGTGGAAGCTGTTGGGAAAGGCCGCTGCCAAAACCACCGCGTCATTCGCTTTGCGTACACTGCCATACACTCGCCAGCCGCTGGCCAGCAACAACTGGGCCGCCGCCTGCCCAATGCCGCTCGATACGCCAGAAATTAATACGCAAGGAAGTACCTGTTCGCTGCTCATATTGTTCGTTTTTTATCCCACTTGCTGTTTCCTGAGCCAAAAGGCTATACGCTTGTTTGTTTTGGCTATCGCTCCGTTCACCCTGTCTAAAACCCAGTACGGGCAGGCGGGCATAAATGCAGGGGCAAGTGTTTTCTCGGTAGCGCAAAACAAGTCTAGCAGCCTTGCCAACCAAAGCTTACTAGCCGAGGGATGGCTGTTGCGCCTATCCGCCTTTAAGCTAACCAAGCCCAACAAAGGTAAGGAGAACAGACCGTTTGGCAGAAAAAAGACGCCTAAACCGAGCAAATTGTCGTTGTGAAATTGGCAAAAAAGAGGGGCCATAAAAGGGGTGATTTTAATTTTTTTACATCTATTTGGGATTAATGTTGAATGAAATGTAAATTTTTAAATACTTGTTTAAAATATTTGCACATATCGTGCTGTATGCTTTAAATTTGCATTGTCAAAAGTGATAAACAATACAGCTTTTGTAAAGCTCCTTCAATGGAAGGCAAGCGATAAAGGGGGGCTAACCCCCGCATCATTGTAGGGTGATGAAACTGGCAGCCATGCCCTCTTGTCTCGAGGGTGGGGAGCTCGAAATAAACCATTCCTTCTTTGCCTCGCAACTTATCACCTGTTTGCGGAGCAGCGAAACGACTGGCTAATCGCCCCGTGAAGGTTCGACTCCTTCCCCTACAGCCAAATAGCCGCTAGAAGTATCGGCCACATCTTGTAAGGTGATGAAACTGGCAGCCATGCCCTCTTGTCTCGGGGGTGGGGAATCCGGAATAAATCCAAGCTTCGATGCTCCGCAACGAGCCTCGCTCCTACGGAGCAACGAAGCCTGCACTAACCGCCCCGTGAAGGTTCGACTCCTTCCCTTACAGCTACACAAGAGCCGCTACCGAGCCATCGGTTAGCGGCTCTTGTCATTTTAGGGCCTTGATCCGTTTCGTTAAGCCGCACATTTTTGCAGGTAGTGAGGTCGATACAAGCTGGCCAGCCCAGCGTTTCGTAAATTAACTTTTGTTGGGAGGGCGTGAGTAGGCCACTAGGCCGCTCTAGGATTTTATTGCAATTTTCGCTTTCGCTTGTGAGCTTGTGCTTTTCATGGGGAAGCTTACTTAGGTCACCTTTGCGCTACAAAACTACCTCTGCCCCCGCACTTAGTGCCAGCATTGTACACTGTGTTTAGGCAGGGAGTAGGAACTGCTAAGGTCTATCGCTCTGCAATGACCAGTTTGCGCACAATTGGCTGCTCTTGACCTTGGATGCGTACCCAGTAAACACCGGCTGCTAGCCCACTGAGTGATAGAGAGACGAGCGGCTCACCGTGGCTGAACTGCTGTTGTACTAAGCGGCCATCGCTACTAAGGAGTTGGAGGTGGCAAGGGGCTGTGAGCCGACTAAGATCGATCCAAACTTTTTCATAGCTCGGATTGGGATAGATGCTGACAGTGGCGCTGCTCTCTGTACGAGGGTTCGTATGCACCAGCACTTGGCCCAAGGCATAGGCGGCCTCCAGATCAATACGACCATAGCCATACACGGCATTGGGGTGAGCGTTGCCGGCGTAGCTGCCGCAGCTCTGCTGGCTAAATAGGGGCAGGGCAGATTCACGGAAAATACGTTCAATACCTGCCACATTTCCGGCTAGGTCGGGCAAGGCAGAGAGCAGCAAGGCTACGGCGCCGGCCACGTGTGGGCCGGCCATGCTAGTGCCACTAAAATTGGCAAAGTTGCCATTTCGGGTAGCCGAACGAACATTGACGCCAGGGGCTACTACTTGAGGCTGGAGCAAACTGCTATCGCCTAGGAAGACGGGGCCTCGGCTACTGAAACCAGCAATAGTATCGAGGCTATTCGTAGCCCCCACGGCATAGGCAGCTGCGAAGATAGACGGCGGGGTGCTAACGGAGCCGCAACCCTGTCCGCCACTATTACCAGCGGAGGTAACCACCACAACACCAGCGTTGCGCAAGTGGTTGATGGCGGTTTCCAGGAGGCTGAAATTTTCCGGTACGCAGCCTTCTGATGCAGGGCAAGACCAGCTATTGGCAATCACATGTGGAGCTTGGCTAGGGTCTGGTTCACTACCGTCGATACGGGTGGGGGCTAGAAACCACTCGAAGCACTCGATATAGCTAGCGGGGCTGCCCCATCCTCTTTCCATATTGCGGCAAGCGATCCATCGGGCAGCGGGGGCAATGCCGATTTGGTTGCCTTGTTCATCGTCGCCTACCATTGTGCCCATGGTGTGGGTGCCGTGGTTATTATCGTCGCAGGGCTCGCTTAGGTCTAAGCCGCAGGGGTTATCGCTGCCGTTATTGAGTGGGTGGAGGCTATGAATGGCATCGTGCCAGTTGTAATCGTGCAGGGTGTCTTGCGGGTTACTACCTCGGTATTGGCGCACGAGGGTAGGATGGCGAAAGTCGTAGCCCGTATCTTGGCCGCCCACTACGATACCTTCTCCACGGAAGCCTAAGTTCCACAGGCTGGGTGCGCCAATACGCTCTACGCCCCATTCGATGGTTTGCCTCGCTTGGGCTTGCGCCTGCTCAATAAAGCCTAGGTCTTGCTGTACCCAAGGGTTAGGGATCAGTTGGCTTACGCCTCGGAAGCGGCTCACGCGAGCGGCCTGCTCGCTATTTAGATGGGCATATATCGCGTTGACGACAAAAAAAGCGCGGTGGCGAATTTGCTCGTTCTTCAAGTATTGCCGCAGCGAGGCCTGTTGGGTATTAGCTTTTGCTTGTAGCTGATTGTAAACATAGCGCCCCTTCTCAGCTTTTGACCAATGTGAGGGCAAGGCCGTCAAGGGGCTTTGAGCCTCTTCAAAAATAATGAGCACTTCCTGAGGGCTACCAGGAGCCGCTGTATAGGCAGCCGCTAGCGCGGGATGTAGGCCAGCAGTGGCCTGCCCTGAAAGCTCAGCGAGGAAGGCTGTAACCAAGATGAGGCTAAAGACGAGAAACTTCATAAAAACAAAGGATTGCAAATAAAACGCTAATTTACACCAAAAATTGAAACTATGCTGCCAGAAGAAGTGGCTGAAAAATTAAGCCAAGACGCCAAATTGCTGCCTATCTTAGCGATTGCAACCATCGAAGAACGACCCGATTTTGGAGGGGATGTCTATTTTGGCTTACTACGTGCAGTTGCTTACCAACAACTTAGCGGAAAGGCAGCTACTACGATTTTTAACCGATTTTTAGCCCTATTCCCCGATGCCTACCCCGATCCTTATCGTTTACTAGCTTTTAGAGAAACTGATTTGAGAAGCGTGGGACTTAGCAGGGCAAAAGCGGTGTATATGCAACACATTGCTGAATATTTCGTAGCGCACCAACTATTTCAAACCGATTGGCAAGCGCAGCGTGATGCCGACATACTAAAGCAGCTAACCGCTATTAAAGGCGTGGGGAAATGGACGGCCGAAATGGTACTCCTATTTATACTGCATCGCCCCGATGTGCTGCCTTTAGATGATCTGGTCGTTCGCAATCGGATGATACAACTCTATGACCTCGGCCACCTGAAAGGGAAAGCCCAAACAGAAGCCCTAACAGCAGCAGCAGAAAAATGGCGGCCTTACCGCAGTTGGGGAAGCCGTTTGATGTGGGCTTGGGCGCACACAGAGATGTAACACTTTCCTTTCTTTTTTCATAAAAACTGCTACCTTTGTAGCCCGTTTTTACTAAATTTCCTTGCAAAGAACATCCACGAATGATTAATATCGATTTGCTCAAAAAGATTTGCGAAACACCGGGCGTCTCGGGTTTTGAACAACAGATTCGCGAACTAATTCACCAAGAAGTGAAAGCCCTGGCCGATGAGGTGCAAATCGATAATATGGGCAACCTAATCGCTATCCGGCATGGTAAAACCGATAAGCGCGTGATGGTGGCAGCTCACATGGACGAGATCGGCTTCATCGTTAATCATATCGATGAAGATGGCTTTGTGCGTTTCCTACCACTCGGTGGTTTCGATCCGAAAACACTGACCGCCCAACGCGTTATCGTACACGGCGAACAAGATTTGCTCGGCGTCATGGGGACTAAGCCAATCCATATCATGAAAGCCGAAGAACGAACCAAAGCCGTGCCCTTACACGATTATTTCATCGATATGGGAATGCGCAAGGAGGAAGTGAGCCAATATATCGGCGTAGGCGATCCCATCACTAGAGAACGGGAATTGGTGGAAATTGGCCACTGCGTCAATGCAAAATCTTTAGACAACCGTGTTTCCGTCTTTATACTCATCGAAGTACTCCGGCAGCTACGCGATGTAGCACTACCCTACAGCCTCTACGCCGCTTTTACCGTACAAGAAGAGGTTGGCCTACGAGGTGCCATGAGCTGTACGCATCACATCGACCCCGATTTTGGTTTCGGTTTAGATGTAACCATCGCCTATGATGTGCCCGGTAGCCAAGCCCACGAAAATGTAACGAAACTAGGCGAAGGAACCGCTATCAAAGTACTCGACGGCTCCGTGATTTCCGATTACCGTATGGTCAACTACCTGCGCCAGCTAGCGGAAAATAAACAGATTCCATACCAGCTTGAATTGTTGCCCGCAGGAGGAACCGATACGGCAGCCGTGCAGCGATACGGTAAAAAAGGAAGCATCGCAGGAGCTATTTCCATTCCGCTGCGCCACATGCACCAGAGCACAGAAATGGTGAATAAAGCCGATATACAAGCTAGCATCGATTTGCTGGCAGCAGCAGTGCATGAACTAGATCAATACGATTGGCGTTTCTCACAAGTAAGGCATCGCAAGTCCGCAACCGAAGGATCAAGCGATTTCCCCTTTTAAATAATAGCTTTATGTGGGTGCACAGGGATAATCGGCTCAGCCGCAGTTTTCAATTCTCCGATTTTAAACAGGCTTTCGCCTTTATGACCGAAGTGGCCTTCGAGGCGGAGGCGGCACAGCATCACCCCGATTGGACGAACGTATATCATACCGTTCATATTCACCTCAATACGCATGATGCAGGGAACACAGTGACAGAAAAAGATCACGCCCTCGCCGCTGTCATTGATGCTATCTACGCACGGCGGGTACTGCAATAATTCGGCTTACCTCGCTAGCAGGGGGATACGCTCTTAGGGGGGGATATGCTCTTAGGGAGGGCGAGTAGGGCTATAGATAAGCAAAAATTGAACCGTATGTATTCTCATTTGGATGAAACCGCCCAACCAGGTATGGTAGATGTGAGCAAGAAAGCTAATACCGCTCGCAGCGCAACAGCTACGGCTACTGTTTTACTAGGGCCGGCTATCACCCAAGAATTGGCCGCCATCGATTTTCAAACCCACAAAGGTAGTATCCTCCAAACGGCTATTATTGCTGCTACTATGGCGGCTAAACGCACGGCTGATACCATTCCACTCTGCCATCAGATTCCGCTTAGCGCTGTGAAAATCGCTATACGCACTTTGCCTGAAAAGGGCCTGCAAATTATAGCCACCGTAAAAACTACCGCCAACACTGGCGTAGAAATGGAGGCATTGCATGCCGCCTCCGTTGCCGCTCTTACGGTGTATGATATGTGTAAAAGCCGTAGCCAAGCAATCCGTATTACCGATATTCACCTCGTGGAAAAAACAGGCGGTAAAAGCGACTTTAAAGCGGAGGAGACCCCTAGCGACCCAATCTAGTGCAATGGCCGCTTCTTGATCATTCCACCTTTGGCTTCTTTGATAGGGTATTGTATGATGAAAGCCGTTTTGTCCACCTTCGCTACTTCTAGTAGAATTTTAGAAACTTCCAAGCGAGTAATCACACAAAAGATTACCTTCCGATCTGGTAAATGTTCTTCTTGTGAAGCATAGCCACCATCGGCCTTGAAAGCTGTGACGCCTCGGCCTAGTTTATTCCAAATCACTTGCTGTATCTCATCCGCTTCATCAGAAATAATCATCACGCCGATGTATTCTTCAATGCCGTTGATAATGAAATCTACTGTCTTAGAGGCGGCAATATAAGTAAGCATCGAATACATGGCCGTTTCCAAGTTAACTAGCAAGGTGGCCACACAAAATAGCAATACATTGAATAGGGCTATGAAGTCGCCAACTGTTAGGCTCGCTTGGCGGCTTACGGAAATAGCTAGCACTTCCGTCCCGTCAATCACCGCTCCCCCTCGAATAGAAAAGCCAATGCCAGCCCCCAAGAAAAAGCCCCCAAAGACAGCTATCAGCAGCTTATCCTCCGTAAAGGCAGGAAAATGTAAAAGGTGCACCAGCGTCGCTAAGGCAAATATCGCTAGGCTGCTCTTTAGCGCAAAAGACCACGATATTTGGCGGCCTCCTAGAATGATAAAGGGTAAATTCACTAGCACAATCAGTAAGGAAAGGTCAAAACCACTGACGATTTCCAATAATAGCGCCACTCCCATCGCACCGCCATCCAAGAATTGATTCGGCAACAAAAAACCCTTCAGCCCTATGGCGGCCATCAACACACCTAGTGTGATGTACACTACATCCGCCAAACTCCTCCGCATTTCCATGCGGCGTATCGCTATTTTATCAACAACTGTTCTCATAATGGAGGAATCCTTAATCAATCCTTAGCCTAAAAACCAAGCCAACTCAGTTGGGCGGGATGTATAAGTCAATAGGGTTTTGGCTGTCGCTTCGTTCGCCCTGTTTAAAGCCCCATACGAGCAGGCGGGCATAAATGTCCATCCATACGGACAGGTACGGACTCGCTGCTCTCGCCCAGGCCCAGTACCCAGTACGAGCAAGCGGGCATAAATGCAGGGGCAAGGCTTTTTTCTTAGCGCAAGACTTTACTAGCGTGTCACTTCCTAACGAAGTCTAGTCACTAAAAGCAAGGCCACGAAGTACTTGGGCCTATAAATTTTACTGCCGGCCGAGGTAAAAATATAAGCGCAGTGCTGCTACGGCGCCTAGTGTTGACTGCATATTCCAGCTTTGCTCGCTAGCAAAAACAAAAACAGCCGAGCTAGATCCGTTCGGCTGCTTCTGTTAGAAAAAGGGCTCATAGCTGCTTAATCCTTGATGAAAGGATAGTCTTCTTGCAGGTAATTGTCTGTATATAGCTCGCTTGCATCTGGGTAATTCGACGCTTCTGCAAATTGATAAGAAGCAGCCACTTCGGCTTTTACAAGGTCTTTGATCGCAGCCACTTCCTCTTGGGTAGCAATGCCGTTTTCTAAGATCCGTTGCTCCATTACTTTTACGGGGTCGCGATCCAAATAGGTCTGTACCTCTTCTTTTTCACGGTATTTAGCGGGGTCGGAAACAGAATGGCCTTTGTAGCGGTAGGTTCTAATTTCAAGATAATAAGGGCCTTTGCCAGCACGGATGTGGGCAGCAGCACGGCTAACAGCCTCATGTACCGCTTCCGGATCCATACCGTCCACCGTTTCGCTAGGCATATCGAAGCTGAGACCTATTTTAGAAAGATCCGTTACGTTACTAGTGCGTTGTACGGAGGTGCCCATGGCGTAACCGTTGTTTTCGCAAATATAAAGGACGGGTATTTTCCAAGTCATCGCCATGTTGAAGCTCTCGTAAAGCGCACCTTGGCGGGCAGCACCATCGCCGAACATAGTTACGCAAAGGTTTTGGGTGCCACGGTACTTCTCAGCGAAGGCAATACCTGTACCAATGGGAATTTGGGCACCTACGATACCGTTGCCACCGAAATAATTATGGGGCTTGCTAAAGAAGTGCATAGAGCCGCCCTTTCCTTTTACAATGCCCGTTTCTTTACCGAAAAGCTCAGCCATCGCAGCGTTCATATCTACTCCACGCCCAATGGCTGTGCCGTGCTGCCGATAAGCTGTTACAATAGAATCTTCAGCGGTTATGGCCGACTCAATACCCGCAGCCACCGCTTCTTGACCTATATATACGTGGCAAAAACCACGAATTTTTTGCTGGCCATAGGCCATTAGCGCACGCTCCTCAAAGCGGCGGATGCGCAGCATGAGCGTGAACCAAGCAAGATACTGCTCTTTACTGTAAGCTGCTTTTGATACCGCTTTTTTTGCAGCACCATTGGCCCCAACCTTTGGTGCCGCTACTTTTTTAGTTGTTTTCTTCGTTGCCTCCATATAAATTTGGCGAATTTTCGCTAATTTTTAGTGTTTTGCCTCACAATATACGATGAAAATCGAAAGTCGGCATACTTTTAACAACAAGCGACTGCTTTTTGGGTTGTGTCCTGCCATCGCTTCTCGTTTTTTTTTACACTTAATAGATTTCCACACTCACGCTAGCACCATCTACTAAGTCAATAGCCGCCGCTGCGGTTCTGGCCTGAAAGTCGAGGTGATCGGCTAAGACCTCGCTGGCTATATAGTCGTGGTGTATTTCAAGCGCTTTAGCTACGGTGGCATCCTCGCTGTAGAGGCGTAGTTGGATGCGGTCTGTTACGTCTAGCTCGGCTTGCTTTCTAGCTAGTTGTATTCTATTGATGAGTTCGCGTGCCATCCCTTCTGTGTATAATTCATCCGTGATAGCCACATCTAGTGCCAAGGTTAGCTCTCCATCGGTAGCTACTTTCCAGCCGGGGATATCTTGGGTGGATATTTCCACATCTTCCAAGGCGATTTCTACGGCTTCATCTTCCAACTGCAGTAGGAAGCGTCCTTCCTGCTCGATGCGCTTGATGTCGGATTCGTTCATATTCGCAATGGCCGCTGCGCCTGCTTTCATGTTTTTTCCTAGCCGCCGGCCTAGCGTGCGAAAGTTCGGCTTAATCTGTTTGCGCAGAAAGTCATCGTCGGTGAGCAACTTGAGTTCTTTTACATTCACCTCGGCCAGCACAATGTCTTGGATGGCTCGCACTCTTTGCGCAAAGTCTTCATCTAAGCAAGGCACGGCAATGACTCCTAGGGGCTGGCGAACACGTATTTTTTCACTTTTCCGCAAACTCAAAGCTAGGCTGCTGAGCCGTTGCGCATAGTCCATACGTTGCTCCAATGCCGGGTCGATTTGGCTTTCGTCGGCTGGGCGAAGCAGGCTTAAATGTACGGAATCGTGTGCTGTACCTCTAGTGAGGTTCAAATACAACCAATCGGCAAAAAAGGGAGCTACGGGCGACATGAGCTGCGCCACGCTTTCCAAACAGTTGTAGAGCGTTTGATAGGCCGCTTGCTTATCGGCAGTCATTTCGCCTTTCCAGAATCGGCGGCGGTTTTGGCGAACATACCAATTAGAAAGCTCTTCGTTCACAAAATGATCGATCGCTCGAATAGCTCTAGTGGCCTCGTAATCGGCATAATAGCCCGTTACGGCTCTCGTAAGGCTATTCAAACGCGAGATGATCCAGCGGTCGATTTCGGCTAAGGCATCGTGGGCAATGGGGGCTACTTGCGCCGGTGCGTAGCGGTCAATATTGGCATAAAGGGCATAAAAACCATAGGTGTTGTAAAGCGTGCCAAAGAAGCGGCGCTGTACTTCCTGAATGCCTTCTTCGTCGAACTTAAGGTTATCCCAAGGGTCGCTTGCACCGAGCATATACCAGCGGGTAGCGTCGGCACCGTAAGCATCTATGGTTGCGAAGGGATCTACGGCATTACCAAGGCGTTTCGACATTTTTTTGCCGTTTTTATCCAGTACCAGTCCGTTAGAAACTACATTCTTGAAGGCTACACTATCGAATACCATCGTGCCAATGGCATGTAAAGTATAGAACCATCCCCTGGTTTGATCTACGCCCTCCGCAATGAAATCAGCTGGGAAATTTCGTTCAAAAACAGCCTTATTCTCAAAGGGGTAGTGCCACTGTGCGTAGGGCATACTGCCCGAGTCGAACCATACGTCGATAAGGTCTAATTCGCGGACAAGCTTTTTCCCGTTTTTCCAGAGCACAATCTCATCGATATAAGGCCGGTGTAGGTCTTTGGGGAGTTCCTGCTTGAGCCCTAGAGCCGTATTAGCTTCTTGGAGGTAGCTTTCTAGTTCCGCCAGGCTGCCGATGCAGACTTCCTCGCTCAGGTCTTCACTGCGCCAGATAGGTAGTGGGATGCCCCAATACCGGCTGCGGCTGAGGTTCCAATCTTGTAGGTTGTCTAGCCATTTGCCGAAGCGCCCTTCCCCCGTGCTAGCAGGCTTCCAATTGATTTGCTGGTTGAGCTCGCTCATGCGTTCCTTCACCGCACTAGCTTTGATAAACCAGCTATCAAGTGGATAATACAAGATGGGCTTGTCGGTACGCCAGCAATGCGGGTAATTGTGTACGTATTTAGCCACGTTAAAGGCTTTGCCATCCAGCTTAAGGCGCACGGCTATATCCACGTTCACATCCACATAGTTCGGCTCGTCTTTATAGTCTTTGACGTAGCGCCCTGCAAACTCCCCTGCTTGATCGGTGAATTTGCCCGATTTATCCACCAGCGTGAGTGCCCCAATACCGTTGGCTTTTCCAACGCGCATATCGTCGGCTCCAAAGCTAGGAGCCGTATGCACAATACCGGTGCCGTCTTCTGTGGTTACAAAGTCGCCAGGGATTACTCTGAAGGCATCGCCTTCTTCCGGAACGCCCATGTCGAGTAGTTGTTCGTAGCGAATATCCACGAGCTGCTCGCCTAAGAAGGGCTGGCTGATGCCTAGGATGCTTGGCTGCCGCTTGCCGCCAAACCACTTCGGCACTAGGGCTTCGGCGAGTACTACATCGATAACTTGGTTCTCGATATAAGGGTTGTGGCAGCGTATTTTTACATAAGCAATCTTAGGGCCCACGGTGAGAGCCGTGTTGCTGGGCAGCGTCCAGGGGGTGGTTGTCCAGGCTAATATACCCACCTTTTCGCTATCGGCCGAGCCAAGCAACCTAGGGTTTTCTTCACTAGCCGGCGCAGCGAGGGGCAAGCTGTGTAGCCAGTCGCTCTGTTCATTGCGCAGCGTAGTGAAGATGGCCACCGCCGAGGTGTCGCTCACTTCTTGGTAAGCACCCGGCATATTGAGCTCATGGCTACTGAGACCGGTGCCAGCCGCAGGGCTATAAGGCTGTATGGTGTAGCCTTTGTAGAGCAGACCTTTATCATAGATTTGCTTCAGCAACCACCAAACCGACTCAATGTAGTTGTTCTCATAGGTAATGTAGGGATTGTCTAAATCTACCCAATAGCCCATTTTTTTGGTGATGCTATCCCACACATCTTTGTAGCGCATTACCGTCTCGCGGCAGGCCTTGTTGTAGTCGTCAACGGATATTTTTTGCCCAATATCCTCTTTTGTGATTGCCAGCTCCTTCTCAACGCTCAATTCGATGGGCAAGCCGTGGGTATCCCAGCCACCTTTGCGTTCTACGCGCTTACCTTGCAAGGTTTGAAAGCGGCAAAAAACATCCTTGATAGCCCTCGACATCACGTGGTGGATGCCCGGTAAACCATTGGCGCTCGGAGGGCCTTCGTAAAAAACAAAACTGTTGTTGGCGTCTCGTTCCTGAACGCTTCGCTCAAAAATACGGCCTTCTTCCCATTTCGCTAGTATGGATCGGTCAATTTCAGGTAGGTTTAGTCGCTTAAATTCCTGGTACATATTTTGTTTTTTAAAGCAAACAAAAAGCTCCGATGGAAGGCCTTCCATCGGAGCTTTTTTCGATCCACAACGATCTTTTAGCAGCCTACGGATGGCAATTGCCACGAGGAATAATTCGGATGCTAATTATAATTCGGTTGTTGAACATGCGGCAAAGATACTGCTTTTCAGGAAACCAGTCAAAAAAAAAATATACCTTTCCATAATAGTAGCTCCATGCGCTTTGCTCCATGCGCTTTGCTCCATGCGCTTTGCTCCATGCGCTTTGCTCCATGCGCTTTGCTCCATGCGCTT
>DAINNZ010000047.1:0-23103 GCA_036735605.1 Lewinella sp. | reverse complement strand
CCAGAGCAATCTGTGCTTGGGCTAGCGATGAAATCAGATGCCCAAATTTCTGCCATACCACCACCTTGGCCATCCGGCATCAAGGTTACAGTTAGACCGTTGATACAGATCGGGGTAGGTGCTTTACAGTCTTCTACCTCGAATAGAATCAAAGCAACAGAAGTGTTACCACAACCGTCGTTAGCAGTTATACGTACAGCATGCTCACCTACTGGTAGGCTTGGCATTGAGATACGGTAGTCGTTACCACTCACTCTGCTGATAGCAGAAGTTACGTTGGCAGTAGCCACAAAGTCAGCTAAAGTATAAACACCATCAGCTCCTGCATCGCGGAAAGCATCCAAAGAAGCGGTTACACTTACAGCTGCATTGCTACAGTCGTCGGAAGCCGAGAAGTTCAAGGTAACATCAGCTACACACTGCGCTGCTGGGTCACAGAATGGTGCGCTAGGCGTTACTACCGTTATGATTGGTGCTCTGTTGTCGTACACCTTCACAAACTGGCGGTAAGTGAAAGCACCACGGCTGCGGTCAACACCGTAACCACCTGCGTCCGTACCTGGGCGGATACCGTTCGGGTCTCCGTTGTCTAGGTTCGCAATAGTGTTGTTGTTCGTGCGAATGTTGTCGCGATCTAGGAAGGCTAGGTCGTCTGTCAAAGTATTCGTGTTTCTAGGAATCACGTGTAACCAAGTAGCTTCTTCTAGGATGTTGTCGTTATCAGCATCTCTTGGGATGATATAAGCATCATCTTCGCCGTTCCACTCACACCAGTTCAAGACTTGGTAAGTGATACGTAATTTGTAACATTCATCAGCTGTTGCTACGAAAGTATCGATAGAAGTAGCAACCGTAATCAAGTCGCAACCATTCTCGGTGTAAGTAACGTCGTTACGATCATCTTCCTCACAGTCATTAGAGTCCACGTCAGCTGGGAAAACAATGGTGTAATCGTGTACACCCAATACCGTAATCAACTGCTGGCACACACCTGCGCTAGTTAGACTTACTGCATCCGTTACACGGAAGCTGCGTTGGATAGAACCAACACCACAAGAGTTACGGCCATCTACAACAGATACGGGCGTTGCAACTGCACCTGGGCAGTTATCCACTCCATTAGCTTCACCAAAACGAGCATTCAACAAGGCTGCTGTAGCAGCTGGGTTAGCCGTGAAAGCATCTGCTACGTTCGCAGGGAATGTACCGTCAAGGTCAGAGCATAATACCGTTCTAGGGATAGGAGCGATACAAGTTGGGCGGATTTTGTCTTCTACTAATACATCTAACCAACAGAAGTTCGTATTGCCTACTACATCTCTCACGCGAAGACCTACGCGTACTGTACCTAGATCGCTACAAGTGAGCGTTAAGCAAGATTGGTAAGTTTGGCCTGAAAGCGGTTGATTGTTGTTACCTACGCGAGCAATGGCTAGGGTTACAGCAGTACAATCGTCGGAAGAACCACCATCGATAGTAGTTGCACAAAGCTGTACATTGCCGTTGCCACCGATGCTGATATTTAAGCCATCTTCACAGATAGCCGTAGGAGCTGTTTCGTCAACGACCACAAAGGGCACGTCGCGGAAGCTTTCGTTGCCACAGTTGTCAACCGCCGTGTAACGCATGAGGTGCGTACCAATTGGGAAACCACCAGCAATTTGGCCAACAGCAAAAGGACCGAAAGGCGTTGCGCTCAAGTTACCGTTAGGATATATCTTTACAGATACCGTTGGGCTGGCATCGCAGTTGTCCACTGCAGAACCAGCAGGTACCACGAAGAAAGCCGTACAAACTGCGCTGTTCGTAGTGAACTCTAATGGATAAGCATCCGCTACACCGTCGAAGTCGTTGTCTTGTGTTGGCAAAGTAATTACAGGTGCATCGAAGTCACCCACTTTCACCAACTGAGGGAAAGTTTCTACTTCACCTGGGTTACACCAGTCGATTACGGTGTAAGTACGAACAAATTTGTACGTATTTTCACAAGTGATTACACGAGGGCCATCAGAATAAGTAGCACCAAAGTTACAGAAACTGTTGTTCAAGTAAATGCGCGTACCGTTGATGCGAGTAACATAAGGATAGTCCGTTGCAGCAGGAACTGGGTTAGGCTGCGCAACAGAGAAGTTTTCACAGCTGTACTCTACTGTTTCTGCTACACCTTCTACTACCGTCGGACGCGTGAAGATGATGTCGTACTCTGCTACTGCCGCAGCATTTTGCTCACCGCTTACGCTTGGGCAATCGCCGTCTCTAGCCGTGAATACACGGCGGATAGTAGTGCCTTCACACATGTCGGTGCCGATTACGATGTCGTTTACACAGATCGTAACATTTGAACAGCCATCCGTGAAATTGGGGATACCTCCACCTGCCATTAATTTAGCACGAAGCTGCGTATTCATAGAACCAAATAGCGTGTTCGTATTCGTTCTATCCTGAATCCAGCAGCGGCTTACCGAAGCAGGTAAGGTGTTGATGTCCACGACATTGATCTGATCACAATATAGACCTTCTGGCGAAACGGGTAGGGTAGCTAGCACGGGTGCCGTCTTATCCTCCGCATTTACGATACCCCAAGCCGTCGTGAAACCGATCAAACCAGCATCGATGTCTTCACGATCGAACGTAAAGTTAGAAATCACTACCTCGGAGATAATATTATCCGTAGTGAAATCATCGCCTATAATAGAAATCATCAAGGTATATCCAGCTTCTATAGCCTCATTTACACTACCATTGCCGTTGGTAGAGCCACCATTGTCTGCTGGTTCGATATTAACCACTTCGTTTCCTTCAATGTCGATGATCAAAATATCAGTAATGATACTTGATTCCAATAGGTAACTATAATCGAAAGACAACTGACCAGCATTGGGGAACGTGTAAGAGACCGTCACGTCATCCGAGTTGTCGGAGTCGTCATCGGGTATCGCACCAGATGTCAAGGTTAAAGTGGTGGCTGAAAAAGTTGCACTAGCCTGATTACCCGTGGTTGCTACCGTCCAGTTAGCGGGTGCAAAATCGCCACTAAAGCCACTTACCGGTGGGAAAACAAGCCCACCTGATACGGAGGCTGCAGTAGCCATCCAAGTCCAAGTACCACATCTATCGATGATAGGGCCATTCGCTGGCGTACCGTCTTGTACTACGATATTGAAAGCTTCGGCTGTAGGCTCGAATCCATCGCCATCCACATCAAAGTCGCCGGTGAAGATTTGTTCGGGAATGATGATGGCTTGGCAATTGTCGTTGAGGGTGACGTTTATCTGAGAGATAGCCGCCAAATTCACCTCGTAAACCTGAGCGGAGAGACCTCCTGTGAGGAGAGCCGCGCAGAACAAAAGAAAAATTTGTCTGATTTTTAACATAAGAATTAAGATTACGATTACAAAAAATGAAATTACTGCTCTAAAAATGCTTTGCGTAAGCCCATCGGTCATTTGGGTAAATAAGCAAGAAAAGAGACCTAAGTAGGCGCACTCACGGGAAAGTAGCTAGCCTGCAAAAGGTACTATCTTTTGGCATAACTAACTGATTAACTTGCAGTTGTAAGAATCAGTAATTAGTCCAACAAGATAAAGCATCGTTTCGCTAAGCTTTCAGCATTAACCGAGAGATGAACTTAGGCAAGGCAAAGATAAGGTTTAATTACAAAATAGAAAGAGTTTTAACAAAATTTATTAGCTCCCTCTTGTCTTGGTCTTTCAGCTTGCCTTTGCGCGACAAAGTATCGCTTGCCCCCGCGAGCGGTAGCGGCAGCCAAGTTCTACAAAATCGTTTGTTCCCTTGGCCTTGTTCGGCTAGTCGTCCTGCGTCGGTTGGGGGATGTTGGCAAAAATGCAGGGGCAAGGGTTTTGCTAAGCAATCGTCTTAAGCCAACTTACTGCGGTGCCATGATAAGTGCTTCTCTGCGCAAAAAATCGAAGAGTGTGAGGCGGCGGAGCTGGTAATAGCCGAGCCAAAAATCGCGCAGTGCTGCCACATATTGGCGGCGAGCGGCATCCATTTCCTGCACGGCTAGATTGAGTTCTGTTACACTGAGTTTACCGATCAAATAGCGCTGCCGGGTGATGTCTTCCCTACGTAAAGCCACCTCATAGGCGCGGTCGGAGAGTGCTACTTGCCGGCGTAATAAATCGAACTGCCGTACCTGTAGGCGCACTCTTTGCTCAAGGCTGATGCGTTCTTGTTCAATATTGAGCAACTCAAGTTCTTGGTTAGATTTAGCCACTTCAATACGGCTCCGAGCCTTCCCGAAATCAGCGATGGGCACTTGAATACCCAGTGTCACTACTTCTTGGTCAATGAGGCCGTTGTAGGCATTGGAGAACTGATCGGAAGTGCCCGATAGGCCAAATTGCCCATTCACATTCACTTGAAAGCCGTTGCTTTTGATGGCTCTATCCACTTCTGCGGCGGCTTCTAGTTGGCGACGCTCGAAAGCGAGAATTTCGCTGCGATGCTGTTGGGCATATCGGAGGGCTTCCTCCACATCTATCACTAAGTCGGGTATTTGAGCGGGGGAGATCAGCTGGAAGTCCACTGCTTGGCGGATGCCCAGGAACTGCCGCAATTCTTCATTGGCTGTTTGGGCATTCAAGGTTGCTTGAGCGAGGGCTGCATCGGCATTCATCACGCTTAGTTCGATTTGCAATAGGTCGGTTTCAGCAATTCGCCCTACCCCGAATCGTCCTTGACTGATGACATAGAGGGTATCTGCGTTGACTTTATTTTTAGTGGCGGCTTGCAAATTGAGCTGCGCTAATAGTAGATCGAAGAAGAGCCCTGCCACATTAGCCGCTGCTAATTCTTTTTCTTGGTTAAAGATTCGCTGCCCTTCTTCGTAGCGTAGTGGCTCTATTTTTTTACTCCACTTGAGCTGGTTGAAAGTGCGCAGCGGCTGGGTAAAGCCTACCGAGATGGGCGTTGAGAGGAAGGAGGTGGAAGCATCTATCAGATCGTTCGCAAATACATCCAAGCGGCGCAAACCGGTGAATAGGAAGACCTCTCCGCCGGTGGCTACCAAGGGCTGAGAAACCGAAATACCCACCGAGTTGCGCATCAACGCCCGCGAGATGAAGTTCTCCCGCCCATCGGGCAAAATGATCGGATCAATAGAACGGTTCAAGTCGGGTAAGGTAGCATTCAAGCGGATTTGTGGCAAGAAATCGGCTTTGAAAGACCGATAGCGCCAGTAGTTGTTGTTGAAGCGCGTTTCCGCCAGCTTATAGTCGGGCGATTCACTGCGGGCGATCTCTATCACCTGCTCGAGACTTAGCTGGTAGTCGTTGGTCTGTGCTAGTAGCCCCAAAAGGCAAGTATAAGCCAAGGCAAAGAAGAAGCATTTTCGAAGCCCAAAAGCAAGGAGGGTAATGGGATTTAACATACAAAACGATTTGAAAACGAAGAAGAGAAGGAGATAAAAGCGGCTATTTTGTAGGGCTTTTAGTCGGCACGCAAGGCTTTAATTGGGTCGAGTTTAGCCGCTCGCCGAGCGGGAAACAGCCCAAATACGAGGCCAATAGTAGAAGCCACCGCAAAAGAAAGTATGACCGACCAAGCCGAAACGATGGTGGGTATATCGTAGCTTAAAGCGATGAAGCGGGCAGCCCCCACCCCGACCAGGATGCCCGTGATGCCGCCTAGCAAGCTAATGAAGATGGCCTCCAGTAGAAACTGCTGCACGATATCTTGGCGCGTGGCTCCTAGGCTGCGGCGCGTGCCAATTTCTTTGGTTCGCTCTAGCACTGAGGCTAGCATGATGTTCATGATACCTATACCGCCCACTAACAAAGAAATACCTGCGATAAAAGCAAGTACTTGGTTGAAGGTTTCTTGGGTTTTCTGCTGCGCTTCGAGCATTTTTTCGGGCACCGTCATTTCGTAATCCACCACTGTTTGATGGCGTCTTTTGAGTAGGCGCGCAACCACATTGCTCGTAGAAAGTAGCTCCTCCGAACGAGCCACTCTGATGACGAGCCGATCGAGCTGGTGGTAGTTTTCAGCGGGAGAGTTGTCATCCCAAGATTTTGCAATGTTGCGAGCGTGGGCATAGCTGCGGTCTTTAAAACGGATCAATGCTGTTTGCAACGGGATGTAGATATCTTGGTTATAGTCGCGGATACCCAGATTTTCTAATTGGTCTTGTTTAGCTACTCTTTGCTCCAGCACCCCGATGATGCGTAGCCAAGTTTGGCCGCATTTGATCCGCTGATTGATAGGGTCTCCTTCACTGAAATAGCGGCGTAAAATATCTTGGCCGATGATGCAGACTGGATCCCCCCGCTCCAGGTGGGTTTCGTGGAAATAGCTTCCCCGATCGAGAGAAAGATTGTTGAGGATAAAAAATTGATTACTAACGCCCACAGCTCTGCTCTGCCCAATTTTTCCAGCCTGAATGACCGTACTGGGGATCACAATTTCAGGGCTAATTGCCTCCACCCCTGGCAAGATGGCATAAATCGCGGCCATATCCCCCATATTGAGACCTGGCGACCAAGGGCGAAGACTTTTTTCTTGGCCTGCGGATTGGCTAGCCTCTTCGCTTCCGTTAGCATCTGGCATTACACTATTAACCACAATATTGTTGGCGCCGATGAGCTGCATTTGCGCTAAGATGGTCTCTTTCGCACCCGTTCCTATGGCTAACATGGCAATCACGGCCGCCACACCAAAGACGATACCTAGTGCAGTGAGGAAAGCCCGCAGCCGATTAGCCGAAACGCCTTCGATGGCTAGCCAAAAATTGAAGAATAATCGTTGCATCCAGAGAGAACTTAGAAAAAGATGACAAAATCACTGCTCCCACTACCGGTTTGGATGGGTGCTTCCTTGGCTAGTTTCTTCTCTTTTTCGTCGGCAATTTTCTTTCGCTCGGCTCGCTCTGTAAGGAGCTGCTCTTCCGTCATTTGCTTATCGCTCACGGCTAGGGTTTGTAGCTCTAATTTATCGGCATCGACCGGCGGATTAAGATAAACGCGATCACTAGCGGAGAGACCTTTGACAATTACCACCTCGTTTTCATTCGTCCAGCTACTGATCACTTCTTGTTTCACGGCTCTGCCCTCTACCTCTTTATATACAAACGAGAGGGTGTCTTTATAAAGAGCTTCTAGCGGGATGAAAAGCTTATCGGCCAGGATGTCGGTTATAATTTCATTACTCGTGGTCATAGCAGGCCGAAGGATTGAATCGGAGGCGTTGAGCTGAATGATTACTTCAAAGACCTTGGAATCGTAGTTCCTCAGTTGCTCCCCGATATTGGCCACCTGTAAGACGAGGCCGCTATACGTATTGTCGGGGAAAGCATCTATTTGAATATTTACTTCTTGGCCTTTGCGGACGCGGCTAATGTCCACTTCATTGACATAGGTTTTGGAGATCATCTGTGTCAGATCAGGCAGCTCTGCTACTACGGGGTCCCAGGCTCGTATTTGCGAACCTGCCTGCACCTTGCCGTCCCAAGATCGGGCGTAGATCACCATACCATCTTTAGGCGCTGTTACCACGAACTCTCGCCCTAGATCTTGTAGTTGGGTGAGTTTGAGCTGCTGCTGCCGCAGGGTGGCCATAATTTCGTTTACTTGGGTTTCCGCTTTTTCCTTGCTCAGGGCGTATTTTCGTTCTAACTGACTGTAGTCTCTTTCGCTTCTTTCCAGTTCGATATTAGCTCTTTGGATTACCATAGGTGCTTCGAACTTACTTTGCTCCACTTCCAGTTGCTTTTCCTTCATGCCAAAGCGCAGATTAACCAACTGATCGCGTAAGCCTCTTAGTTCAATAGCGGTATCGATCTTGATAGCTTCCAGCTGGGTGTTGATCCGGTCGAGCTCATTAAGCACCTCCTTCATTTTCGTATCCAGCTCGGTTCTATCAAGAGTAGCTACGTAATCTCCTGCTGAAACGAGGGTACCTTCTGCCACCAGATCGGTGATGTTAGTTTGGTAAATTTGGGCGGCTCGCATCCCTTGTGGGCCCTGTATTTTTTCGGATCGTTTGGCCTGCAATTCGCCCGTGGCGGTCACGAGCATCTTGAACTCACCTTGGCGAACGGCTACGGTTAGCTCCTCTAGCGTTGCCTCCGTTGCTGGGCGTGTAAAATACCAAAGTAAGGCTACAGCCAAAACGATGCCTAAAAGTGGAAGTAGATATTTCTTCATTTTGCAGGGGTTAGAACAGTCAATAGATGCGTTTAGACCTACTTTTGGTTGGGTAAGCAATTCAAAATAGGCATCCCAACTATCGCGGCAGTAGCTATTACCCTAGCTGAACGAAGCGGTTGTATCACTTATTTTAGCACTCCAGCTCTTTTAGACAAGCGGCCATCGGCTTACGAGAAACCAGTTGAAGCCCTTGCACTACCAAGCAAGTCTTGCCCCTGCCTTGGCCAAAACAATAGAGTTGTTGTTGGCTAACGCGGGGGCAAGGCTTATTTTTTAGCGCAAAAGTGGTTAAAAGGCCGAAGATTGGCGCGCTTCGCTAGTAGCTAAGGAGGGAGCCCGCCAGAGCCACCATCGCCAGAGCCACCATTTTAGTGTGCGGCTAAACTAGCTGTAGTCGTTTTTCGGCTACGCATATAGAAGTACAAGAGCCCAAAGAGTACGATCAAGGTCATGGGGAAAACGGTGAGTGTTCCTAAGACAGCTTGGCCGGCCAAGATGTTCGCTTCATTGCCCGTGGCTCCTCCAGCCAGAGCGCTTGTCTCGGCCTTATCCAGCCAACCACCAATGATGGGGTTCCAGATCGACATAGAGAACATACCAGCCCCACCTACTAACGACATCCCTAGTGCACCCGTTTTGGGCAGGTATTCACCCGTGAACCCGATCATGGTAGGCCAGAAATAACAGATACCGATTGCGAACAAGATAGCCGCCACATACACCATTGGGCCCGTAGCTTGGCTGAACATAAAGACGCCTAGCGTGGCAATAATAGCGGAAGCCCATAAAACCCCCACCGGATTGAGTCGGTGCACAACTGGGCCAGCAAAATAACGCCCAACCGCCATCAAGCCCGTTACTAAGGCTAATACTAACATGGGGCTTGCGCCGCTAGCGCCCAGTATTTTTTCTACCCATTGGGTGGTGCTAAACTCAGTTGCCGCCGTGAGCGTCATACACAGCGCAATAAAAAGGAAGAGTGGATTGAGCAACCCTTTGATGTTTTCGCCTGTATTGCTGGAGATATGCTGGGTGGCGGGGAATTTTTGCCCAAAAATAAGGAAGGCATACAAGGCAGTAGGTAGTAGCATCACCGCGATTTGTGCTTGCCATCCCATACTCTGCATAGCCCCGGAAAGTAAAGACCCGATCACGATACCACCCGGGAACCAAACGTGAAATTTATTCAGCATAGTGGTTTTATTATCGTGATACATATCGGCAATAAGTGGATTACAGGCCGCTTCCACAGCACCGTTTGCGAAGCCGATAAAGAAGGTAGAGATGATAAGACTCCAAAAACCACCTGCCAGCAGCGTGAGCACCAAACCCAAGAGGTGACTGGCGAAGGCAACCCAAAGCATTTTCCTAGCACCCACTTGGTTATACAGTAGGCCGCCCACAATCATCGCTACGGGAAACCCTAAGAAAGCCATACTATTGACCCAACCCAGCTCTGTGTTGCTAAGACTAAAGTCTTCTCCCAATTGTGTAAGGATGCCTGCTCGGATGGCAAAAGTCATGGCCGTTACGACCAAAGCAACACAACTAGCTAGAAATAAGCGGTTCTTATTCACTCCTTGTTCCATGAAAATATGTTTTTTATTTGCAATTAGCGGCTAAAGTAAGCAGACTATTTGAAAGCAAGCTAAAAAACAGCTAAAAATTTTGTTAAAATTCGTCTAACCGCCTACCCCAAAGTCGATTTCTGTGTTATCCCCAATATGTAAGCTACGGTGGTTGCCCTTGATACTAGCATCACTGCCCACAATAGAATGGCGCAAAATGATGTCTTTAATCCTAGAATACTCGCCGAGGATACTATCATCGATGATGGTGTTTTCTATTTGTGCGTTGGCGCCAATAGTCACGTTTGGCCCTACAATAGAGTTGCTAATCAAGCAATTGGCTCCAATATGGACAGGATGAACGATGATACTATTGTCGTAGGGCGGCGGATCGTCGGTTGCATAGCCAGGTCGTTTAAGAAAGGTAGCATTAGCGGCTAGCAGCACTTCTCTTTGGCCGCAATCGTACCAATTATCTACGGTGAAGGTACGTAGTACTGTTCCCCACTGCTGCATTCTAGAGAGGGCATCGGTAAGGGAATACGTACCGTCGGAGCTCTTAACCTCATGCGTGAGGTTATAGGCGCAGGCATCGATAAAGCGACCTACCTCCCTGATTTTATAGCAGCCCACCATAGCTTGGTTTGATTTGGGAATTAGGGGCTTTTCGGTTAGTCTCACAACTTCCCCCTCCTCATCAAACTCCACGACTCCAAAATGCCGTGGGTCATCTACGCGCTTAACCCCAATCATATTATATGGGCTAGCGGCGATGGCCTTAAAATCGGTATCGATAATAGTATCGCCAAAAAAGATAATGATTTCATCGGTCTCTTGATAAGCCTCTCTAGCCAGCCAAAGAGCGTGAGCAGAGCCTTTGCGCTCGGTTTGTTCTACGAAAGTTTTATTAAGCTGCGGGTAGGTGGCTTCCAGATGATCTTTGATCTTATCTCCTAGATAACCAATAATAAAAACAAAATCGGTTACCCCGATGGCTGCTAGCTCGTCGATAATAAAACTAACGATAGGCCGCCCTGCTACAGGGATGAGAGGCTTAGGCTGCGTGTAAGTAAGAGGGCGCAGCCTTTTACCAGTGCCGGCTACAGGAATAATTGCTTTCATGCCACAAGGTAAATGAAAAAAAGAACAATAGAGACCCAGCGAGCTGAGTCTCTATTGTTCTTTTCGTTTTTCTAGCGCGATATGGTTACTGTAGCGGCCCTACGCCTTGTACTAGCAGGCTAATTTCGTTATTGAGCACTTCTACAAAGCCGCGTTCTATCTCAAAAGTGATTGCCTTAGTGGCTGTTTGAGGAGGGGTTTGCTGCTTCGTTTGCTCGTCGTAGTAAGTATATTCACCTTCGGTACGCAGTGTTACTTTACCGCTTACGAGACTACTAACAAGCGGGGCGTGGCGTTCCTTGATTTGGAATTCCCCTAAGGTGCCAGGTAGCGTAACTGCGTTTACTTGCCCAATGAAGATCTTACGATCAGGTGTAAGCACGGAGATGGTCATAGTTCAATATTTTCAGCCGAAGTGGCTTAGAGGAAATGTTTAGGCAGCCGCGTCGGCTAGTAATTTCTCTCCTTTCTCGATAGCTTCCTCGATTGTGCCTACCAAGTTAAAAGCCGCTTCTGGATACTGATCTACCTCGCCATCTAGAATCATGTTGAAGCCTTTGATGGTGTCTTTGATATCTACCAAAACGCCTTTAAGACCGGTAAACTGCTCGGCAACGTGGAAGGGCTGGCTCAAGAAACGCTCTACTCGACGAGCGCGGCTCACTACCAATTTGTCTTCTTCGCTTAACTCTTCCATACCCAAGATAGCGATGATGTCTTGCAGCTCATTGTAGCGAGCTAGAATATTGATAACTCGCTGTGCAGTGCCATAGTGCTCGTCTCCGATAATAGCCGGATCTAGGATGCGGCTGGTAGAATCGAGCGGATCTACCGCTGGATAAATACCCTTGGCTGCAATCTTACGGTTCAATACGGTTGTCGCATCCAAGTGGGCGAAGGTCGTAGCTGGTGCCGGGTCTGTCAAGTCATCCGCAGGCACGTAAACGGCTTGTACGGAAGTGATAGAACCTCTTTTCGTAGAGGTGATCCGTTCCTGCATCAGGCCCATCTCCGTTGCTAAGGTTGGCTGGTAACCTACTGCAGAAGGCATACGACCTAACAAGGCGGATACCTCCGAGCCTGCTTGTGTAAAGCGGAAAATGTTATCGATGAAGAAAAGGATATCGCGGCCACCGGTTGGGTCGCTTAAGTCGCCATCGCGATAGTACTCTGCAATCGTAAGGCCGCTCAAAGCTACACGCGCACGGGCTCCGGGAGGCTCATTCATTTGGCCGAATACGAAAGTAGCTTTCGATGTTTCTAGGTCTTTAGATGAAACCTTGCTTAAATCCCAGCCACCTTGCTCCATGCTATGCATGAAATTTTCACCATAGTTGATGATCCCAGACTCTAGCATCTCGCGCAGTAGGTCGTTTCCTTCCCGTGTACGTTCTCCTACACCTGCAAACACAGAGATACCATCATAGGCTTTGGCGATGTTGTTGATCAGTTCCTGAATCAAAACCGTTTTACCTACACCAGCACCACCAAAGAGACCAATTTTCCCTCCTTTTGTATAAGGCTCGATAAGGTCAATAACTTTGATACCGGTATAAAGTATCTCCGTTTCTGTGGATAAATCCTCGAAAATAGGAGGCAATGCATGGATGGGGCGTGCGTTAGCTCCCTTCTCTACCTTTGGCAAACCATCGATAGGCTCCCCGACAACATTAAACAAGCGGCCTTTGATAGCATTGCCAATTGGCATAGAAATTGGGCGGCCTGTGTCGGTTACTACGGTTCCCCGTGTGAGGCCGTCGGTAGCATCCATTGCGATGGTGCGAACACCGTCTTCACCAAGGTGCTGTTGTACTTCGAGAATGAGAACTTCGCCATTAGGGCGCACGATTTCTAGCGCGCTCATCAGTGCTGGAAGCTTCACATTTTCACCGCTGAAGCTTACGTCCACTACAGGCCCGATGACCTGTTTTACTAATCCGGTATTAGCCATGAAATTTTAACTTATGGTTGCCCTTATCTAATTGTGGCGCAAAAGTAGCTGTTTTAACTGTAATAGCCAAGTATTTAACCTTTTGTATTTCATAAAAATAATTATTGCTGGCGGAATAAGTGCTATTTTTGCCCAGATGTTTACTTCGCTCTACGATTTATTGCTTAGCAATGCCATTTTAGGCACTCACCGGCAGGCTCTAGCCGACGAGATTTCGCCGCTATTATCGCAGTTAAAGCTTGACCCTGAGAGTAGTACTGCTGAGCAACTTTTAGTTGCGGTAGCTATGGTTGATCGTTTACAAAGAGGGCGCAGCCAACCAAAATCTGTGCCCGAGGTAGAAGAACTAGCGGATAAAATAGCCATTTCGTTGGCTAGCCATCCGCCTTTGTTTCTACAGTCAGCTCTTTCCCTTTGTTTAGCGGATACTTATAAAATGGCGCTTCCGGAAGTGCTCGCTTATTATGAGCGTGGGCATTACACGATTGGCCCCGATCAACTACCCGCCGCCCTAGCGCTTGCCTCCAACTGCCTAGAAAAGCAGCCCCAACTAGCCGCGCAGCTACTTTGCCTAGCAAGCTCCAGGGGTAAATGGCTTGCCCAACAGCACCCCGAGTGGATAAAATTACTACCTCCGGCCAGTTGGCAGCAAGCTTATCTAGCAGCAGAAAAACCCAGCCAACGCCTAGCTTTATTACTTCGATGGCGTAGCCAAGCGCCTGCCGCTGCCCTACACCAACTAGCCAACGACTGGGCCAGCCTCAGCCCCACCCAGCAGGCTACTATCTTGCCTGCCTTATCCATAGGGCTTTCCATTGCCGACCTCGATTTCTTGGAAGCCGCCAGCGCACCTAAACGCCAACAAGTGCGCCAAATCGCGAGCAGCTTACTACTACAACTTCCCGAAAGTGCTTGCTATCAAAAGGCTGTTGCCTTCGCCGCTGAGAGCTGGCAATCCGAAGCGGAAAAGCCGGCATTTGCACTATCTCCAATCATAAAAAGCTGGCTGGAAAGCTGTGGCTATACACCCAAAGTTGGAGAGGAAGCCGCTACTTTCCTAGCACTAATCCCCCCCACACTTTGGGAGGCTGCCACGGGGCTAACGCCACTCAGTTTCATCCGCTTGCTAGGGCTTAACCGCCCGACCTACTTACTGGGCTTACTCAAGGCTATCCTTTCCTACCCATCCCCCTCTTGGTCGCTAGCCTATGCAAAATGGCTGGTAGAACTCGATCAGCCACAAGAAAACCATACCCAGCTCACGGAGCAACTGTATTCTCAACTCACGGCCACCGACTACCAACAGCTTTGCAGCAGTAGCAACCACGCACCCGAGCAGGCTTTTAGAAAAGGAAGCGTGCTAAGGCGAATGAGTATAATCGCACCCTATCCTTGGCCCGATACGCTCTCTAAACTAGCGGTGAACGAATTCATCGCACTCACATCCGCTAGGGCTCGTACTGCCTATGGGCTTTTTTATGGCACCGATTTGCTTCCCGCCCTACCTTACCGTATCGACACCGCTCTTTTTCCTTGGCTACGGCAACAGCTACACGCTATGACAGGGCGCAGCGACCAATATGGCAACCAAGCCACTAAACTCTTACAGATCGTAGATTTCCGGCTACGGTTACAAGAAAAATTCAGTACCCTATCCAATGCTAAGACTGTATCCACCAGCAGCGGTGCGGCAGACGTTTCCTGAAATCAGGCGGCACGCTTTGCTTAGTAATTTCTTTATAGGCTACCTTTTCGGTGGTTAATACCGCTTCCTCTAGCGTAAAGCGCCTATAATTGGTGCTAAAAATTAAGCTTCCGCCAGGCGCAAGCCGCTTTAGACAGCCATGGAGAAGTACAGGGTGATCGCGCTGCGTATCTAAAACCCCTGTCATCGCCTTAGAATTGGAGAAAGTGGGCGGGTCTAGAACAATCAGATCATACTTTTCAACCGGTTTTTCGGCCAACCATGCTAGCACATCCGCTTTCTCGAAACGATGCTGCTGTAGGTTAATCCCATTGGCCTCCAAGTTGCGTTTGCCCCATTCCAAGTACGTAGCAGAAAGATCGATATTATGCGTACGAGCACCTGCGGCCGCAGCATAGACGCTAAAAGAGCAAGTATAAGCAAAAAGATTGAGCATCGAAGCCCCTTCGCTGAGTTTTTGGCGCACCATTGACCGCGTCTGCCGGTGATCTAAAAAAAGGCCAGTATCGAGGTAGTCCGTTAAATTAACTAGAAATTGCAGGCCGTTTTCTGTTACCAGCGAGGCTCTTTCTACCCAAGCTAATTTATCGTACTGTTCGCCGCCCTTGGCTCTTTGGCGAAGCTTGAAGAAAAGGTCGTTCCGATCCGCTCCTAAGGTTTCCATGATGATCTCCCGATAGGCATTTCTTAGTGCATGCCAGTCCGCCTCTTCTACTTGCTGCCCTTTGGGAGCATAAATAGCCACATAGAGCTGCTCTCCGTAGCGATCGATCGTGATAGGGAAGGCATCTAAATCTGCATCGTAAATGCGATAAGCCATTAGTCCTTGGCGGCGTGCCCACTTGTCGAAGTGCTTCGCCATTTTGATGAGGCGATTTTGAAATGGCCTAGTGTCGTTCGGTAATTGGGCCATTTATTCGTTTCCTCCGGTGGGTAACAATACTTCCATCTCCTTGCGAGGATCAATGAAATAAACGATGTAGATATCCCGCCCGCCGTAACCATCTTTTCGGTCGCTCGAAAGGAAGGCCGTGAAGGTATCGGGTGCTAGCCTAAAGTGCGTGTCGTTCCCAGCGGAATTGAGGGGCAAGCCTACGTTCTGTACAGCAGAAAAACGGCCTACATCCGGATAGTAGAAGGTTCGCAATACATCAAACCCGCCTACGGCATAAGCCGGATTGTTGCTGCTAAAATACAGCGTACGCCCGTCTTTAGCCATAAAAGGCGTTATTTCATCGTAAGCCGTATTGATACTAGGGCCTAAATTTTCTGCCGGCAACCACTGCCCGCCGTTTTTGACCATTTTGTATAAGTCGAGCCCTCCATACCCACCAGGGCGAGCACTACTGAAATAAATTACATTCGGGCTCCAGAAAAAAGGTGTCACATCCCCTAAAAGCGGGTTGAGCGGAACCTCTAAACGAAAAGTCGTGAATTGCTTAACGGCACGCTCTTGAAAAGTATCCACGAGGTAAGCACCTTGGGTTTCGCTTTCTCCTCTAAAATAATACAGTTCACGGCCATCCGCACTAATATCCAATAGCAATTCATGCTGCGGGCTCATTAAATAGTTGTGCAAAGGCTGGCGGGGGCTCCATTCCGTGGATTGTAATTCGGTGTACACAATATCACTTTGCAGCTGGCTTTTCTCCAGTGCCAAGGGGTCTGCCGGGGTCGTAGCACTGAAATACACCTTCGCAGCCCCCGTAGGACTAGGCACAGGGCCAAACTCATCCTCCGAGCTATTTACGGCTTTTCCCAAGTTCTCTACCACCATCCCTTCTGGGCTATACGTATTGCGAAGCCCATTGTCGCACATCCGAATGTAATCGATCGTAATTCTACGTGCTGCATCGTTCGCCGCCAAGCCCCGTAAGTAGCGCTTATAGAAGGTGGCGGCTTCTGCAAAGCGATGCTGTGCATGATACAGCCTTCCGAGGTAAAACCACGCAGAAGGATAGGCCACTTTCCGGTCTTCATTCAAACTAATAAGGAGCTTTTCAGCCTCGCGCAATTCATTGAGGTGATAGTAGCTGACAGCTAGTAGAAGCGTCGCCTCTGCACTACTAGGCACCAAATTTCGAGCAGATTGGATAGTTCTAACCGTACTCTGATAGTCGCCTTGGCTAAAAAAAAACTGCGCACGTTCTAACTTAGCCTGCCCTTGCAACGCAAAACTGACTAAAAGAAAACCATAAAAGCAAGCATTTCTAAACATAGGCGAATGATAGACGCCGTGGCCGACGCTCGTGAAAATGCTTAAATAGATCGGTTCGTGTCAAAAGCCTCCAAATAATCAGCTACCCGACGCAAGAAGCTACCTCCAAGTGCACCATCTACCACCCGGTGGTCATAACTCAAACTCATAAACATGAGGTGGCGTACCGCAATAAGATCGCCATAAGGCGTCTCCACCACGGCTGGTTTTTTCTTGATCGTGCCGACCGCTAAAATAGCCACCTGCGGCTGATTGATGATTGGCGTGCCCATCACGTTCCCAAAGCTACCTACATTGGTGAGCGTGAAAGTGCCGCCTTGCGTATCCTCCGGCTTTAATTTGTTAGCTCGGGCTCTATTAGCTAAATCATTAACTGCCTTCGTTAGCCCTAAAAGATTAAGCTGATCTGCCTGCTTAATAACCGGTACGATCAAATTCCCTGAGGGCAAAGCGGCAGCCATCCCTACATTGATGTTCTTCTTTTTGATAATTGTATGCCCTTCTACGGACACATTCACCATCGGGAAATCCGTTAAAGCACGAGCCACGGCTTCGATGAAGATAGGCGTGAAGGTAATTTTCTCTCCGTACTGCTGCTGAAACCGATCCTTTACCCGCTCGCGCCACTGCACCATGTTCGTAACGTCGGCTTCCACAAAGGAGGTAACATGTGCCGAAGTTTTCTTCGACAGCACCATGTGGTCGGCAATCAAGCGGCGCATTCGATCCATCTCTATAATTTCGTCCGCTCCTGTAGTGAGCACCTTGGATGCCGTAGCGCTTGCAACAGCCCTCGCCTCCGTAGGCGAAGCAGCCGTAGGCGAAGCAGCCGTAGGCGAAGCAGCCGTATTGGCAACCGCTTGATTGGCGCCCCCCGCCGCTGATGGAGCAGCACCCGCTTGAGTAGTAGGGATCGTATGGATAAAGCTATTGTCTCTGCGCTTGAGATAGGCCTCCATATCTGACTTGGTGAGGCGACCATTTTTGCCAGAACCCGGAATTTGATCCAGCTCCTGCCGCCCAATTTTTTCTTGTTCAGCCATGGCTCGCACTAGGGGACTATAGAAGCGATCGCTGAAATTAGACGCCTCGGAAGCCGCCACCGCCGTGCTAGCCGCCAGGTTAGTAGGAGGCACAAAAGGCACCTCAGCCGCTAGCGGAGCAAGAGCTGATGGTGACGGAGCAAGGGCTGATGACGGAGCACTGACCGTCGTTGTACCGGTTTTTTCTACGCTAGGAGTATCGCTTATGGCGGCGCCTGCTTCAGTTTCAATAATAGCAATCACCTGCCCGATAGGCACAACGGCATCTTTATCGAAAAGAATTTTAGTAATCGTGCCTGCCACCGGCGAAGGCACTTCGCTGTCCACCTTGTCGGTAGCGATTTCCAGAATAGTATCGTCCACGTCCACCCTATCGCCAGGTTGTTTAACCCAGCTCAAGATGGTTGCTTCCATAATACTTTCGCCCATTTTGGGCATAATTAGCTCTACTTGGGCCATATTGCGTTTCATTAGTTTAGCCGCTGCACACTAAGATGTGGTGGGCGCAGGCGGCGGTTAGGCAGCACAAAGGTAAGAAGCTTTCTAGGATTGAGGCTGTTTTTTACCGCTTCTTTCCTAGCTTTTAGGTTTTGGCTTGCGCTACAAGAAAAGCCTTGCCCCTGCATTTATGCCCGTCTGGGCGAGAACAACGACTCCGTACCGGTCCGTATGGATGGACACTATGTGCCCAATTAAATAAAATTGGTTGTCCGAACCACATCGTTTTCAGTATATGCCGATATAGCTCTCTGATGCGAGCACTTGATACCTGCTACGCCCTAAGCCTGTTTGGCTGTCGCTTCGCTCGCAGGGGCAAGGGCAAAATCGTAGCGCAAGTGCAAGGCATACAGGGCGCATTGCCACTAGTAGTGATCGGTCGTCGAGTGCCTCCTAAACGCCCTTACGCTAGGCAGCCGTCTTTGCCCCTGCCCTGCGGGCAATTAAAGATAAGCCAGTAGGGGAGCCGACGGCTAAGTACAGCTAACAAGCACATTTGGAGGTTAGCCAAAAATATTGCTGCAAAATCTATTTTTGCTTACCTTCGCACTATGCCAAATGAAGCTTATATTTTTGATGCGATTCGAACGCCTAGAGCCGATGGCGTAGCGGGCGGTGCCTTTTATGAAGTGAAGCCGGTTCGGTTGCTGAGCGATTGCCTGAGGGAGTTAGCAAGCCGAAGTGAAGTGGTGGATTTTTCGTTACAAGTGGATGACCTGATCATTGGATGTAATACGCCGGCGGGGGATCAGGGCTATAATATAGCCCGGGCTGCTTTGCTACACACGGGTTGGACGATGGCTCGGGGCGGGGTACAGATCAACCGCTTTAACACTAGTGCGCTGGAAGCCATTAACCTAGCTGCAGCCAGGATTAAAGCCGGTTTTGACAACCTAATTATTGCTGGTGGCTTAGAATGTATGAGTCGTGTGCCTACCTATCTCAATAGCGGGCCGATGATGAACGATCCGGAGTCGGTCATTAACAGCCATTATATTCCACAAGGTGTAGCGGCAGATCTAGTAGCAACTATTGCGGGGATCAACCGCGAGGCTTTGGATACGTTTGCCCTGCGTTCGCATCAGCGAGCCGTAGCGGCGCGTTCGGCGGGTTATTTTAAAAGAGCGATTGCAAGCATCCACGACCGTAGTGGCTTATTGATTTTAGACCAAGATGTTTTGCCAAGGGCTGATATCAGCCTAGAGGAACTCGGTCAATTACCTGCGCGTTTTGCTGAAATGGGTTTGGCCGGCTTTGACGGTATGGCCTTACACCGCTTCCCCTTAGTAGCCAAGATTGAGCATCAGCACACCGCCGGCAATACTAGTAGCCCCGCCGACGGGGCTGCGGTTTGCTTGATTGGCAACTTAGCAAGAGGCAAAGAGCTGGGTTTACGACCCAAGGCGCGTATCCTTTCGGCCGCAATGGCTACAACGGATGCGACCCTGCTCACGGGTGGTGTGGCGGCAGCGGAGGCTGCCTTACAAAAAGCAGGCATGACGAAAAGGGAAGTAGATCTTTGGGAATTCAACGAATCCTTTGCAGCTCCGGCTCTTCGTTTCCAGCAGCTACTAGAACTAGAAGAAGAGCAATTCAATGTCAATGGAGGCGCTATAGCCTTAGGCGAACCCCTTGGAGCAGTAGGAGGTATGATGCTTTGTAACGTATTATATGAACTAGAAAGACGCGATCTGCAAACGGGTTTGCTCACTATTGATGCAGGAGCAGGCTTGGCACTTTCCACGCTTATTGAGCGCTGTTAAGAAGTTGAAAAGAAAAGAGTAAGCGAGCTACACAAAAGCCTAAGCGGATGATATTTTACAGAAAAGATACCGACAACATTGCCACCCTCATCCTCGATATGGATGGGCGCGACGCTAATGTAATCAATAATGAAATTGTGAGTGCCTTCGAGCCCCTCTTACAGCACCTAGTAGCCGAAAAAGAAAGAGGAGAATTACAGGGTGTTATCATTACTTCCGGTAAGCAGACCTTCTTAGAGAGTGGCGACTTGGAGTACCTCTACTCTGTTACCGACCCAGCGGAACTGTACGAAGCATCCCTGAAGTTGAAGAGTTTTTTTCGGGGTTTAGAGATGCCAGGCGTGCCTGTAGTAGCCGCTATTAATGGCGATGCCCAAGGAACGGGATTTGAACTAGCGTTAGCCTGTCATCATCGTATTGTATTGGACGATCCGAAAATTCGACTGGGGCATCCAGAGATCAAAATCGGTATCATTCCTAGCGGCGGTGCCATCATTCGTTTGATGTGGCTACTAGGGATTGAGAAAGCCTATCCGCTACTGTTGGAAGGCAGGCGGCATAGCCCCCAAGAAGCCTTAAAAGCAGGGATTATCGACGATCTAGCCCCTACGCAAAAGAGTATGCTTGAGAAGGCCAAAGCTTGGCTTATGGCGAACCCCAACTGCCGGCGGCCTTGGGACGAACCCAACGGCAGCATCCCTGGGGGAACAGCGCACGACCCTGAATTAAGTTACCGCCTCCGGCTGGCTACGGCCAAGCTATCGGCCACTACCCACGATCGCTACCCCGCTGAGCGAGCTATTCTAGAAATACTGGCCGAGTGCTCAAAAGTAGATTTCCACACAGCCTATCGGCTGGATAGCCGCTACTATGCCTACCTAGCAACCAGTGCCGTATGCAAAAATATGATTTCTACCTTTTGGTTTGATAAACAAGCTATCCGTAAAGGGTTGAGCCGGCCCAAAGGCTACGGCCGCTTTCGTCCTAGAAAAATAGGCGTAATCGGAGCTGGGCAGATGGGCTCGGGCATTGCCTTTACTTGTGTGCGTAACGGCCTTCAAGTTGTGTTAAAAGACGTAAGTAAGCCCATTGCAGAAAAAGGATTGGCTTATATCGCACAGAAGATTGATGAGTATATTGCTCGTGGCACCTTCCAAGCCCAAGAAAGAGACCTACTGTTAAGCAGAGTAATGACCACTGACCAGTCTGCCGATTTCAAAGACTGCGACCTAGTAATAGAAGCGGTATTTGAAAACAAAGCCGTGAAGCAAAAAGTGAGCCGAGAGGCAGAGGCTTACCTTGATGAGTATGCTATCACGGCCACCAATACCCTCTCTATTCCCGTAGGCCAACTCGCTCATGAGGTGCAACGGCCTAAAAACTACGTAGGGATTCATTTTTTCTCGCCAGCAGAAAAAGTGGCTGTGGTGGAAGTAGTTCGAGGCCCTCAAACGAGTGCGGAAACAGTAGCAAAAGCTTTCGACTTCGCGGCCGCTATTCGTAAGACCCCGATCATTGTGAAGGATGTGTGGGGCTTTTTCGTAGCGAGGGTGCAAAACACCTATATTTTAGAAGGTATCACGATGCTACAGGAGGGCTACCCAGCCGCCTTAATCGAAAATATTGGCGTGCAGAGCGGTATGCCCAAAGGCCCGCTCGCTCTAGCAGACGACCTTGGTTTAGACATCGTTTTAAGCTACGAGCAGCAAGCGGCTAGTCATTACGGCAGTAAATATGTACAACATCCGGCGGCAACAGCACTAGAAGTGATGAACAAGCGCCTAAAACGTAAAGGACGGCAAGGAAAAGGTGGATTTTATGACTACCCTGAAGCCAACAGTCGGCAACTTTGGGAGGACTTAGCTATTCACTTCCCGATCGCTAAAACAGATTTTGATAGAGACAAACTACAAGACCGCTTTCTATTTGTACAAATACTAGAAGCTGCCTGGTGTTTGCAAGAAGGCGTTATTGCTTCTGCGGCCGAGGCGAACTTAGCCAGCGTATATGGCTGGGGCTTTCCCGGGCATACGGGCGGTGTGATACGTTTTGTTTATAGCTATGGGAAGGAAGCCTTCTTAGCCCGCTGTGCCGCGTTTCAACAACGCTACGGCGCGCGCTTTCGGGCACCTCTTTATATTAAGCAGCTCGATATGAAAGCACTTGGGTCGCTACAATTGATTCATTAGACTTTTTGTTCACGGCTCGCCGAACAAGTCTATCCACGAAGGCTACTCCACAAAGCAAGCAGGTGCCCACGAAGGCCTTGAAAACGCTCCACTTGATTATAGGCCTGTTGGATGGGGCCGAAACGGCGGTAGAAGTCTTCTACACCCGCTAGCGTACTCCCTTCAAAATCGAAAACTAAACGCTGCGCTACACACCATTGGACGGCCTCCCAAATGAGCCGGCCTAGTGGCAGCAAATCCGCATGTATGGTCGTATCTACGGCTGCGCCAATCAAGTAAGCCCGTTCTTGATCGTAGGGTAGCCAAACGGCTGCGATTGGCTGGCCTGCTTCGCTGGTAAAAAGCCAGTATTTTGCACACTGCCGCTGTGCACAAGCTACGAAAAGCCGGCGGAAAGCCGCTTCTGGGAAAAAGGCAGCCACGCCTCGGCGCTTAGCCGTGCGTGCAAAAAAATCGATCATAAGCTGCGGGTCGTGACCTTCGATAATGTGCGCCCCAGGCGGTGCTGTTTTTCGAATACGCGCTCTCACATCCGCTCCCATTCTCGACCATATCGCAGCGGCCGTTAGTTGGTGAGTAGGAAGAATATAGCTGTAACTGCGCTTCACCGTCCAGCCCAGTTTAGCTAGGGCTAAGTGCTGATCTTGTGCCGGGCAACAGCTAGAAAAAAATCGCTCCGCCGCAGGTAATTTAGCAGCTAAAGCGGTCAAAGATCGGTGGTAATGATCTAGTTGTTTGGTGGGGGATTCATTGGGTGAGGGGGCTACCCAAGGGCCACAGTACAAACTAAAATGCGGCCGCCCAGCTACTAAGCAGCCGTACTTTTTTTGAATACCATAGGGCCAACAAGCGACGATTTCCCCCGATTGATCCTGTAC
>DAINNZ010000046.1:0-23399 GCA_036735605.1 Lewinella sp. | reverse complement strand
AGCAGCTGCGACTGCGCAATACGCTGGGCCAAGTGGTGCGGCAGCAAGCGCTAGAAGGCAGCCCCAGCACTTACCACTTACCACTGGCAGCTGGGTAAGCTATACAGCGGCACCTATCTGCTAGAAATGGAAACAGCGGATGGCCAGCAGCAGCAGTTGATACAAATCATAGAATGATGAGTAGCACACAAATAAGTGGTTCGGGCAAAGCCCGAACCACTTATTTGTGTGCCACGCATGCGTACCACTTATAGGGTTAAAATCCCGAACGGACTAGGAAGACAGGAACCGTTAGCGAAGGGCAAGGGTGTCGGGGGCGACTGCGAAGGGTATCAAAGCCGCTGGGAAGGACTGAATTTTCAAGAGTTTTTTTATAGAAAGGCAGGCGTACAAGCCACGATATAACTCAGTAAAGCAACGTAAATGCGGGCAATTGAATCTGTTCGATGCAGAGGACTTGTCGACTGTTGCGGCGGTTGGACGAGGTACGGCGGTAAACCGATCTTTGTCAGGACGAGCCGAGTGGTGGCTTGCGGATTGTATCAGAGAAAAGACAGCAACGCAATAGGTTGCATTCTTGAAGAAAACGCCGTGATACGAGAGTACGTCCGGTGGTGTGAGAGGACGACAAAGGTAGCTTAATTAACTACCCTTTGTCTCCTACTCGATTTTTTAATTTCCCTTAGCGCACTTTAGCATACCACTGTTCAATGAGTTCGTTTAGTCCCAGCGGCAGTTGGGGCCAGGTGGTTGGCAACTCCTGTCTTTGTTGGGCACGAAAGCCGGCTACGGCACTGGGTAGTAATTGCAGTTCCTTTTTGCAATTGCGTAGCATCCATTTTGAGAAATCGATTAATTGACTAGGGCTAGCTTTAGTAAGTAGCCGCTGCTCTGCTCTGATTTGTGCGTCGAGAAAGTCGGGATCCATGTCTTGGTCGAGCAGGGTAAGGATGCGTAGGAGCCGAGCGGCTTGTACAATGTCGGGTCGTAGTTCATTACGGCGTAGCTCTATAATAGAAAGTAGCCAGTTTTCACAGTCGAGCGGTTTGGCTTGCAAGAAGAATAAGACGGCCGCATTATAGCGTATTGTGAGCTCCGAAACGGGGTGAAGATCATACAGTTGGAGTCCTTCTTGAATAGGGCCTAAGACTTGCTCGGCTGGGGTTGTTGCAGCAAAATTGATGGTATAAATCAGCCGATAAGTAGCCGTACGCTGGAAGAGTACCAAACGATCATGTGCGCTATCGGGCTGTTCGGCTGCGAGGCGATCCAGTAGAGTAGCAGCCTGTGCAATGACAGCTGGGTATTGGAAAGTAGCGTGTAGGAGATTAAAAGCATCATCGAGATAGCGGTTGAACTCTTCCTGTTTGTAAGCGGGGTTGGCTTCCCAAAGTTGATTAACTTGCAGGAAATTTTCATAAACACCTGCAGCCTTTCCTTCTAGCTGCGCTAGCATAGCCCTGGATTGATAAAAACGAAGCTGAGCACGTAAAGAAGTAGGTGGCTCTGTGCTTAAGAGGCGGGTGGCATATTGCTGGTGAAGCGCTTGTTGTTGCTCCGTTTCATTACTTTGCCTTAATCTATGGACGGCTCGGATCAATTCATCGTGGGTGTCGAGAAATTTCACCTCCTCTTGTAGGAGCTGTAGTTGCTGCTGGGCTTCCGTTTGCAGTAGCTGCAAGTCGCTGCGATCAGTTTGATTACCAAGCGTATTGACAATTCGGCGCTGTTCGCGGTTAATCTCTAAGCCAGAGAGCTGATCTTGTAGTTCCGTTGCAATTTCCTTGGCCTCCGCCAGTCTTTTTTGGCATTGTTGGTACAATCCGCGTTCATATAAAAAATTAGCGTCTAACAATAGTTCCTTCATACGGGCGGTGCTGGAGCGATGGCTCCTGAAATCGCGCATAGAGCGCAGGATGGCCTCGTAAAGTCGGGCTTTATCGTCGGCTAGGTTACCTTTAAATTTTTTCTTTAGTGCTGCTTCGTCGTAGCTTTCTTGTTGGTTGATGGCTTGGAAAAGCAGCAGGTAGCGGCTTTCTCGTTTGCCTGCTTTGCGAGCATCGAGCGTGAAGTAGCGTTTTTCACTTCGTGAAAGCCGCTGGATGAGATCGAATAAGTCTTGTGTTTTTTTCAAGCCAATTGGTATTAGAGTTCGGGCAGTTGTTTGGTATTTCGAGCCCCTAGAGCTCGCAATTTTTCGGCTCGGGCTAGCAGCGTATCGCCGGGTTTACTGCCTTCGCTGAGTCGGTTCATAGCTGAATGGTAAGCCTGCTGCGCTTTGTCCATTTGGTGGCCTATTTGCTTCAAATCTTCCACAAAGCTCACAAATTTATCGTATAATTTACCACTTTGTACGGCAATTTCTTGTACATGCTGTTTTTGTTTTTCTTGCTTCCAGATGTAGCTTACGGTTCGTAGGGTAGTGAGTAGGGTGGTATTATTAACGAGCACGATGTTTCGCTCTAGCGCATCCATGAAGAGCTGTCGGTCTTCGCGCAAGGCTAGATTGTAGGCTGGTTCGATAGGGATATAGAGTAGCAAATAGTCTGGCGAATTGATCTGATAGAGGGTTTCGTATTGTTTGGTGGCAAGGTCTTTGATGTGCTGGCGAACACTGCGAATATGTGCCCTAAGGTGAATGGCTTGGTCTTCAGCTGCTGTGGCACTACAAAAGCGCTCATAGTTGGCGAGGGATACTTTACTATCTATCACGAGGTGCTTATCTTCTGGTAAATTGATGACGAAATCGGGGCGTTTTTGCTGGCCGTTTTCGTCCGTGAAGCTGTTTTGTGCGCGATAATGCAGCCCGCTTTCTAGGCCTCCGGCTTTAAGGAGGGTTTCTAGCTGCCATTCGCCCCAGTCGCCTTGTTTTTTGTTATCGCCCCTGAGGGCTTCGGCTAAGTTATTGGCTTCGCTGCTGAGCTGCTGGTTGAGCGTCATCAAGCCTTTAATTTCCTGTTTTAAACTAACACGGTCGCGGGTTTCTTCTAAGAACCGGCGTTCAATCTGCGCCTCAAATGCTTGTATTTTCTGCTGTAAAGGGGCTAGAAGATGATTGAGTTGCGTGGCGTTCTGCTGGGTAAAACGCTGGCCTTTTTCTTCGAGAAGCTGGTTGGCCACCCGCTCAAAATGGGCTTGCGATACGGCTTGTAGGCGTTCCATTTCTTGCTGCTGCCCATTGAGTTGCTTATGAAGTTGCTCGAATTCAGTTTGTAAGCGCGTTAGTTTTAGGGCGAGTTGCTGCTCGCTCGCTAGTTTGTCTTGTAAAGCTGCATAGTGTAGGTCAGCTTGCTGCTGAATTTGCGCTGCCATTTCTTTGGATACATAAGCAGCACCCAGGTCTGCTTTGGCAATATACTGCTGCGCAAACTGTAGCTTTAGATACAAATAACTCACTAAAGCACCTACCAAAAGACCCAAAAGAAGGATCAAAAAAAGATTTTCAAACATAGCAGCTTCCAAAAATACGGTTTAAGAAACACAAATATAATGTAAATTTTACAATTGCTACAATTTATTTATTTAAATTTACTTACTGGCCAACTTCTTGGTATAAAAAGCCTCGCCTCGCCCAACCATGCTTGCGTTTCCTTGTTTCAATGTGTAGGAGTTTATGCATCTTTGCAACTCCAAAGAATGGCCGATGGAGTAATTCTGGCGGCATAAATAGATTACTATGGACTTTTTGCAGTTGTTTTTCGTTATTTTTGCGGCCTTCGGAATCAGCTTTTTGCTGATTAATATCCGCCATTTGTTTACCGGTGAGGAGTTCAGAGGCACTTGCGCCACCAACAACCCAATGCTGAAAGACCAAGTAGGCGAGTGCACCGTTTGCGGGCGCAAGCCAGGGGAAGACTGCGGACAGCCCGATATGCCGACTGTAAAGTAACCCCAGCCTATGAACGCTTGGCGTCGTTTGGCTGATTATATGTCGCTCATAAAGTTCAGCCACACCATTTTTGCACTTCCTTTTGCGATGCTAGGCTTCTTTCTAGCCACGCAAGATAGCGGGCAGTTGAGCGGGCAAAAGCTGCTTTTTGTGCTGCTTTGTATGGTCTTTGCCCGATCGGCGGCGATGGCCTTTAATCGGTATTTAGATCGAGATATTGATGGTAAAAACCCGCGCACCGCGGTGCGGGAAATACCTGCTGGCAAGATTTCTGCGCAATCAGCTTGGTGGTTTGTTCTGCTGAACTGCCTCGCTTTTCTGTTGAGCGCCTATTTGCTCAACACCCTAGTTTTTTGGCTTTCGCCAGTGGCCTTGTTGGTGATCTTGGGCTATAGTTATACCAAGCGATTTACTTATTTGTGTCATTTTGTGCTAGGTTTAGGCTTGGCCTTAGCACCCATTGGGGCCTACTTAGCGGTGGTGGGGGAGTGGGCACTATTGCCACTACTCTACAGCGGGGTGGTGCTGCTTTGGGTATCGGGTTTTGATATTATTTATGCTTTGCAGGATGAGGATTTTGACCGCGAGCAGTCTTTGCAGTCTATTCCCGTCCGCTTGGGGCGGGTAGGTGCTTTGCGCTTAGGCAAAGGCTTGCATGTCTTGTGCGCGATTTTGTTAGGCTTAGCATTAGCTTGGCAGTTGCAGCTTTACCCGCAGTTAGGTTGGCTAACTTTACTAGCGGGCTTTTTGTTTGTGGCACTGCTTACCTATCAGCATCGCTTAGTATCGCCCCAAGATCTTAGCCGTGTGAATCTGGCCTTTTTTACCACTAATGGGCTGGCAAGCCTGCTGTTTGGCACCCTATCTATTCTTGATTTTTACATCCTATGAGCCATAAAATTGTAGCGATCATTCCGGCTCGTTATGCTAGTAGCCGCTTTCCAGGTAAACCCCTGGCTATGTTAGGCGACAAAAGCATGATTCAGCGCGTTGTGGAGCGGGTGGCAGCAGTGGCAGCCATCGGCCAAGTGTTAGTAGCAACAGATGATGCCCGCATTCTCGAACATGTAGAGGCTTTCGGCGGGCAGGCTATTCTAACGCATAGCAACCACCAAAGCGGTACCGACCGCATCGCCGAAGTGGCCGCTCAACTACCTGATGCCGAGCTAATTGTAAATATTCAAGGCGATGAGCCCTTTATCGATCCCGAGCAAATAAGTGCCTTGCTATCTCCCTTCCACAATGAGGCGGTACAGATCAGCACGCTGGCACGCCCTATTAGAGAAGAAGGCGATCTTTTTTCCCCTAATGTGGTAAAGGTGGTGATGGATGAAAACTATAAAGCACTGTATTTCAGTAGGCAAACCATTCCTTATCTCCGTGATGTTCCTTTGGGGCAGTGGCTGGCACAACAGCAACATTACCAGCACCTAGGTGCCTATGCCTATCGCAAAGATTGCCTCTTAGCTCTCACCCAACTGCCTTTAACCCCGCTAGAGGAGCTAGAGAAATTAGAGCAGCTCCGTTGGCTCGCCGCCGGCTATCGCATCCATTTGGCACTCACCCATATTCCCTCCATCGGTATCGATACGCCCGCTGATCTGGAACGCGCTAAACGTTATTTGTAAGACAAGGGGGTACGCTTTTACGGCTTTTGGCTTTTAGCGGATGGCTGCGGGCTGTCAACGTCACGATGGCTCTTTACTCTTTTACCACTTTTCAACCCTTTTTCCTTCTTTTTGGCCAAAGGCAGGGGCAAGACAGACTTTGTAGCGCAAGTGTTGGTTATTACCCCAGCTTGCGTTCAAAATCTTCGTAGGAGAAGCTTCTTACGGTTCGGATGCTGCCATCGGCGGCTTGTATGCACAAGTCGGGGTGGTGAACGCCATTGAAGGTAGTCGTCTTCACTGTAGTGTAGTGCAGCATATCTTCGAAGATGATCTCGTCGCCGACGCGCAAGGGCTGCGGAAAGCTGTATTCGCTGAGGTAGTCGCCAGCGAGGCAACTAACACCACCGAGTTGATAAAGGTAGCCCTCGGTGCTAGGGTCGTTACTAGCGCCGCTAACTTGCGGGCGGTAGGGCATCTCCAGTGTATCGGGCATGTGACAAGTGAAGCTGACATCGAGTAGGGCTGTTCGGCGGCCGTAGTTGCTAACGATATCTAGTACTCGGCTGCGGAGATAGCCCGTTTGCCAACCAATGGCACTACCCGGCTCTAAAATTACTTCTAGGTGAGGGTAGCGGCTTCTTAGTCCGCGAAGGGCTTCGATAAGTCGCCCGGTATCGTAGCCAGCTTTGGTCATAAGGTGGCCTCCACCCAGGTTGAGCCATTTCATTTTACGGAGGTAGTGGGCAAATTTTCTTTCCAACTGTTGTATGAGTTCAGCAGTATGCTCGGCACTACTCTCGCACAGTACATGAGCGTGTAGGCCCTCCAGTCCGGCCGGTACCTCAATGGGTAAATTCGGTAGGGTTTCGCCTAGGCGGCCATAGGGGCTTGCGGGGTTGTAAAGATCGGTCTCAACGGGGCTATATTCTGGATTGACACGTAAGCCAACGCTACAAGCGGCTTTTTCCCAGATAGCTCGATGGCGTTCTAGCTCACCGAGGCTATTCATCGTCAGGTGGCCTGCTAGATCCGCAATATCGGCTAGCTGCTCAGGAAAGTAGGCAGGGGAATAGACGTGTGGTTTCACGCCCATGTGCTTGTGAATCAGTAAAGCCTCATGGAGGCTGCTAGCGGTAGCACCATGCAAGTATTGCCTAATAAGCGGGAAGGTAGGCCAAAAGCTATAAGCCTTCAGTGCTAAGATGATTTTCACATCAGCAGCCGCAGCCACGCTGCGAATGAGCTCTAAATTAGCGATAAGTTTGGCTTCTTCCAATACGAAAGCCGGAGAGGGTAATGATTGCATAAACTAGGCTGGAAATTCAATATCAATATGCTCGGCTTCGTGCCAAGGTAGTCCGTGCGCACCCAAAACAGCTAAGAAAGGATCAGGGTTGAACTCCTCTACATTAAAGACGCCTTGGCCGCTCCAGTGGCCTTGTAGCAGCATCATAGCCCCCGTCATAGCTGGTACGCCGGTAGTATAGCTGACACCCTGGGCACCTGTTTCTTCATAGGCAGCGGCGTGGAAAGCGTTGTTCCAGATATAGTAGGTTTTTTCTTTCCCATCTTTGATGCCCCGGATACGGCAGCCGATGCTCGTTTGGCCGGTGTAGTTTTCACCCAACTCTCCCGGATCGGGCAATACTGTTTTGAGGAACTCGATGGGGATGATCTCTACGCCATTGTGCATAACAGGGCTGATACCAGCCATACCGATGTTTTGGATCACTCTAAGGTGGGTAAGGTACTCTTCGCCGAAGGTCATCCAAAAACGGGCTCTTTTTAAGCTGGGGAAGTTTTTCACTAAGCTTTCTAGTTCTTCGTGATAGATGAGGTAGCTCATTTTGGGGCCGATGTCGGGGTAGTTGATTTCCTGCTTGATAGCATGGGGCGGGGTTTCAATCCATTGGCCATTTTCCCAATATTTACCGGGCTGGGTAATTTCACGGATGTTGATTTCGGGGTTGAAATTGGTTGCGAAGGCTTTCCCATGGTCGCCGGCGTTGGCATCAACGATATCTAGGTAGTGAATTTCATCGAAGTGGTGTTTGGCTGCGTGCGCCACGAATACACTGGTTACGCCTGGGTCAAAACCACAGCCGAGCACAGCGGTGAGACCTGCTTCGCGGAAGCGGTCTTGGTAAGCCCATTGCCAGTGGTAGGCATATTTAGCTTCGTCTTTTGGCTCGTAGTTGGCCGTATCGAGGTAATGTACACCGGCCGCTAAGCAAGCATCCATGATCGTGAGATCTTGGTAGGGCAGTGCTACGTTGATGACCATAGCAGGCTGATAATCTTGGATAAGAGCCGTTAGTGCGGGCACGTCTTCGGCGTCAATGGCCGCCGTTACAATGTGCTGGTGGCCAGTGCGCGCTTTGGCATCGGCCGCAATAATATCGCACTTCGATTGGGTGCGGCTCGCGAGCATAATTCCGCTGAAAATATGCGGATGCTGGGCACATTTGATGGCTGTAACGCGGCCTACGCCGCCCGCTCCGATAATCATAACTTTAGACATACGATCCAAGGTTTTTATTGTTACTTAACAAGCAACTCGTGTTAAGCCCGAGTTTTTATTCAATTTTGTGGCTGTTTTGACCACCTTACTTTCTTTACGACTAGTCTTTTGTTTTAGACTCGTCTTGCGCAAAAAAGCAACATTTGCCCCTGCATACATGCCAGCACAAAACATTAACCTAACCAGAGTAGCCAAGTGATACAAAGTAGCGCCCTAGCAAGGGGGGGGGAGCTAGTGCTAAGTGTTGCTAGGCCCGCTTTGTTTTCAACAGCGCTGCAAAATAGGGGCTTTTGTTGAAATGCTACATTATTTTTTGTTTAGGGACTGCTGAATGATCTGCTTTAGTTCGCTAATTTGCTGTTGCAGGCCGTCAATTTTCGCTTCCAGTTCGTCATTATTGTCCATGGTCATTTCATCTACAAATACGGCGTTGGCGAGGCTCATAGCGAAGACGCCACCCAGTAAAACTACGAGGCCAAAGTAGAGGCGAGTGAAGCCAGTAAGCATATCTGAATCGGTGGTTGCTGCGATCGCTTCGGGGATTTCATACCAGCCTTCGATGGTAAAGAGCTGGAAAATAGTATAGATGCTAATGAAAGGATTTCCGAAGAGATCGGGGGCCATATCGCCGTAGAAATGACAGGACAAAATGGCCAGAATGAAAAGTAAGAACACAATGGCTGCCAGAACAAATATAGAGGCTTTTAAGGCCCTACCTAAACCTTTGAGCACATGTTCCATATTGGGCACGAAGCGGAGCAGCCGTGCCACTCTGGCGATACGAAAGAGCCGCAAAATCATGATAAAACTCGCGTCGGGTATGCGCACAAAGGGCACCAGTAGGGTGGGCAGGCTCAAGATAGCGATCGTAAAATCGAAGCGATTCCAGTTACCTTCAAAATAGCGCTGCCGGCCGTAAGTACGGATTTTTACCAGCGCTTCGGCTAGGAAGAGGAGGATGAAGAGGTAGTCGAGATACTCCAGCCAGTTATTGCCTTTAAGCGATGGAAAGTACATGGCGCAGATGAGCACGGCATTGAGTACTACCGCCAAGAGCATGGCTCGTTCGCTGAGGAAAAAGCGTTCTAACATTAAGCGAGTAAATTTAAGGAGGCGACTAGCTGCTGCGGGGCTACAAACTTGAGTTGCTTTTTCAATCCGTAGCTCGCTAGGCGGTTGTGGTAGAAATAGAGCAAGCTGAAGTTTTCGCTCTGCACTTGTCCTTTCGTGTTTATTTTCAGGGCTTTTTCGATGTGGTAGTTACCCATGCTTCGAATACCATGTTCTAGGATGTCTTCTACACTTTCTTCTCTTACTTTATCGCTGGCTTTGATGCGGTCTTCTCCTTCCAGGCGCAGCACGATTTGTTGGAGTTGTCGGAGTACATCGAGCAGGCTATCGCGATCAAAAACAAACTCTTCGGAAGGTAGCCGGAGTAGGCCGTAGAGATCGAGCTTCGGGTAGGCTGCTTCTAACATAGCAAAGGCAGCATGGCTTACCAAGTGGCTGGTAATGACGATATTGTCGGCATGGAAACGCTCTAGGATGCGGTCGCCTAGCATACGCAGGTATTCCGATTCGCGCTGGAAATCGGTGTTGATATTGCCATCGGCTGCTTGGAAATATTCAGCGGTATCTACGGGGATACCGGCTTTGCTGTAGCTCATCCCTTGCTCATCGACGAAGTTGCCTAGCACATCCATAGGGCGGCCGATGGAGATGGTTACGCGGTTGGTCTTGCTGAAGACGCCCCAGATGAATTTCAACAAAGAGCGCAGGGAGTGGAAGCTATCCTTGGTTTTGATGTAGCGATCTTGGCCTTCTTGTTTGAGGTATTGCTCTACTAAAAACTGGGCTTCCAGCACGAAGGGGTAACTCATGATAAGGGGAACGATGAAGACTTTATCCTGCTTGCCTTCCTGGTAAAACTCCCGTTGGGCTTCCATGGCAGAGCTAAGCAAGCCTAGTTTGAGTTTGCTTTCGATACTGCCGGAGCGGGAGCGGGTGCCGCCGGGGAAGAAGATATTAGGCACTTTGCGTTTGATGCTCAGCTTGGCCATCTGCTTGAGGGTGCGGTTGTAAACAGGGTTGCGTTTGCGCCGATCCACACGGTAGGCACCTAGCCGGTTCATGAAATAGGCTGTATAGCCGGTATTATACAGATTGAGGCCTGCCCCGTAGGCATGGGCTGGCGTGCCGCCGATGATATCGAGTATATACCCGATCATGATGCTGTCAATATTACTAAAGTGCGTAGGCACAATGACCACAGTACCTTTATCGTAGAGCTGCCGTAGTTCTTCGACATAGCCTTTGATCAAGAGTTTTTCTTTCAGGGCGGCTTTGCTAGAAAAAATGGAGCGAAAGCTCCTCCCCACCGCTGCATTTAGTAAGCGACCGAAGAAAAAGCTAAGGAAACGCCTGGCGAATTGGTAGTGTCCTAACTTGAAAGTACCAATGATTTCCTCGGCATAGCGTTTGAGTACTTGGCGGAGGAGGTCTTTGGCCGCTTGGTCAGCTTGGCTTTTTTCGCTTTCATCAAAGCTGCGCTTGACGAGTTTTTTAGCGAGCTTGCGCCAATAGCTGCGTTCCTTCGGCGGATCCACTTTCCAGGGCTCCTCCTTTGTACGGAGCATCTCGGCGTAGAAGGTTTTACTGAGCACATCCGGTAGCTGATCGCCAAATTCTAGGAGCAAACGCTCGTAGCTATCATCAATCACTTCTTGCACGAAAGCTTCACGGTCTTCACTGAGCCGATAAATGGCCCATTCCGAAATATCGGGCCAATTGTGGGGATATACTTTTGCGGTATGCTCAAATTTCATTGCTGCAAAGTTAAACATTATTGCTTACCTTTGGTAAGTCTTTATTTCTTCTTCCTATTTTTTCCTATGCTTTTACTTGTTTGCATTCGCTTCCCGTGGCGGTTTTTTGGTTTATTCTTATTGCTAAGCTCCACAGCCTGTGTGGATGTGGTGGCTCCCGATTTTCGTTTCCGCGATGGTTTTGTTTTTGTGGAGGGCGAAATATCCAACGAAGTGGGCTTCAGCCGCTTACGCCTGCAAACTTCTCGGATTACAGGCTCCCGATTTGAATTGATTCCACTGACTGTTTCTCAGGTACAATCCATAGACGGAGCAGGACAGATCGTTGATTGGCAAGAGGCCGTGGTAGGCAGTGGCTACTATCTGCCACCTACGGACTATGCCGGCACGCCGGGTGAATCCTATGCCGTTCGCATCCTCACCCAAGATGGCCGCATGATGCACTCTAGCCCTGAAATACTACCAGCGCCAGTACCTTTTGAGAACCTTCGGATGCAATTCGATCAAGAAGCGTATTATAGTGAGGCGCTGCGCCGATTTGTGCCTGCTTTTCGCTTTCTAGTGGATTTTCAAGACCCAACGACCCATAACAATTACTATCGATTTAGGCATCAAACTTGGGAGAAATTAGATGTTTGTGTCACCTGCCGGTTTTCGCGCTTCAATCGGTCGCAAGGGGCTTGTGTGTCTGATAATACTTCCCAAAGAGTAGCTCGTTTTGATTATCCCTGCCTAGGGGAATGTTGGGAGAACGCTATTAATTCGGAGATCAACCTTTTTTCAGATCGCTTCGTAAACGGCAATCGGGTGGAGGCTTATGAAGCTGCTCGTATTCCCTGGGAGTGGTATGGCGGCTTGCTCGTGATCGTGGAGCAGCAGCAACTAACGGAGCGCGCCCACGCCTTCAACGAGGTTATCAAAGGCATTTCTATCGGGAGCGCTGGTTTAAATGCAACGCTGCCTGCTGCGCTAGTTGGTAATGTGGCTTACGAAAATAGCGACGAAGAGGAAACGGTACTCGGGTATTTTGCAGCCGTCGGCACCACTTCCGATCGTTTATATTTCAATCGCGATACGGTGCAAGGGAATTCGCTTTTTATCGATAATCGCTTCAATTTTGATACGCCCCCGCCTCCAGGCGTCATCTATATGCATCCTTGTGAAGAGGCTAATCGTAGCCCTATTCGGCCACTGGGCTGGCCTAATTAATAAACGCCATGAAGAAGCAAAACAAAGCCAATAGCCTCCTAGATTTAGCGAAACAAAGAGATTGGATTCGGCACCGCTCGGCTGGCAATTTATGGCTCTTTTTGCTGGCTGGCGCAGGGGCAAGTGCTACTTTGCAGCGCAAGACCGCTCGTGCCAAAGCCGCTTCCGTGGAGGATAGTCGCTGGCCTTTCCAAAAGCAGCTAGTGCTAGCTGTGCAGCGAGGCTACCACTGGGCTAAAGGTTGTTGTAGGCCTGCGCTATTTGGCTACGCTTGCCCCTGCGTCAGCCAAAAAGAACAGAAAATGAGCAGGGCTTTATGGCTTTCTTCGCTTAGCTTACTGCTATGCTTCGCCTGCTATTCGGCGGGTTTACAGGCACAGCAAAACCCCTTGCTGCAACTCTATGTGGTAGATGCTACCACGAACGAGGCGCTACCTTTTGTGAATATCCAAGTATTTCCCAGTAAAAAGGGGGGCAGCACAGACGAGAAAGGCAAGCTTGATTTGCAGGTGCCACTTGGGGAGCTGGAGATACGAGCTACTTTTGTGGGCTATGCTGATTTTGTGAAAACGCTACGTGTTCAACGGGATATAAAATACGATATCGCCCTAATACCCGAAGGCACTACCTTAGGCACGGTAACGGTGAGCGGTAGCGATTTACGCGAGCAGTTAGAACGCCCCACGATGGGCTTGGAGCAGTTGACGGCCAAAGAGCTACGGTCGATTCCGCTGATTTTAGGCGAGGCGGATGTGCTCAAGGGCTTACAACTTAGTTCAGGCGTCAATTCTGCTGGGGAGGCAAGCAATGGGCTGAGTATTCGCGGCGGCACGATAGATCAAAATCTAGTGCTGCTGGATGGTGCCCCAGTGTTCACCCCTACGCACTTATTCGGCTTGTTTTCCGTCTTCACACCAGATGCGCTAGGGAGTGTGAATTTATACCGTGCCAATATACCGGCGCGCTACGGTGGCCGCGTGGCTTCGGTGATTGATGTCAGAAGCCGAACGCCCAGCTCGGATGCTTTGGCTCTACAAGGCGGTATTGGGCTGGTTTCCACTCATTTAGCGCTAGAAACGCCCATCAGTAAAGACGGTAAATGGAAGATGCTCATTGCGGGTAGAGGTGGCTTCAATGACTTTTTATTTTCGCTTGTGCAGCGTCTTAAGGAAACGCGCTCCAGTTTTGCGGATGGCACGCTCAAAATCCGCTTTACAGCTTCGGATAACAGTATTTTTACCCTATCGGCCTTTGGGAGCTACGACTTTTATCAGATCAATTTGCTCAATCGTTTTGGGAACATCAACAGTGAGGTTAATCAATACCGCTATAAAACGCTGAATGGCAGTTTAGAGTGGCTACGTATTCTCAACGACCGCAGCAATTGGCAAACGCGACTGGTGCGTGCCAATTATCAGCCGGATTTAATTTTTCCAGAAACGGTTAGCGAAGCCGACGTGACCTTTGGTGCGAGGGTACTTTGGCTGAGTGCGCAATCGGATATTTCGCTGCGAGCGGGTTCGCATCAATTGTTAGGGGGGCTACAGGCGGCGCAGTATCGTTTGTCGCCAGGTACTTTGGATCCGGATGGTTCGCTGGCGGTGAATCCGCTAAGTCTAGCCGAGGAGCAAGGTTTGGAACTGAGTCTTTTTGCCGAAGACGAGTGGCTGGTAAACGAAAAGCTCAGTTTATCGGCAGGCTTACGCTATACACAGTATTTACAGCTGGGGCCGGGGGAGGAAAGGATATATCAGTTAGGAGAGGAAGTTAGTAGAAGTAGCCTAGTTAGTAGCCGGGCGGTAGGTGCCGGTGAGCTCATGGCTACCTATGGTGGCTTAGAGCCTCGGCTGGGGCTGAGTTATAAAATCGGGGAACGGAGCAGCTTCAAAGCGGCTTGGGCTGTTTCGCGGCAGTATTTGCAAAATATTTATAATGCTACTTCGCCGCTGCCTACGAGCCGTTGGAAGGTAGCGGATGCTTTTGTTCGGCCACAAAAAGCTAGTTTTTATTCGGCTGGCCTTTACCAAATAAGCAAAAGCGGCTTTTACAACTTTTCCGTAGAAGCTTACTACCGCCGAACGGATAACATTTTGGAATACAAGCCAGGAGCCGATTTTTTCCTAGAGCCCTTGGTGGAAACCCAGCTCTTGCAAGGCCAGGCCGAAGCTTGGGGTATAGAGCTATCAGCAGAAAAAAAAGTGGGGCGGCTGAGTGGTCAGGTCAACTACACCTACGCCCGTAGCTTTAATCAAGTGACAGGGCTCACTTTCCAAACGTCGATCAATGAAGGGAATCCCTATCCGGGCTACTTCGATCAGCCGCACACAATGAACGCTATTTTGGTGCTGGATCGAGGCCGAACCCACGAACTGGGCTTCAATCTCGTGGTGCAGACAAACCGGCCTTATACAGTGCCCAATGGATTTTTTGAGCTTAATGACTTACCGGTTCCACTGTTTTTTGAGCGTAATAACGCCCGTTTGCCTACCTATCACCGATTAGATTTTAGCTGGACGATCCATAATTTTAGAAGAGAAAAACGGCGCTTTGTAGCCGATTGGGTGTTCACTGTTTATAATCTTTATGGCCGTAATAATGCTTACAATATCTATTTTCAGCCTAAAGAACCGAGCCAGCGCTTGGGCATATTGAGCCGTTCGCCCTTTGCGGCTTACCGGCTGAGCATTTTTGCAGCACCGGTGCTTTCATTGAGTTACAAGTTTACGTTTCAATAAGGAATGGCTGCTGGTTGAGACAAAAAAATAAAGGGCTGGGGAACGATTTGCGCACAATTGCGTTTACATTTTATTTGTGCCTGCCTCTAAGTGGGGGTGGGCCGTGAGGATGAACCGGATTATGAAGATTATTCCTAAGGATGCGCTGGAAAGTTTGGAGTTCCATAAGTTGCGGGCACTACTGGAAGAGGCTTGCCAAGGTGAGCAAGGCCGTGCTAAAATGCAACAACTTAGCCCTATGCAAGACGCTAGCCAGATTGAGCGATGCCTCGACGAGGTGGCGCAGTTCAAGCAAGGGTTGGATGATAAAACGATGTTTAGTTTATCCCCCTATGAGTCGGTAGAGGAGGAGCTGCGGCAATTAGCTGTGGAGGGCTATGTACTGGCCGAAAGTGGCTTGCAAAAAATCAATGTGCTGCTGCTACAGGTGCGGGATATTTTCAAATTCTTTAGCACAATCGGCCGGCAGGAGTACTTTCCGAGGCTTTATGAGTTGGTGCGGCCAGTGGTGTTCCAAGAGGTGCTATTACAGGAAATTGCGCGCGTAATTGATGCCGAGGGCAACATTCGTCCCGATGCATCTCCAGAGCTACAACGTATTCGTCGCCTAATTGGTAGCAAGCAGCGGGAGCTGGATCGCGTCTTTAAATCGGCCATAGAGAGTGCTAGGAAAAGTGGCTGGTTGACGGATTCCGTCGAGAGTTTTCGCAATGGCCGCCGTGTCTTATCCGTGCCCAGCGAACACAAGCGCAAGCTGCGTGGCATTATCCATGATGAGTCGGCCACCGGTCGAACGGCTTTTATAGAGCCAGAGGCCGTGATTGACATTAATAACGATATTTTCGATTTAGAGCAGGAGGAAAAACGGGAAATTTATCGCATTCTTAAAGCCCTTAGTGCCCAGTTACGTCCCTATGTGAAGGATATGGCTAAGTATGCTGATTTGCTCATTGCCTTTGATGTTATACAGGCGAAAGCCGTTTTTGCCAGGCGCCTTAAAGCCAACCGACCACAAGTGAAGCCAGGGCCGCATTTGGGCTTGAAGGGGGCTTACCATCCACTTTTGTACTTAAAAAACAAGCAACTGAGCCTCAAAACGGTGCCTTTTGACCTGACGCTCTTCGGGCAAAACCGCATTTTGCTATTGAGCGGGCCTAATGCGGGCGGGAAGTCGATTGCGATGAAATCGGTGGGGCTGTTGCAGCTGATGTTTCAATGTGGGCTGCTCGTGCCGGCGCATCCGGATTCGGAAATGGGCGTTTTTACGCATCTTTTTACGGATATTGGCGACCAACAGTCGCTAGAAGACGACCTTTCTACTTATAGCTCTCGCTTGAGCAACGCCAAGCAGTTCTTACAGGCTGCCAATGGCAGTACTCTCGTACTGATTGACGAATTTGGCGCTGGTACCGACCCCAAAATAGGCGGTGCCATTGCCGAAGCTGTTCTAGAGGAATTGCACCGTAAATCGGTCTTTGGTGTTATCACTACCCACTATAGTAATCTTAAAATTTATGCCTTCAAAACCAAAGGCATCGTGAACGGTAGTATGCAATTTGATCAAGAGCACCTACGGCCCACCTATGAGCTGCAAGTGGGCCGACCGGGCTCGAGTTATGCCTTTGAGATAGCGCATAAAACAGGCTTACCGGAGCGCGTGATGCAATATGCGCGTAAGCGCGTCGGGAAGCAAGAAGGGGCAGTGGATCAACTACTCGTTGATCTGCAAAGAGAGAAACAGGAAACCGAAGAAGTATTGCTACAATTGCGTGAAAAACAACGCACCCTCGATAACCTCACCCGTACTTACGAAGAGTTGCACCGCGACCTAGAGGTGCGCCGCAAGCGCCTCAAATTAGAAGCCAAAGAACAGGCACTGCAAGAAGCCGCCCGCCACAACAAAGAACTAGAAAAAGTGGTTCGCGAGCTACGCGAAGAAAAAAACCTGGAAAAAGCCCAAGCCCAAGCCCAAGCTTTGCGTGAAAGCCGAAAGGAACTCGACGAGCAGGTAAGCGGCCTCAAAGAATCGATCTATTACCAGCCCCTCAAAGAAAAAACGGAGTTTGTAGTGGGTGCTAGCGTAAAACTACGCATAGGGGGGGCTGCCGGCGTGATCGAAAGTATTGATAAAAACAAAGCCATCATTCTAGTAGGCGACCTACGAATGACTGTACCGCTGCGCGATATAGAGCCTAGCCGAGAACAGCTAGACGTGAGAACGAGCCGCAGCATTAGCAGCGATGTGGAGCGAACGGCTAGCTTCGAGTATCGCTTGGATGTACGCGGTATGCGCTTCGAAGAAGTGCTGGCAACCACGGAGGCTTTTGTGGATAATGCCTTAATGGCTAATGTAGATAGCATACAAATCGTGCATGGCAAAGGATCGGGTGCCCTCAAACGAGCCGTATATAAAAAACTACAGGAGTATCGCTCCGAGTTCAAACTCAGCCATCCGCCCCGAGAAGGCGGTGGTGAAGGGGTAACAATTGTACATTTGTAGCTGCTTAAAAAGGCGGAAGACTGGATCAAAATCAGCTTTTTATGAAAATTGCCTTGCTAGGATATGGTAAAATGGGGCAAACCATTGCTTCCCTAATAGACAACCAACGGGATGAAGTAGTATTGAAAGTAACAGCCGATAACCGAGCTAGCCTTACTAAAGCGCAGTTGCAACAAGCAGACGTGGTGATAGAGTTCACCCACCCTACGGCTGTGTTAGACAATATCGCCTTAGTGCTGGAGGCTGGTGTCCCGATGATTTGTGGCACCACTGGCTGGCAAGCCTATCAGCCTCAGGTGGCACAGTGGGTAGCGGAACAGCAGGGGGCTTTTTTGCATGCCTCTAACTTCAGTATAGGGGTGCAGTTGTTTGCGGCTATTAATCGATATGCCGCTCGGCTGATGGCTCGCGTGCCCGATTACCAACCCAGCCTCACGGAAACCCATCATATCCAGAAAGTAGATGCGCCCAGCGGTACGGCTGTTAGCTTAGCCGAAGACCTCATTGCCCAGCATAACCGCTTGCAGCAGTGGCAGCTTACGGCTACCCATTGGCCGGCCACTGAAACCACTGCCCCCGAAGCTCTGCCTACGGCAGCCGATACGTTAGCGATACAGTCCATTCGCAGCGGTCAAGTGCCTGGCACGCATCAGATTCGTTGGCAAGGCTCGGCGGATAACATCCAACTGATCCACGAGGCTCAGTCTAGGGCTGGCTTCGCACTCGGGGCACTTACTGCTGCACGCTGGCTAGTGGGCAAAAAAGGCTACTTCGGCATGGAAGCCGTGTTGGGGATAGAGCAATGAACAGACACTAAATAGCCCCCTTAAAATCTACGAATACTCTCAATGATATAGAGCGGTCGTTGTTTGATCTCTTGGTAGATATTGGAAAGGTAAATCGAAACAAGGTAAAGCTGTAGGCTCACTACGGCAAAAAAAACGGCGATCAACACCACCAGATAAGCCCAGCCACTAACCGCCTGACTAGGCTGCCCCATGAGGTCGTAGCCTGCAAAGCGAACAAGTAACGCATTGAGCACCACGCCGATCAAAAACAGTAAAGAACCTACAAAAATCCAACCCATCAAACTACGAAGGAAACTGGTGTAGCTCGTGATAGCTAGCAAGGAAGTGCGGAAGCGTTCCTGAAAGCTTTCCCTGCTTTGCAAAGGGGTGCCTACCGCTAGGTAAGCAGTGGGAAAACCAACTAAGGAGTAGGCGGCTTTCATATAGCGAAGATTTTCGCGTAGCCGTAGTAGTGCATTGAGCGCCCGCCGGCTAATGAGCCGGCTTTGATGGGCCAGCGGATCAATCTCCAAGGAGCTGTAGCGGCTCATAATCCAGTAAAAAAGGCGGTAGAACAGCCCCAGCCGCTTCGGTTCGCGACTATCAGCACGCAGATAAACCACATCGAAACCCTCGCTTTGGCTTTTTTCATACAAGGTCGCTATCAACTTTGGCTGCGTTAAAAACGAACACTCCAGTAGCAAAGTATAATCGCCGTTGGCTCTGTCTAGGCCTGCCAACCAAGCATGATTGGTATCGGTGCGCTGACTAAGCTGTATGAGATGAAGATGCGGCCTGAGATCACTACCCAACTGCTTCAGGTCGGCCTGTAAGCTAGCTTCGCGACAATTATTGATCAGGATGTACTCAAAATCAGAGAAATACGCCGCCACTTCGCGGTGCAACGCAGGCAGCGCAGTAACGATAGTTCGGCGATCCGCCAACTCATCCAAAAGTAGTATGATGGAGATAAATGTGTTTTGCACGCCCCAAAGGTAGGTTGTTGGTGGGTATTTCTCAACTGCTAGGGCCAAATTAGGAGGCGCCTTGTTTCTCTGTGCGATGGTTGCCTGTTTTTTTTACTACTTTTGGGTTGGCTAAGGCAGGGGCAAAGGCCATCATTTTGCGCAAGACTATTTCAAAAAAAGCGCACCTTTGCAGACGGCTTCACAAGGAGTGTATTTCAACTTATGCAAGTAAATCTAATTTCCGACACGGTAACGCGCCCAACGGCCGCTATGCTAAGGGCTATGCTAGCTGCTGAGGTAGGGGATGATGTTTTTGGCCAAGACCCCACCGTAAACCGGCTAGAAACAATGGCTGCGGCGCTTTTTGGGATGGAAGCCGCCGTGTTTTGCCCGAGTGGCACCATGACCAACCAATTGGCCATCAAGGTGCATACCCAAGCTTTGGATCAGGTGATCTGTGAAGAAAAATCGCATATCTATCAATACGAAGGGGGTGTTTATGCCTTACTTTCTAGCGTAAGCATGCGGCTGCTAGAAGGCAAAAATGGAAAGCTACTGCCAGGGCAAATTAGCAGCGCTATACAACCGAAGGCCGATTGGCTACCGCCCAGCCGCCTCTTAGTGTTGGAGAATACCTGCAATAAAGGCGGCGGCAGCATCTACACCCTCGCAGAGGTAGATGTTCTGCTGGTCGAAGCCCGCGCGGCTGGCTTAGCTTGTCACTTAGACGGTGCCCGCCTCTTCAATGCACTCGTGGAAACGGGAGAAAGCCCAGCCGACTGGGGGCAGCGCTTCGATACCATCAGTATTTGCCTGAGCAAGGGCCTCGGCGCTCCGGTGGGTAGCCTGTTGCTAGGCCGCGATGCCTCCATACAGGCGGCCCGACGCTACCGAAAAGTGATCGGCGGGGGAATGCGGCAAGCAGGTTACTTAGCAGCCGCTGGTATCTACGCTTTAGAAAACCATATCGGCCGCCTCAAGCAGGATAACGACCGAGCAAAGAGACTCGCGGCGGCCTTAACACCCTTGCGCTACATCGCTGCCGTTGCCCCTGCGGAGTCAAACATCTGCATCTTCCACCTAGCCGATAGGAGTGCGGCTTCCTTCTTGGCACAATTAGCAGAAAAAGGCATACAAGCCGTGCCTTTTGGCCCCCAAACGGTTCGATTTACCACCCACCTAGACCTTACCGACGATATGATCGACTACACTATTCAAGTACTCCAAACACTAGCGGATGCACCCCAATAATCCTTTTAAAACCGACTATGCTTTGCTGGAACTAGCCGAGCTAGTGCCAGCACTGAAAAATCACTTTATTCAAACAAAAGCGGCTAAGCTGAGCCTCGATTTTTCCCAGCCCGAAGCGGTTAAAAATTTGAATAAAGCACTGTTGATGCAGCAGTATAATATCCGATATTGGGATTTGCCAACGGGTTATTTGACGCCGCCAGTGCCGGGCCGACTCGATTATTTGCTCTACTTAGCGGATCTACTAGCCGAGTCAAACGCTGGCGTAGTGCCCACCGGCAAGGAGGTGCGTTTGCTCGATATTGGCTGTGGTGCAGCCTGTATTTTTCCGCTTTTGGCGCAGTCGCACTTCCGATGGCTAGCTGTTGGGACGGAAGTGGATGCCAAGGCTCTGAAAGCCGCACGGGCAATTGCGCAAATGAATCCGAGCCTAAAGGGCAAAGTGGAAATACGGCAGCAGACTAGTACAGAGCAGCTTTTCGCGGGCGTTACCACTGCGGAGGAGCGTTTCGACTGCTGCGTTTGCAACCCGCCTTTTTACGAATCGGCTGAGGAAGCCCGCCGCGTCAATCAGCGAAAATGGCAGCAACTGCCAAGTGCTCGGGCGGGCAGTGGCCGTAATTTTGGCGGACAAAGCCACGAGCTGCACCGCCCAGGGGGTGAAAAAGCTTTTGCGATACAACTGGTAAAAGAAAGCCAAGATCGCCCTAAGCTTTGCACTTGGTTTTCTATTATGCTTTCAAACAAAGCCCATGAAACGCCTGTTTACCAAGCGCTGCTACGAGCCAAAGCGGCTAGGGTAGAGGTGCTGCCCCTTCAAATTGGGAACAAGGAGACGCGGGCAATTGCTTGGCGTTTTTAGGCAGTTAGGCGATGCCCAAGAGTGTCTGTATGCGTTCAAAGGCACTTACACTATCGGTCACGATCTCATCCGCTTCAGCTAGGCGCTCGGTGCTTTGGCTATTCGTAATGCCAATCACATAGCAGCCGGCGGCTTTTGCGCCAGCGATGCCCGCTGGGCTATCTTCGCAAACCAAGACCTCCAACGGAGAGACGTTAATTTTTTGCGCAGCTAGCAAATACATCGCTGGGTCGGGCTTCATACGCGCTACGTCGCTAGCCGTAACGCTCACGGGGAAGTAATTCGGTAGGCCGCTGCCGGCAAAGATTTCCTCGGCATCCAAACGGCCACTGTTGGTAGCAATAGCGGTGGGGTAGTGAGCCGAAATACGAGCCAGTATAGGCTCCAACCCCTTAAAAATCAGGGAGCCACTACTGCGTACTAAGGCGTGAAAAGCCAGTTGCTTTTCATCCTGTAGCTCCCTGATTTCGCGAGATACGCCGTGGTGTTGGATCACCTCTTGTGCGACGAAAAAATCGGAAGTACCCACAAACTGTAAAAACCAATTGTGGTCGAAATGTAGTCCATAACGAGCCAAAACGGTAAACCACGCTTGGGCATGTACGGGCTCCGTATCTACTAAAGTACCGTCTAAATCAGAAATAAGTGCTTTGAATTGTCGCATTGGTTGTATTTTCGACCGCGAATATAAGACCATCGCCCGTGAAGTATCCTTTTTGTCACTTTATCTTATTGTTATCTTGGCTCCTACTCTTAGTAAGCGGCTGCGGCACGGCTAACAAAGCCGAAGCAATAGAGACGCCTACTTTCAAGGAGATACCGCCGATGGAGCCTTCTACCATCAGCATCCCGATTACGCTGCCAATTCACGATTTGGAAGCACTACTCAATGAGAATTTACAAGATATGAACTTTGGTGGCGCTGCTACCGATGACCAACGCTTGAAGGTGAAAATCACAAAAGCAGCCGATGTACAGATTGAAGTTTTTAGTGAGCAAATCCGCTACAAAGTGCCATTGGAGCTAGACATCGCTTACGATCTGGCACTAGGAACGGCCAAGGCCGATGGGGTTTTGGAGCTAGATTTTATCAGTGTTTTCAATATAGGCCCCGCTTGGAATTTTGCTACGCAAACGCGGCTGATCAGCCACCGCTGGCAACGAGAGCCAAAGCTGCGTTTAGGAGTGGTTTCGCTGCCACTTTCTACCGTAAGTAGCTATGCTATTCGCCGCTCGCAAAGTATGATCGAGCAAGGAATTGACCAAGCTGTAGCAGAACAAGGGCAGCTAGGTAGTTACGTGACCGAGCTGTGGAACGAATTACAAAAACCTCAATTAGTAGCCGAAGAATACCAAGCTTGGCTACAAATGCAGCCTCGCGATCTACGTATGACGCCCCTGCAAGCCACCGAGACGAGTATTTCGGCCATCATTACTTTAGAGGCTATGCCGCAGTTGGTTTTTAGCCCTACGGCTCCCTACAGCTTACCCACGCCTTTCCCTACTTTTAAGTTCGTGCCGCAAATCAGGGAGGAAAACGACTTCAACATCCGCATCGCTTCACTAATCACCTATGCTGAGGCCGAGCGGATGGCTGCGCAGTCGGTAGTGAACCAAACTTTTAGCAGCGGCAGCAAGTCCGTTAGCATCCAAAGCCTCCGCCTTTTTCCTAGTGGCAACAAGGTGATGATTAGTCTAGCCGCTAGTGGTGCTTACAATGGCAACATCCATTTAAGTGGGATTCCTGCCTACGATAACGAAGCGCAAAAACTTACGATTGAGCAGCTTGATTTCACGCTACAAACTAAAAGCTTACTCACTAAAACAGCTGCTTGGCTCTTCAAAAGCAAGCTCAAAAACCAAATCGAAAGCAACCTCGATGCTATGCTCAGCGAAAATATGGGCGAACTGAAGGAACAATTGGCCACCCAACTTGCCGATCAAGACCTCGGCAATGGCATTCGCCTCAAGGGGCGTCTCAATCAGCTTAGCTTAGGCAAAGTCTATCTGCGGCCAGAAGGGCTTGAAGTGCGCGTTGCCATCACTGGCCAGCTCGATATCAACCTCACCAATCTATTAAAAAGCAACTAAAGATGCCCTCATCCCCTCAACGTCGTATGCCTGCCGAATGGGAGACGCAAAGAGCTGTTCTGTTATCATTTCCCCGCGCTAGCGGCGATTGGGGCAGCTTGGCGCAGGAGGTAGCTGATCAGCACCTAGCCCTTGTGCTTAGCATCGCTC
>DAINNZ010000045.1:0-23411 GCA_036735605.1 Lewinella sp. | reverse complement strand
TCTGGATAGATGACGAAAACCGCCCCGGCGCAGCAGGGGAGATAGGCGAACTACATAAGGCAATTGCAAGCTCAATTGCGGAATAGTGCGTACTTTGACGCCAAAATGGCTGAAAACAAGATACGCTGTAATCTCTTTGAGCACTTCAAAGATTTGGAAGATACCCGATCCCCTTTAGGGAAGCTACACAGTTTAGAGACAATAATCACGATTGCCATAGTTGCCATGATATGCGGTGCGGACGACTGGGTAGAGATCGAGGAGTTCGGACAAGCGAAAGAATCGATGTTGCGTGAATATTTCGGTGTAGCTCAAAAAGGTATTCCGTCTCATGACACTTTTGGTCGTGTATTCCAGTCATTAAACCCTGAAACTTTTCAAGCTTGTTTCCGAAGCTACACTAGTACCTTAGCGGAGCAAGCAAGTCATATTAGCATAGACGGCAAAACACTTCGAGGTAGCTATGACACCTACCAAGAGCAATCTCCCAAACACATAGTAAGTGCCTGGGCTAACGAATCTCGATTAGTTTTAGCACAAGTAGTTACCGATGAAAAATCTAATGAAATAACAGCTATTCCTGAGTTGCTGGGGCTTTTGAACATTAGTGGAGCAATCGTTACTATTGACGCCATGGGTACACAAGTTGCTATTGCACAAGACATTATAAAAGGAGAAGCAGATTATGTATTAGCCCTAAAAGGAAATCAAGGCAATTTACATGAGCAAGTTAAAGAGAACTTTGAAAAAGTGGGTGTAGCAGCAGACAAACAAGTTATAGAACACCTAGAGGCCGATCATGGTCGCTTAGAAAAAAGGATTTACACCGCTTGTCCAGTGCGCGGCTATCTAACAGATGACCTAATAGCACGTTGGCCAGGAATTCAATCTATGGTAATGGTTGATCGGGAAACTGAATTCATAAATGGACGTAAAAACGGTCAAAAACGAAGTGAGCGTAGCTTTTTTATCAGTAGCCTAAAAGTAGAGCAGCAAGGACAGATCGCTACTTCCATCAGGGGGCACTGGGGAATTGAAAACAGGCTTCACTATGTGCTTGATGTAGCCTTCGGTGAAGATCAAAATCGAACACGAATGGGAAATGCCGCTGTTAACCAATCTGTGATCCGACATTTTGCGCTCAATCAATTAAGGCAAGAAAATACAGTCAAAGTGGGCATAAAAGCTAAGCGAAAAAAAGCAGGTTGGGATGATCGATATTTAGTCAAGGTTTTACTAGCCTAGGCAAGAGCTTGCAATTGCCCTACCACTTGCGCTACAAAGTTCGCCCTTGCCCCTGCCCTACGGGCAATAATCAATACCTACGCTAGCGACCGCTAAAAAAATATTCCCCAACCAAAACCACCTAGCTAATGACCCTCGTAGATGGGGATGTAAGGACTTACAATAACCAATTTTTCACTTACTATCAATTCTCACTACGATGAAATATACTCGTTTTTTCAGCTTAGCCGCTCTCCTACTGATCGGCAATTTATTGGTGGCGCAAAGCACACTATTAGAACTAGATATTTTCAAAGGCAGGAGAAAAATCGTTTCGTTAATTGCTTTAAATACGGAGCGTAATAAGCACTAAGCACTAGTGCTCCCCAACTCCCAGCCGAAAAAAGTGTTAGATATGAAACAGCAACAGTCTTACAAACGAAACGTGTTGGATCAGCTCATTTTGAGCAAAGGCTCTGTTTTAAAGTCCATACGGTGCTAAGCTTAGGCACAGCGTGCAGGGGCAAGGGTGACTTTGTAGCGCAAATGGGGAGTACAATCCTCCTACTGCCCCAAAAAGCACCTATAAGCATCTACAACCATCCTCTTTCATCAACGCAACTTTATGCACTTAGAAGAAGCACAGCAAATAGTGGATCATTGGATAAAAACCGTAGGAATCCGCTACTACAACGAACTCACGAACACGGCCATTCTAATGGAAGAAGTGGGAGAGGTAGCACGTATTATGGCTCGCGTTTACGGGGAGCAATCGTGGAAAGACCCTGCGGCGGCTGAAACAGCTCACCAACAGCTAGCCGACGAGATGGCCGATGTGCTTTTTGTGCTCATCTGCCTTGCCAACCAAACAGGCGTGGATCTTTCAGCAGCCCTCACCGCTAGCCTAGCCAAAAAAACCCAGCGCGACGCCGAAAGACACCGCAATAATGATAAATTACAATCGTGAATTATACCACCCCCTAAAATAGTGCGACCTTACGGGAATACACCCGGCCGCCTGTTTCTAACGACACCACATACACACCCGCCGACCAATTGACCGACGACAGCGGAAGGCGAAGCTCTTGCTTCCCTAAGTATTGCCGCCCTTGAAAGACCGTACTAAGGGAACGCCCTAGGGCATCATGTAGCCGCAAATTCACCGTACCCGTGGCTGGTAAATGATAGTCGATGGCTAGCTGTCCGTTTGATAGATAAGCTGAAAGCTGAATTGTATCCGCTCGGCCAATATCCGTTGTGGAAGTACTTCCTTCGCAGAACAAGCCGAGTGCTTCTAAACGATCAAAGCTCCCCCCCAGCAGGCTATCTACATAATCGCTGTCTAAACAAAGCCAATAATGAAGGATCGTAGCATAGACAGACCTGAAATCGACTTGGTGGATCATATTGTCTGCTGCATCCACCTGCTGCAAGTTAGGGAGGCCACCAAGCACGCCATTGCCATCCAAGCCCTGGCCAAAGACCATAAGGGGTGCTGCGGCACCATGGTCGGTACCTGTTGAGCCATTTTGTTCGATGCGCCGCCCGAACTCACTAAAAGTCATCGCTAGTGTTCTTTCGGCATGACCACCAGCGCTTAGGTCTTGGAAGAAAGCAGCGGTATTAGTCGCTAGGCTCTGCAATAAATAGGCATGCCAATCCGGCTGGTTCGCGTGGGTATCGAAGCCGTCTAGCTCCACCATATATAAGCGCGTATTAAGGCCGCCTCGAATTAGACGAGCAATCAGGGCTAGCTGATCCCCTAAACGATCGTTGCTATATTCCACTGAATTTTGCCCAGCATCAAAAGCAGCTGCCAATACACCTGCATATCGGAAAGTCGTATTCGCCACGGCCCGCAGATAGGAAAGCTGCTCACCGAAGGTACATTCCGGCACGTCGAGCACATCATACAATTGCCCTGTTCGTGCTATCTCATAGAGCTGAGAGGGGTTTTCTGTAGAGATAGCGTAGTTGAAATTATCGCTATTGTTAAATACCAAATTACTAGTGCCGCCAATCTGTATCGCAGGCGGGTCTTGAGGCGGGTTAACGAGAAAGTCTGGGAAGTCATTCTCCAACATCCTCCCTAACCAGCCGCTTGTGACGAACTGCTCGGCATCCGACGAACTGGCCCAAATGTCAGAAGAGCGGAAATGGCTCAGGTTTTGGTTTGGGTAGCCTACATTATTCACCACCTTCATCATCCCTTCATTCCACAAAGGTTGCAAAGCACTCAAACTATTATTCGCTGCCACAGCACCGTTGAGCGACCAAGTGTTGGCTTGCGGGATAAAAATATTGGGTCGTGCAGCCTGGTAGGTGCCAAAATCGTGAATAGGAATGATCGTATTTAAGCCGTCATTACCGCCTTTAAGCCGGATCATGACAAGGATGCGATCGTTATTGACCGCACTAAGGGCTTGAGCCAGGGAGCTAGCACTCAGCGCCGATACGGGTAGCTTGTTGAGCAACAAGCCGGCTGTGCCAGCGAGGCCAAAGTTGCGCAGAAAAGAACGCCGACCGAGTAAAAGATGCTCCTGCTCATGTGCCTTTGTATCGGCTAGCGTAGCTCCTTTGCGCAATGGCGTTGGTGAAATATGCTTTTTCATTATCGTTCTACTTTTGGGAGTGGGTGGAAAAGACTAATACAATTGAAATTCAGGCTGCCGCACTAAGTGAAACAGCAGCAATAGGAGCTGGTATCGCGCCGACTCCCAATCTAAATTCCAAGCCCCTGTATCGTAGTAGTTTTGTGGAATATCCCACTTCAGAACGTCGGTGGCGGTTTCATAAGCGTTCGCCCCTATCAATCCCCCTGCCACGAAATGATCTACCATAGCCTGCGCAATGACCTCTGGCGAGTTGCTATTGTTCGTGAGCCTTCGCGCTAGATCCACTAAATGCTGCTCATCTGTATTGTACCAATTCCAAAGAAAGCCAGAAGCTACCTCCCAGCGACCCGTAAGCCGACTAGAATCGATCCAAGACCGATCCCCTACCCAACCGGCTACATCGGGTGGCTCCATTAACTGCATCCCAAGTTGAGAAGAAGCCCAAAACATCCAAACTAAGCGGTTCTCGAAATCGCCAAACCCACCTTCACGCTGAAAGCTATAGAACATATCTAGCGGGCTTTTTACCAGCACCGCAAAATTCTTCTCATCGAAAAAATGCTCGCTATTGAACAACTGCCGCAGCACCGGCTCAATCGTAAAGTTATTAGCTAAGAATGTTTCCGCTAGGCCTGCTACAATCGTCTCATCTACCTCCGGGTTCACGTAGAAGCGATACAACTTGCGGCATATAAAGTTGGCGATCTGGCTAGCACGCTCCTCAAACAAAATAGCTATTAGAGCAGGATAGCCAAAGTTACCTGTGCGGCCAAAGATAGTCTTAGGGCCATCATCATACCCCCAGCTTACAAACTGAACCGGGCCGCAGTAGGTCGTCCAACCATTGTAGCCCGTTAAAGCTTTACTAGCTTCCACAATGTCTTGCTGGGTATAGCCATTCCCCTCCCCTAAAGTGAAGAGTTCAAAGAGCTCCCGAGCATAGTTCTCGTTCGGCGAAAAACGCGTATTCTCAAAGCCATTCAAGAAAAAGAGCATAGCTGGCGTGCGGCCGATCTCCGTCACTAGGGTTTTAAAATCCCCAAAGGCATGTTGCTCCAACAATCGCTGATACTGATACATCAAACTTGGGCAACTATACGACTCGTAGCGCGTCACAAAATGATTATGCCAAAATAGAGCTAGCTTTTCAAGTGGCCCTTGTTCCATTGCTCGCTGCATATACGCCATCATCCATTCTACATAAACGGGAAAGGTATCCTCGATACCATTGGCCACAAAGGTATTATGATCCCAATTCGCCCATATAGGAGGCTCAGGCAATGGCTGCGCCAATGCAGTATCTAACAACTGATTCACTAGCTGGCTAGGGTTCAACTCCAACGCCACTTCCAACTGATCGGGACTACTACCATAGCCTATACGCCTATACAGGTGACGTACACGCGCTAAATTCCAGGGTTTAGCCACCGAAGGAACATAAGGGGCTAAAGTGCCGCTAGCACAGTTTTGTACCATCGTCATACATTAGAAGAATAAAGGGTTAACAAAAATTATAAAGGGTTAAGCAACTGCAAGTTAGGTCATTTTATCGAAACTAAAGACTTCCAAAGTGTTAAATATGCCATAAGGGAAGAAAATTAACATTTTTTTAGGTGATTTTGCCCGTTAAGTACTCGGACATATTTAATGCAACTTTTCAATCTGGTAGATTTTGCTTTCAGCCGAGGCAAAAAACGTAGGCTTAGTGGTGCTAAGACGAGGCTTTTTAACGCTGGCTGGGAGCAAAAGATGCCGAGTGAAAAGGTGTAATTAATTTTGTCCGAGTACTTACCTATTGTTTTCCTTACTTTCACAACGCCACAAGCTTGAAAAAAGAGCATAAACACCTTTGATAGCTCGCCGAACAAGTCTATAGGGATGGAGGCAAGGTACGACTTATCTGTGCTAGCTCAGATACTTCGCCACGATGGGCATCCTACGCCCCATTCCGAAGGCTTTAGAACTTATGCGCAGCACAGGGGCTGTTTGATAACGCTTGAATTCATTGATATTAACCAAACGCAAGGTGCGTCTCACCAAAGCTTCATCGAAGCCCATACTAATGATGTCGTCTGGACTTTGGTGGCCCTCAATATACTGGTATAAAACGGCATCTAAGGCTTCGTAGGGCGGTAAGCTATCGCTATCGAACTGATCGGGGCGTAGCTCAGCACTTGGTGCCTTCGTGAGGATGTTCTCGGGTATCACTTCGCCATCTTTATTGATGTAACGCGCTAGTTCATAACACTCGGTCTTATAAACGTCGCCTATCACACTCAGGCCGCCACACATATCGCCGTAAAGCGTACCATAACCAACGGCCATTTCGCTCTTATTACTTGTGTTAAGCAGGATAGGGCCGAACTTATTGCTCAAAGCCATCAATAGAACCCCACGGATACGAGCTTGAATGTTCTCCTCCGGCAAACCAAAACTAGTGCCCATAAAATGCGAACCTAAAGCATCCATAAAACCGGTATAGACCCCTTCGATCGGGATAATATCGTATTGACTTCCCAAATTTTGTGCCAATTGGCGAGCATCATTGATAGAATGATCGCTGCTAAACTGACTAGGCAAAAGAACACAGCGAACGTTCTGTGGCCCCAAAGCCCTAGCCGCTAATACCGCCACTAAAGCCGAATCTATGCCTCCACTCAAACCTAGCACTGCTTGTTTAAATCCTAGCTTATTGAAATAATTCCGAATACCCATCACTAAGGCATCATGGATCAAAGGTATCTTTTCCTTTAACTGCTCGCCGCCTACAAGCTGTGCTTTATCCACCCTATCGGTATCATACACTCGGAGACATTCCTCGAAGTAGGGCATCTCGTCCACCACCGTTCCATCAGCCGCTACTACTAAAGAGCCCCCATCGAAAAGTATTTCCGTTTGTGCCCCTACATGATTGACATAATACAAAGGCAAATCGTAGCGTGCCACATTGGCCTGCAATACCGCAATTCGATCCGCAGCATGGGCATAAGCAAAAGGAGAGGCAGAAATATTCAAAATGAAATCAGGTGATTGTTTCACCAATTCATCCATCGGGTTGATGGTGTAGAGCGGATTTTCATTCCCTACGTTCCAGCTATCTTCGCATACAATCAAGGCGATCCGCTTACCACCATACGCTACTACCTGCCACTCGCTGGCCGGCTCAAAGTAGCGGTACTCATCAAAAATATCATACGTAGGCAATAAGGTTTTGTGCTGCACCTGATGCACCTCTCCATTCGCTAAAAAATAAGCAGAATTATACAAGTCTTTACCCGCTAATACCGGATTACGACTAGGCGACCCTAACACAATTGCGATACCGTCTGCCGCCTTGGCTAGTGCTTCCACCACCGCATTACCCGCATCAATAAAGTCAGAAAACTCTAAAAAATCACGCGGCGGATAACCCACCGTAGCTAGCTCTGGAAAAGCAATAAGATCCGCCCCCGCCGCTTTCGCACGGGCAACATACGCTAACATCTTATCTCGGTTCGCCGCAAAATTCCCAACATGTACATTGATTTGAGCAAGAGCAATTTTCATATCTGTAGCTTTTATACGGCAAAGATACAGCAAATTTTTAATGCTTAGTTTAGTTTTTAAACTTTCTTTTAATTTTTATTTTCGCCGATCTCTTCCAGATCGCTTCCATGCGCAAAGAAGCATACCTGAAAAAGTCTAAATCCTGCTATTCCTAATAGAAAACAGCCGCGTAAGCGCATTTTTTGCGCCTGCTGCTGTACCTTTGCCCTCTACATGATCGCAATCGTAGGTATATTGTTGCTCAGCTTGGCAGGTATGCTGCATACCTACCTGCTTTATCCTTGGCTAGTACGCCTTTGGATAGGCCGTCGGCAGCAAAAGAAGGCAGTAAGGCTCTTCTACGATCCTAGCCAGCAGCCCGCTTTATACCAACAGCTCTTACTACAGCCCACCAAAGAGCAACTACCCACCGTTGCTGTTCTAATGGCTGTCCATAATGAGGAAAAGGTCTTAGCTGAAAAACTAGCCAGCCTACTGCTGCAAGACTACCCAGGCCCTTATCAAATCTGGATCGGTAGCGATCAATCAACCGATGCTACCAATGCCATCCTAAAAGCCGCAGCGGCTCAGGAAGAACGCCTCGTACTACGCCTATTCGATAGCCGCCAAGGCAAGCCTAATATTATTAATCAGCTGGCCGCACAAGCCACGGTACAAGGAGTTCCTACTGTTTTTTTACTCACCGATGCTAGCGTAATGCTAGCCCCTGATACGGTAAGCCAGCTACTGGCTCCCATGATCCAGAATCCAGCTATTGCTATGGCCGATGCCCGTATGATCCATACGGGCCTACGAGCAACAGGCATCAGCCAAAGTGAAGACCAATACATTCATCGGGAAGTAAAACTTAAACAAGCCGAAGGCCAATTATGGGGCTACACCATTGGCCCTTTTGGAGGCTGCTACGCTTTGCGAGCAACTTACTTCGAAGCAGTGCCTACGACCTTTTTAGTGGACGATTTCTTCCTATGTCTATCGGCCTATGCGAAGGGTGGAAGAGGAATCAGCGTAGCCACAGCCCATTGCTACGAAGCCGTAGGCCAAGAAATTCAAGAAGAATTCAAAAGAAAAGTGCGTATTTCAGCAGGCAACTGGCAAAACGCCCGTCATTTTCACTCCCACTGGTGGCCGCCTAAACCTGGTTTGGCTTTTGCCTTTTTTAGCCATAAAATACTCCGCTGGCTCACACCAATATTACTGCTCCTTTATTTGCTTTCGCTCTCTCTCTTGGGCTTCGTATATCACAACTATTGGGCAGTCTTGGCGTTTTCTATTTCGGCAGCAGGCTTACTGGTCGTGCCACTAGTCGATCTGGTATTAGAAAAATACCTAGCATGGCATTGGCTTCCGCTCAGGAGTCTTCGCTATTTCATAGCTATGAATCTAGCCCTTTTGATAGGGCTCTTACGTTACTTAAAAGGAATACAAAGCAATGTCTGGCAACCCAGTAAACGATACTGACACACAACTAAACACCATCGAAGAAGCTATTGCCGATATCCGCGCAGGTAAGCTAATCATTGTGGTAGATGATGAAGACCGTGAAAATGAAGGCGACTTTATCTGCGCAGCAGAACTCGTAAGCCCCGAAATAATTACCTTCATGGCAACCCATGGCCGAGGGCTTATCTGTACGCCTATCCTCAGCGAACGAGCAGATGAACTCGACCTCCCCATGATGGTCAACTCCAATACAGCTCTACACGAAACGGCCTTTACCGTTTCCATTGATCTGGTAGGCCACGGCTGTAGCACAGGTATATCCAGCTACGACCGCGCCACCGGTATCCGCCACCTCACTAGCAAGGATGCTCGCAAAACCGACTACGCTCGCCCAGGCCATATCTTCCCGCTGCGCGCCAAGAAGGGAGGTGTCCTCCGGCGCACCGGCCATACCGAGGCAGCCGTAGATCTAGCCAAGTTGGCTGGTCTGTACCCTGCCGGGGTGTTAGTGGAAATCCTCAACGAAGACGGCACCATGGCTAGGCTACCCCAACTCCGCAAAATAGCCGAAAAACACCAGCTGAAAATTATATCTATCAAAGATTTAGTGGCCTACCGGATGCGTACCGAACGCCTCGTGGAAAAGGAAATCAGTATGGATATCGACACCTCCTTCGGCCGCTTTACCCTCCATGCCTACCGCCAAACTACCAACGATGATCTACATTTAGCCCTCACCTTTGGCCAATGGCTCCCCGGCGAAGCCGTACTAACCCGCGTACACAGTAGCACCACTAGCCACGATCTCCTCCATCGTCTTATGGACAACTACGGCAGCGGCCTCAATGCCCCCTTACGCAAAATCAGTGAAGAAGGTAAAGGCGTTTTACTCTTTATGCGCCCCCACCAAGATGCCGACCAAATCATCAACGAGCTCAAAGTGCTGCGCGCACGCCTCGAAGAAGGGCTCTCCATCGGCCACGATGGACAGCGCAGTATGAACCAACGCGATTTCGGCGTAGGGGCTCAAATACTACGCGATCTACAAGTTAGCAAACTACGCCTACTCACCAAATCGCCTAAAAAACGGGTGGGGCTCATCGGCTATGGCCTCGAAGTAGTCGAAAATGTGCCCCTTTAAGCGGTAGGTAAGCTACCAACTATCCGCAAAGGCTTTGTTGAATATTTGCTCCGTAATATCCTCTAAGATCACGCGGATAGCTTCGTCTTGCACGGAAGCTAGGCTGGTGGTGCCCGGAAAATCAAAAAAGAAAGAGAAATTAGACCGCCAGCCCTTGTCTTTCTCGTCCATGTGATTGATATATTCCACCGCCACCACAATGGTTAGGCGGTTCAGACCAGCAAATTCACCAGGGCGCGGAGCTTCAGCCGTTACGCGGAAGTCAACTAAGGTGCCTTTGAACTCCAGATCAGGGCTTTGCTCCACGATTTGCAGCCGCGCTTCGTCGCGCACTTTATTCCGTAATTCCTCCGTAACGTCTAGCGCAAGCGTAGGAGGGGCATTAAACGCGTTGTTCTCGAACTGATCGATCACCACTACCTTTGCACCTTCGGGAATAGAGATACCCTTGAAGGAGTAGCAGCCACTGAGTGCGCCCAGCAACACCCATAGCCCAAAGTAGCCCAAACACTTTGAGATAATCCTCCGACGCATATCGTTCTTCTTCATAGCCATTTTCAGTTTATCGCTAGCAACCAGCAGCCGCCGGAGACCTTACTTATGCCTTTCCTTCGCCTAGCGTTCTAAAACTGGCTGGCCAAGCACCACCCGCACCTCCGGAGAAATCCGAATCGCAATTTTTACGACTAAAGGCGGATGTAGCGTAGCCAACGATCTAGCATGTAAACGATAAGCCGACCGAATAGTGGAAAGCACCATCGTGATGGCCGAAAGCCCTTTGTTCTCGCTAATCAACTGATCGAGCCGCTCTATCGACCAGTCTTCATGCTTCCCGACCAGCTCCACTTCTAAGCTTGGGCTGATCGCTAGACCGAGTGCGAAGCTGGTGATTTCCAAACCGTAAATCTCTAGCTGCGGAAAAATTTTCAACCAATCGTCGATCAACTGATTGGTTCTATCCTTAGTGCCATCGCCCACTGTGCTGGCAAGCCCTTGCGCTGCTTGCTGTACAGACTGCCAAATTTGTTCTAGCATAGCCCTAATATTTCACCTCACCGTCTAGGTAAGTATTTAGCAACTCCGTATTATCGAGCGCGTCTAAGAAAGGAATTTCCACACGCACCGTATTATTTCCTTCGATCGTATGCGTCTCGAAACCTTTCACTTTCTTAATCTTACTAGGAAACTCCATCAAAAAAACCATCTTAGCTTCGCTGAACATCATTTTAGCCATCTCGGCCTCTTCTCCCTCCCCCAGTGGATTTTCGATTGAGGGAATGCTGTAATCACGTAGCCACTTTTTCTTGGAAAAAGTAAAGGTATTAGAAGCAGCACCTAGTAAATCGCCAGCCGTGGCTAGCCCATTGCTTTCTTCGCCTTTTTGAGCCTCCGACATAAGCTGCATAATTCGGTTCAACTCCAAGGCATTTTGAAAATCGTAACTAAGATAAATCCCTCCTTCTCCCGCTTCAAAGTCCATGACCATAGTCGAACGCAAGCCTTTCATCAGCTGGTGGTCAGCAGCCGTCCACTGAGGATTGGCAGCCGCTAGCTGGCCATAGACGTCGATAGTGGAATCCAGCCGAGTCGCTACGACTTGGCCTGCTTTTTCCATTTCTTCCTGCATGGCTGCTCCGAAGAAAGGGTTGCTAAGCATTTCACTCATATCTACGGTGGTTGAATAGGTGCCAGAACCATCCTTCTTGAAAGTGATTTTCTCCTCTATCGTTAAGCAGGCACTCAATAGAAAAGCGAGTAGGCAAGCGGAAAATAAAACAAGGTATCTCATAATAGTATTGAATTAAAAACAGTGTGATGGAATGGCGGAGCTGTGGCAAAATAAATTACCACACTTGCGCCTACAAGATAGCCTTGCCCCCGCATTTATGCCAGCCTTATAACCAACATTGGGTCTGTTATGAGCAGGGCAAGGGAAGGCTGTAATTTCCATTTAACTGGATATAAAACGACGGTGCCACCGCTTTTGGTGTGTTGTCCCAAGCTAGCTGAACGGCCGAACAAGTCATTGTTGTGGCCTAGCGTTTAGCATAACTAACCGCTTTTACCGCCTGAATGATTTTGGCAGCATTAGGCATATATTCTTCCACAAAAGTGGGGGCATAACCTAAGTTCGTATCAGCAGCGTTTACCCGTGTAACAGGCGCGTCGAGGTAGTCGAAAGCATATTTTTGCACCTCGTAGGCAACCTCTGCACTCACCCCTGCGAAGGGCCAGCTTTCATCGATCACGACTAAGCGATTGGTTTTTTTAACCGATTTCACGATGGCACCAAAATCCAGCGGACGAATCGTACGCAGGTCAATCACCTCCGCACTGATGCCTTCTTTGGCCAGTTCCTCCGCTGCTTCCATCGTTGGTAGCATCATTTTGTTGTAAGAAACCAAGGTCACATCCGTTCCTTCGCGGCGAACAGCCGCTACCCCGATAGGCACCAAATACTCCCCTTCCGGCACTTCCCCTTCGTAGCCGTAGAGCAACTCAGACTCCATCACACAAACCGGATCGTTATCGCGAATGGCTGATTTGAGCAAGCCTTTTGCGTCGGCGGGATCAGTACAAGAGATCACTTTTAAGCCAGGTACGTTGGCCATCCAGCTCTCGAAAGTTTGGCTATGCTGCTGTGCCAATTGACCCGCCGCACCAGATGGCCCCCGAAAAACAATGGGGCAGCTGTACTGCCCTGCCGACTGCGAAAGCGTCTTAGCTGCGTTATTCACAATCTGATCGAAAGCCAAAACAGCAAAGTTCCAAGTCATGAACTCCACAATGGGGCGAAGGCCATTCATAGCCGCACCCACCCCAATACCAGCAAAGCCTAATTCAGCAATCGGCGTATCAATCACACGCCTGGGGCCAAACTCGTCTAACATTCCTTTGCTCACTTTGTAGGCTCCATTGTATTCGGCCACTTCCTCCCCCATGAGAAAGACATTCTCATCGCGGCGCATTTCTTCAACCATTGCTTCACGTAAAGCATCCCGTAGGGCAATTTTTCTGGACATAATCAGTTTATTTAGCAAGCGCAAAAGTAAGTTACTCTTTGCTTTATTCCTAGGAGCAGCGAACAAAACCAGCTTTTATTGCTTTATTTCCACACTACTACCTTGCACTACAAACCAATGAGCTTGCAAGTAGTTGACAAAAGCTTTATTTTTGCCCCCCATTTCTTCATCATCACGTACCTCCGTTATGCAAAATCGTAAGTTCAAATCCCTTCTCCCTAGCTTAGCAGCGGCTGCTATGCTACTTTTCACGGCCTCTTGCAATCGCGGTGTGGGCTGCCCCACCAATTACGAGCTTGATTTTAGCCTGCTCACCCCCCTATTAGAACTCATCAAATGCTGTTTCTAAACTAGCTGCTGCACTTTTTTTGCTTAGCGTATCCACTCGCATCCTCTTTGGCTGCCGCTCCGCTCGCGGGGGCAAGAGTTGTTTTTGTAGCGCAAAAGCCACTTAAAAGGCCACTAATCTATCGAAAGCTGCTGCTTCACTAAGGCGGCGGAGGAAGCAAGGGCACCTACTTTTTGGAAGCGCATTTTCTTACTGCTACCTTCGTCTGAAGCAAGACCGATTGAAAGCTGCCCTTGAGCATCTACCGACCAGATCTTAGACGATTCGCCAAGGGGCAGTACTTGGTTCTGTGGCTGCCGCACACTACGGTAGAGCGTCTTATATCGCGGATCGGCTACATAAACCAATTGATCCTTTACCGCGATTTTCTCCTCATCAAGATAGGCTACTGGAATGGCGGGAGGCAAATCGTCTAGTGTTCTTGCAACAGCATACATCCCCCAACTGGCAATCTCGAAGGTGAAGAAAGCTTTTCGGTGATGGTACTTTTGCTGTTCTGCGGTAGGCAACTGCGCTAACTGCGCTTGAATAGCCTGCTCGGCGGCCAAGAGGGCTTGGGCTCGCTCGGCTACTAGGGAGGCACTATCTTCCGCCACATTTTCCTGAGAAGCGGTTAAAGCATACACATATTGTTCCAAGGCTAGTTCGTAGCGCGCCAAGGCGGCTTGGTAATTGCCTTCATCCAACAAAATGGGTTGAATGAGTAGAGTTTCCTCTTTACCTGGATTGATAAGGGTGAGTTCGTAGCGGTCTCCGCCTGCTAGTCGCCTTAGCCTTACTTGTTCCCAAACTACATTGAAAGCACGCATATCAATTTGCCCCGTCTCGGGTAATAGCTCCCATATCCCTCGGCTATTGAGCCGTTCTAGGTCTTGGGGGTGTACATCGCTGCCGGCAGCTAATGCAAGACCATTTAAGAAATCAAGCTCAATGGTAGGGTTGTTGGCCACTACTCTTTTGGGGGCCTGAGGGCGCGGCGGAAGGCTAGGATTCGTAGCTTTCAAGACCTCCATGCGTTTTGCATAGTCTGCCACTACGCGCTGGTATTGTTGCACACTTTCCCAGCTTGCTGGCCATTGGCTAGCTTCGAATTGGCTGCTCACTGGCCCCACTTTTTCCCATTGTCGTAGTACTGTATCTAGTTGATAGAGAGCGTAATCGGCTATATTATCAGTGATATATACTTCCGTAGCGAGTTGAACGGAAACAGCTTGGCCGGCTGCTATGGGAATGATACTGCCCGCTGATGTGGCAGCTACCTCCAACACCACTGCGGCATCAAGCTGCTGCTGTTGCTCGCCTACAAGATAAGAAAGGGGAATACCGGCTAGAAAATAATCTATCACCTCATCGAGTTGCCGGTAGTGTATCTGAAAAGGTTGCTCAATAGCGCGGCCTCTATCATGGAATAGCGTGGAGCGAGCAAACACAAGTGTCCCATCATCCAAATGAATTGTTTGGGCTTGTTCTTCATCGGCAATTGTTACGGCTTCCACATCTGGCACATTAGCGGTGGCGGGAGGTAGGATGAAAGGTCGGTTGGTAAAGTAGGTCGCAGTATCCTGTGGCGAATAAGCAGCTACGCCGCTATTCCACTGCCCCCAAGCAAACACCAATAGTGCTACGGCTGCGGCACTGCCGATAGCATACGAAAGGTAACGATAGCGTGTGCGCATCGCCGTCACCTTAGTTGTAGGGCGACTGATGGGCGTACCGGCCTCATAAGCTTTAAGGACAGCATCGAAGTCTTGTAAACCCTTAAGCTGTTCGCGGCTGGGTTCTTTTCGGTTAAAGTGAATGTTGTAGCGCTGCTCCATCTCCTAGTCTATTTTGGGCATTTTTTTGCGCAATTTGTCAAGAATGCGATAAGTTCGCATTTTGGCATTGGCCTCACTGATGCCGAGTAGATCGGCGATTTCAGCGAAAGGTCTGTGCTCAAAGAAACGCAGCTCGATAATCGTAAGCTCTTCTGGTTTCAAACTTTGCAGCAGGCTACTCACCTGTTTTTCTAACAGCCCTTGATCGATGCCTCCTGTGGTGAGGGAGTCGGGGTCTGCTAGTTCCCAATAGACGGCCGTATCGGCAGTAACCGTGCGCTGCTTTTGCTGTTGGCGGTAGTGCATCGTCACTTCGTTCGCTGCGATTCGGTAAAGCCAAGCACTGAAGGGAAGCCCCCTGAACTGGTAGCTATCCAGCTTGCGCAAAGCCAGCAAGAAGACCTGCGAACAAATATCCGCTGCCAAGTGCTCGTCTTCACAACGCCGCCAAATAAAGCGGAAGATCGGGTCGTAGTAGCGCTCGTACAAAGGACGAAAAGCACTTACATCCGCTTGGGCGGCTTGCACCAACTGCCATTCGGCAAGGAGAGCCTCCGATGTAAGATTCGCTTCACGGCCGCTGGTTGCGCTACTAGACATAGATGCATTGATGTGGATGGTAGTAGCCTGCAAGATAAGAATGAATCCTTTATTTGTAGCTATAATGCCAGCTTAACCAAAAAGTAACAAGTTTCCAGCAGCTAATCCTGCGGATACAGAATGCCCACTTGCTTGCGGATGCGCGTCAGTGTGCGATGCAATACTAAGCTATCCGATAGCGACCATAGGGCATTTTCCGTTTTGCCGGCTCTTACATCGGCCATCACAGCCGCTGCCTCGTAGCTATACCCGTTGGTTGGGCATTCAAAGAAGTAATTCTCTGGTCTCTCACCCTCCCGAATAATCGAGAAGTTGCTGGGTTCGTGAAAGCGGGGATGCCAATGTAAGGAGGCGTTTTCCGTTTGAATGAGTGCCTCCGTTTTGGTGCGCCCTAAGAGCGTAGAATAAGCATGACCTAAGCGACCGTCGGCTGACCGAAGGCTAACGTGTAGGTCGATATCTACGCCATTTTCATCCAATCTAGCTGCGGCTACGATTTCGCTTGGTTCGCCTAGTAAAAGCTGGCACAGCCACACTGGGTAGATGCCTATATCCAGTAAACTGCCCCCGCCTAAGGCAGGGTCGGTAATCCGGCTACCGGTATTAGGGCCCATTCTGAAGCCAAAATCAGCTCTAACGCCTTCTACCCTACCGAGGCTGCCCTCCGCTAGTAGTTCCAGCACTTTGGCGGTGCTGGGGGTGAAGCGGCTCCAAAGCGCCTCCATCAGGAACACGCCTTTCTCGCGAGCAATTGCCACCATGGCTTCCACCTCTTGGATGTTCATACCTAGTGGTTTTTCGCAGAGCACCGCCACCCCTTTCCGTAGGCATAGTTCTACTAATTCTTGATGGCCGGCATGTGGTGTGGCTACGTAAATAGCATCTAAACGAGGGCCATCAAAGATAGCCTCATAGGAGCCAGCAGCATATTCCGCGCCGAAATCTCGGGCAAAAGCGGTAGCTCGCTCGGTGCTGCGGCTACCTACGGCCACGAGTTGCGCATCGGGAATGCTAGCTAGGTCTTCTGCAAATTTCCGGGCTATTTTCCCGAGCCCTAGGATCCCCCAATGAAAAGTTTCTGACATAAAGCGAAGGTATAATTAAGGTTGGGCAGCATCTTCCTGCAAAACTTGTCGTAAATAAGTAAACAACTGATCGGCATCTTGGCTGCTGAAGCACATGGGTGGTTTTATTTTTAGTATGTTTTCATCAGGCCCATCTGTGCTCATCAAACAAGCTAGCTGGCGCATCCGGTTGGCTAGGTAGGCGGCTTGCCGCTGGGCGGGCTTTCGGCTATTCGGGTCTTCTACCAGCTCTATGCCTTGAAAAAGCCCTTGCCCCCGCCATTGGCCAATAATAGGAAAATCTGATTGCAACTCAAGAAAACCCGCTTGCAAATAAGCACCTATTTTAGCGGCATTTTCTTGCAAAGCTTCTTCGCGTAAGACTGATAAAACCGACTGCCCGATAGCACAAGCTACTGGACTACCGCCAAAGGTATTAAAATATTCCATTCCATTGGCAAAGGCTGTTGCCACGGCTGTGGTACAAACCACCGCGCCCAGCGGATAACCGTTGCCGATAGGTTTACCAATCGTGACGATATCGGGCACTACCCCCTGCAACTCAAAGCCCCAAAAATGAGTTCCTACCCGCCCTAGCCCAACCTGTACCTCATCGGCGACGCAGAGGCCACCGGCCGCCCTGACCGCTGCGTACACAGCCGCTAAGTAGCCAGCCGGTAGCACGATTTGCCCGCCGCAGCTAAGGATGCTCTCTGCGATAAAGCCCGCCAAGCGATGCCCCTGTGCTTGTATGCGCGCAATAGCTTCCGTGGCATAGGCAGCGTATGAACGGCCAGCTGTTGCAGGATCGCGATGCAATCCCCGATAAGTATCTGGCAGCGGTAGTAGTTCGGTGTAACTTGGCCTGCCGCTACCTCCTTTCCGATCGAATTTATAGCTACTCACCTCAATTGTACGGCTTGTATTACCGTGGTAGCCGGCCTCTATGGCCAGCATGTGCCGGCTACCACCCGACCAAGCGGAGGCCATTCGCAGGGCTAATTCATTGGCTTCGCTGCCTGAGTTGACAAAATAAACCACCGATAGTGCCTCGGGTAAAGTAGCCGTGAGGGCTTCGGCGAAAGCTACAATTTCTTCGTGCAAGTAGCGCGTATTCGTATTCAAAACAGCCAGTTGGCGCTGCCCAGCGGCTACTACTTTGGGATGTTCGTGCCCTACATGCGCCACATTATTAACCGTATCGAGATACCTGCGCCCACTGTGGTCTAATAGATAAGCCCCCCACCCTCTCAGGATATGTAGGGGCTGTTGGTAACTGAGGCTCAGATTATAACCTAGTTGCTTTTTACGCTTAGCTAGCAAATCTGTTATCTTTTGCTCCGCAGGATCGCTCCTAAGCTGACTGGGCAGATCGGGCATTAACAAACGCGGATCGGGGCACAAAGCCAGCCAAACAGCGGCTTCTTCGGGGTAGGCCACGCCAGGAAAATCACCTGTTTGGCCTAGCATATCGAGCATTAGTTGAAAGTGCAAATGCGGCGGCCAACCACCATTTTCTTCATAGGTGCCGATTTGAGCAAAAACCGTTCCGGCAGCTAAGGTTTTGCCCACATATAGCCCCTCTAAAGCCGCTTTATTGAGATGACCGTAGAGACTGTAAAAAACAGGATAATCGTTCGGATGATGTGCTAAAATGATCGTAGCTCCGTAAGACCGATCGGCCGCATCGTAGCCAAAGCTGTGCACGGTAGCCGGATAAGGCACCGACACGGCAGTGCCAGCCGGCATCCAGCAATCATAGCCTAGATGAGTAGTTCGCCAGCGAGGGCCGTCGTTCCCTTCGGTTTGGTAGGCAGCTGTTGTGTAAAAAGGTCGCACCTCTCGGTAACCGCCCACGCCGATCGCTCCACCGGCTGCTTGGATCATGCGCTGTATAGAGGCTGCGAAGGCTTCCGAGCCGATAAAATCCGAATACCCCCCTAATGCTTTAGACCCAACGCTACAATCTATCGCCACTACCTGCCTATTGGCTAAGGGTAAAATTGGGTGAAAGCTGCTAGCCGATCGCTTAGCCCACTGCTCAAAATCGGGCTGCGACAGCACTGTAAGCCCACAAGCATATCGTAGCTGCGCTAGAACAAATACGGGATGTAGCTTACGCATTTTCAATAGGAGTGCCCAAGCCGCCTGCTCGCTGATCTGAAGATAGGCATTGTCCGCTGCCTCCTTCTTGTGATAGGCCGACTGGCTCACCGAGATCAAAAGCCTAGCGGCTATCAAAGGGAAAAGCACCTCTATTTCCAAGTCTTGTAGCGGAAAAATAGTGTGATAAGCCTTCACTACCTCAACAATCGCTACCAAGGGATCGGGGAAATCCATAGCAGCATAAGCGCAGGCGATAGCAAGTTCATTGATCGTTTGGGTAAACATGGCATCACCAAAGTCAATCAAGCCACAGATGTGGGGATCAATCGTTGCTTCCTCTACCAGTAAATTGTGTTCATGCGCATCATTGTAGTTAATACTTTTGCGTAATATAGGAAGCTGGGGAAGCGCGCGATGGATGAACATCTCCCAGAAATAGTCTGCTAATTCATGCTGATAAGAAGCCGTAAAAAATCGGGATAAAGGCCGGCTTTCGAGCGCTTGGGAGGGGTTCCACTTATAGTCGGTAGGCGCATCGGAATGAGTAAAACCAGCTAATGCCACCGTAAGCTCAGCAGCCATGCGCCCCCAATTGGCCAATAGTGGGTAGCTACGTGGTTTCACCGTGGCCAGCATCCGCCCGGGCACCCAACTATAAACCCGGATGAAGCAAGACCCGATTTCGGGGAGTATATGCTGGCCGTAGAAAGTTCCATCTCGGCGAGCAATCGGTTTGGGAATCTTAAAATGCAATGTCTGCTCGTTCAAGTGAGCCAATAAAGCCACTTGAAAGCGAAGACTAGCCTCCTCGGTAGCGGGTGCCGTTATTTTGAGCAAGTAGGCATCCCCTTCCTCACTTTTTATTCGAAAATTTTGATCTACCTCCCCTGCTAAAGCGTCTAAGCTAGTGAAGGAAAGCCCATACAGTTCAGAAAGGGTGGCCAGCCAATGCGTCATGCTATAAATGTTTATGATTATACGCTATACAGAACATAAGTCTTCGGAAAGATATGCTTTTTTTTACGCACTTGCGCAAAAAGATCAGCCTTGCCCCTGCCCCTACGGGCAAAAACAAACGAAATGCTTGTACTTCGATTCCAAGTATAATTAGTGCCTTTGGTCTGAGTTGTGTGTTTATTGTTATAAAATAGCTTACTTTTGCTTTCCTAAAATAGATACATTATGGATGCACTCATGCCATTTCACTTAGCGGTACCGGTGGATGATCTTGCTGCGGCGAGAGCTTTTTACGGCGGCGTATTAAACTGTCCGGAGGGGCGCAGTGACAGCCATTGGATAGACTACGATCTATTTGGGCATCAATTTGTGGTACATTATCGCCCCAAACCTACCGAGCCGCAAGCCGTGGCTTATAGCAGTGTAGATGGGCATCAAGTGCCGGTGCCTCACTTCGGCGTGGTGCTCCGGTGGGAAGATTGGCAGTTGCTGGCCGAGCGCCTCAAGGCGGCAGGAACGCAATTTGTGATTGAACCTTACATCCGCTTTAAGGGTTTAGCAGGCGAACAAGCTACCATGTTTTTCATGGATCCGGCGGGAAATGCGCTAGAGTTCAAGGCTTTCAAAGACCTTGGCCAACTTTTTGCCAAGTAGCATGTCAACTAGCTCTCCACCGGCAGTGCGCTTACTCACTTGTTATGGTATCGACTATCAAGCGGCTTGGGACTGGCAAACACAGTTGCAACAAGAACTCATCAGCCGTAAGCGCAACAACCGCCTAAAGGAAAAAGACGGCCAATCCCCCGACCCGCTCCATCACTATCTCCTATTAGTGGAGCACCCGCCTGTTTATACCTTAGGAAAAAGTGGCCAAATGACCCATCTCTTGCTGGATGAAAAGGGTTTAGCGGATCAAGGGTTTCAATTTTTTAAAATCAACCGAGGTGGTGATATCACCTACCATGGTTGGGGGCAGTTGGTGGTGTACCCAATCTTAGACTTAGAAGATTTTTTCACGGATGTGCATCGCTATGTACGTTCACTAGAGGAAGTGATTATTCGAACGCTCAACGATTTCGGTATAGCGACTGCCTACCGCGAAACCGGCTATACGGGAGTGTGGTTACCCGCTACGGAAAGTTTGCCGAAGCGAAAAATTTGTGCCATCGGCGTCCACCTTAGCCGCTGGGTAAGCCTGCATGGCTTAGCTTTCAATGTACAGCCGAATTTAAGCCACTTCCGTCACATTATTCCCTGTGGGATTGAGGATGCCGATAAAGATGTAACAAGCCTTAGCCAAGAAATCGGTAGAGATATTTCCCTACAAGAAGTGGTACCGAGTATCTTGCAACACTTCGAGGCTGTTTTTGAATGTAAGGTACAAAGCAACTAGCACCCACCCTTTTTGGTTTTATTTGCATCTTCCGATTACAAACGCCCTGGTTTGCCTTCGTTTGTTACTCATCTCCGCTCATCCGTTCAACGATCTACCTTGACAGAAGCCGACATCATAAGAGGTTGCCAGCGAGGCGATAGAAGTGCACAAAAAGCGCTCTACGATCGCTATGCACCTAAGATGTTAGGCGTTATCCGCCGCTATGTAAGCCGACTAGATGAAGCAGAAGATGTGCTAGTGGAGAGCCTGTTTAAGGCAATGGACAAAATTGACAGCTTCCAAGACCAAGGTAGCTTCGAGGGCTGGGTCCGCCGTATCATCGTCAATGAAACCTTGATGCACCTACGTAAAAACCATGCGCTAAAGCAGGCCAGCGACATCGGCGATATTAACCCGAATTTATTCAGCCAAGCTCCTAGAGCGAGTGCACAATTGGAAGCCCAAGACATTCTCGATTTGCTCGATCAACTGCCCATTGGCTATCGGACAGTCTTTAGCCTCTACGTCTTGGAAGGCTATAAACATCGGGAAATTGCTGAGCTGCTTGATATTAGTATCAATACCTCCAAATCGCAATTGATCTTAGCTAAGCAAAAACTACGTCAATTGCTCAGCTGTATTAACTACCCTACCGAAGAGTACGTAACCGTAAAGACCGGCCAAAAAAAATGATCAAATTTATGCCTCAACGTGACCCGATGGAAGAGCTATTCCGTCAAAATGCCCACCGATTGGAGCAACGCCCAAGCCTACAAAGCTGGCGGCGATTAGAGCGGAGGCTCGATCGGCGCCAGTCGAATAACTTACTACAACGCCTTCCGTCTTGGGGCTACGCTGCCGCCATCTTGCTGCTCGCGCTAGTAAGTATCGGGCTACTACAACTTCCTAGCGCAGCCGATCAAACCTTTGCCCAACGGCCCGAAAGCATAGAAGAACTAGACCGTAGTCCTGCCAGTTTCACCCTCACCGCTCCTTACCAAGGCATTCAAGATGGTGCTACCTCCGAAACGCTCCAAGTGCGCAACAGCGGTATCCCGAGCCTATTACCCGCCGCCAAATATCGCTTATAAGCGTACCTTTGTGGCATGAATAGAGAATTGCCAGACTTCTCCGACCTACGTATTGCGGTCATTGGAGATGTGATGATCGACCGCTACCTCAGCGGGCAAGTAGAGCGCATTAGCCCCGAAGCACCCGTGCCAGTAGTACATTTGCAAACCGAAGAAAACCGCCTAGGTGGTGCTGCTAATGTAGTGCTTAACCTCCATGCGCTAGGAGCTTGGCCACTGTTGGCTAGTGTCGTAGGAACCGACTCTCATGGCAATGCCATTAACCAGTTGCTACACCAGCTAGGCCTACCCACCCAGGGTCTTGTGGAAAGCAATAGCCGCCAAACCAGTGTCAAAACCCGCATCATCGCGCAAAATCAACAACTGTTGCGCGCCGACCGCGAAGACACCCACGATTTATCGGAAACCGAACTACAGCAACTCCTCTCGGCTTTAGATGGGCTACTACAAAGTGGTTCAATCGATGCGATCCTCTTACAAGACTACAATAAAGGCGTACTCAACCCCGCTAGCATCGCCCTACTCTTAGCTAAAGCCATCCATTATAAGCTGCCGGTAGTGGTGGACCCTAAGAAGAACAACTTCTGGGCCTATGAAGGTGTCACGCTCTTTAAGCCCAATTTACGTGAGATACAAGCACAACTGGATTTCCCTATTCGCCCCAACCGCGAGGATTTAGATCAGGCAGACCGCCACATTCGCCAACGGCTTGCCAACCGATATACCATGATTACACTCGCTGAACACGGTGTGTATATCAGTGATGGAACCCATAGCAGCATTCTCCCTACACAAAAGCGACAGATAGCCGATGTCAGCGGTGCAGGAGATACCGTCATCAGCATCGCTACTTGCGCCCTAGCAAAAGGAATGCCCCTCCTAGAAATTGCCCGCCTAGCCAACCTCGCCGGTGGCCAAGTGATCGAAAAGCCCGGTGTGGTGGCCGTAGAATTGGCTCAGCTAGCTGAAGAGTACAAAGGCTCTTAAGAGTCCTAAGTACTCGGACCTATTTAATGCAAATTTCAATCTGGTAGATTTTGCTTTCAGCCGAGGCAAGCAC
>DAINNZ010000044.1:13401-23795 GCA_036735605.1 Lewinella sp. | reverse complement strand
GGTTTGACAACTTTTATGAGCCATATTTACATTTTTTACAGACTTTTAAGACCTACCCAAAGACCTGAAATACTTGGTTGAACAGGCGAGAGAAGAAAAAATACCGCTAACATTGTATAAGCGTAATGCGGGCTGAGTTGCTAAAATTCAGTATTTTGGCAGCTCTCAAAATTTAGTGCGGACGGACAGTGAATAGCTCCGAAATCCCGCACTACGCTTATACTTGACCGTTGGCACGGCACCTTACATTTCAATAGGACAGGGCGTTTCAGCCCAAGCCCTGTTGGTTATGTAGCCGCCGAGGGCCTAGCTACAGCTATGAAGTGGGGCCACAAAAAATGGCCCGAGCATTTGCCCGAGCCATTCAATTTTTTGTTGTTCATATTTTGCTTTAGCTATCCTCTAGGGCGGCAGCACCGCCTACGATCTCTAGGATTTCGCTAGTAATGGCCTCTTGGCGTGCTTTGTTATAGCTGATTTTTAGATTGCGTAGTAGTTCTTGGGCGTTTTCGGTAGCCTTATCCATGGCCGTCATACGCGCTCCGTGTTCACTGGCGTGCGTATCGAGCAGGTACTTTTGGAAAGTGGTTTGCAGGATACTAGGCACCAGCTCATTGAGTAGCTCCGCTTTACCTGGCTCGAAGATATAATCTGCTTTGAACTGACTATTGCCCTTTTCTAGCGTAGTGTCAGGGGGTAAAACGGGCAAGAACTGTGCTGTTTCAGCAAACTGCAAAGCCGCATTGCGAAAACGAGCATAGCTAACGAAAATGCGATCGTACTGCCCTTCTTCAAACGCGTCCATCAATTGCTGAGAGACGACCTTGGTTGCATCAAAGCTGAGATCACCGAAAAGTGCCACGTGGTCGGTCACTAGGCGAATGCGACTATCCTTGGCATAGTTGCGGCGAAAAAAATCGTTACTCTTTTTACCAATCGAGATTACATCAACCTTGCCATCAGCCGGTAAATCGGTTAACACATCTTGCAGTGTTTTAACCGCCGATTTGATGATGTTGGTATTGAAAGCACCCGCTAAGCCACGGCTGGAGGTGACGACTACGAGTGCTGCATTTTTCAACGGGCGCTCTTTGTTAAAAGCCGTTCCGGCATCCCCTTCCAAAGCAGCTAAAATATTGCGGAGCATTTTATCTAGCTTGTCGGCATAAGGGCGCATATCAACAATAGCCTGTTGTGCGCGGCGCAATTTGGCAGCGGAAACCATTTTCATGGCACTAGTGATCTGCTTGGTGTTTTGTACCGAGCGAATCCTTTCCCTTACTTCCTTTAAGTTGCCCATCGATTGATTGGTTGACTACTATGCTTATAAAAAAAATGCTAGCATCCGCCGCCTATTTACCTGAACGGCTTTACTCAAACGGCGGATGCTATCCTTAAAAGGGGGTGAGCCAGGCCCGAATGACCCCTTGTTCCCAACACTAGTGTTGGGAATTAAACACGATACCCAAGCGGAATGGGTACAGTGCTGAAGACTAAGCGAACTGTGGCACTAACTCAGCGGCCAGTGCATCCACTTTTGCGAGGTCTTCTTTCTCAAATTTTCCTGTGCGGAAATTATCGAGTACATCTTGGTGGCGGCGCTCCATTTCACCGAAGAAGTAGCTTTCAAAGTCTTTGATCTTATTCACAGGCACGGCGCGAAGGCGGTTGTTCGTACCTAAGTGAATAATAGCGACTTGTTTTTCTACAGAAACAGGGCTATACTGTGGCTGCTTGAGGATTTCCACGTTCCGCTTTCCTTTTTCTAGGATATTGAGCGTGGAGGCATCCAAGTCAGAACCAAACTTTGAGAAGGCCTCTAGTTCACTGTAAGCAGCTTGGTCAAGCTTTAGTGTACCAGCTACTTTCTTCATCGACTTGATCTGTGCAGAACCACCTACGCGGGATACAGATACACCCACGTTGATAGCTGGGCGAATACCGTTATTGAAGAGCGTAGATTCTAGGAATATCTGCCCGTCGGTAATAGAAATTACGTTGGTAGGAATATAGGCCGATACGTCACCCGCTTGGGTTTCAATAATCGGTAGGGCTGTTAAAGACCCACCTCCTTTTACGATACCTGCTGCGCGGAGCGTTTCAGGTAGATCGTTCATACTCCTAGCAATTTCATCATTGGCGATGATCTTTGCAGCTCGCTCTAGTAAGCGGCTGTGTAGGTAAAATACGTCGCCAGGGTAAGCCTCACGCCCTGGTGGGCGGCGCAGCAAAAGGGAAACCTCGCGGTAAGCCACAGCTTGCTTAGATAGATCATCATAAATAATGAGAGCCGGACGGCCTGTATCGCGGAAATACTCACCGATTGCAGCTCCAGCAAAAGGAGCAAAGAACTGTACCGGTGCCGGATCTGCTGCAGAAGCGGAAACGATCACGGAATAAGGCATAGCACCGTTTTCCTCCAAGGTTTTAGCTACCTGCGCTACGGTAGAGGCTTTTTGTCCGCAAGCTACATAAATGCAGTAAACGGGCTCGCCACGGTCGTAGAACTCCTTTTGGTTCAGGATGGTATCAATAGCGATCGCTGTTTTACCCGTTTGGCGGTCGCCGATGATCAATTCCCGTTGGCCCCGGCCGATAGGAATCATCGCATCGATGGCTTTGATACCAGTCTGTAAAGGCTCATTTACGGGCTGGCGATAGATTACACCGGGTGCTTTGCGCTCTAGGGGCATCTCGTAGGTTACCCCTTGGATTTCACCTTTGCCATCAATCGGCATACCCAGTGTGTTTACTACACGCCCCGCGAAGCCGTCGCCTACCTTGATGGCAGCGATACGCTTCGTACGGTGAACACGGCTACCTTCGTGGATGCCCGTAGAAGGCCCCATCATTACCACCCCTACATTGTCTTCTTCGAGGTTGAGTACAATGGCTTCGGTGCCGTTTTCAAATTCTACCAGCTCACCAGCTTGAACGTTGTTCAAACCGTAAACGCGAGCGATACCGTCACCCACTTGCAGTACGGTGCCGTACTCCTCCAGTTCTGTGCTATTGTCGAAGCCAGAAAGCTGTTGCTTGAGGATTGCGGAGATTTCATCAGGTTTTACTTCTGCCATGATGTTATTTAATTTTATACTTAGTTATGGACGGTAAATACCGCTTGCTGTTTCCCAAACTTATCCGAGAAGAGTTTAGGTTGCTTGTTGTTTTTATTTGGATACGCGTGAAACGTACACATTTACTTTGCTGAAGTCCTTGCGGAGCTCTTTGATTTTTTCGGATACGCTGCTGTCGTACACATTTCCGTTATACTCAATCACAAAGCCACCAATGAGGCTAGGGTCAATGGCCGTATGGAGTTCTAGCTCGGCTGTAACCCCCGGCATAGTAGCTAATTTTTGCTGGATACTAGCTAGTTCTGCTTCCGAAAGTGGCGCAGCACTCGTTACCTTCACCGTGGTTATTTGCTTGAATAGCTTGTATTGGGTATGAAAAGCGCTAGCGATTTCCGGTAGATTGCTTTCGCGACCTTTGTTGACCAAGATGCGAGCAAAAGCTTGGGTCATTTCTCCCATCCCTACTTGCTGTAGAATTGCATCTAGCGTGCTTCTCTTCTTTTCAGGCTTAATGATGGGGCTTTTAAGAAAAAGGTAGAAATCTCTATTTGCCACCAATTCCTTAACTTTGCTCATATCCTTGTGCACAGCCGCTAACTGATCTTGTTCCACGGCAAGATCGAGTAGGGATTTAGCGTATCTTTCAGCAACCTTGAGGTTCTTCATGCTTTATTAACTTGTTAACAGATAATAGCGAAGCGACACTTCGCCCTTATCTTCGCCCTTATCTTCGCTAGTTGAGTTTACTGACTAGGTCTTTCACGAAAGCCTGTTGGTTCGCATCGTTGGCCAGCTCTTTGCGCAAGATTTTTTCAGCAATATCCACCGCAATGATACCCACCTCTTGCTTAAGGTCGATCATAGCCGCTTTACGCATATTGTCGATGTCGCGCTTAGCATCCGAAGCAATTTTTTGCTGCGCTGCTTTTGCATCTTCTTTTGCTTCTGCTAAGATTTTACTAGCAGCCGCTTCGGCATCCCGCTTGATGCGCATACTCTCCTCACGAGCTTCAATCAATAATCTTTGATTATCAGCCTTTAAGGTTTCCATCTCTGTACGCACCCGCTTCGCCTCGTCAATGCTGTACTGGATATCGTCTTCGCGCTTCTTTAAGGCGTTTTGGATAGGCCTAAAGGCTCGGCTACCAATACCCACCCAAACCAAGGTGAAGGCTACTAGCGTCCAAAAAAGCGTCCCAAACTCAGGAACAATAGGATTGAAATCGATCAAAAAAATATATGCCATCATTGACTGATTATGAAACCGGCTAGTCGGTAAGGACAATAGCCAGCAATTTTTTCATTGAAAACCGGCGCCCCCGCCAATCGCGAAAGGGCCACCGGTTTTATTTTGCAGTTTAGGCCACTTACTAGTTAGCAAGGAATCCAACTACAATGGCGAAAAGAGCTGCGCCCTCTACCAATGCAGCCGTAATGATCATCGCTGTACGGATGTCGCCAGATGCTTCTGGCTGACGAGCGATAGATTCAGTGGCTTTGCTACCGATAAGACCCACACCGATGCCGGCGCCGAGTGCTGCAATACCTGCTCCAAGAGCTCCCATAATAATGTAATTTATGGTGGTGAAAAAATGATTAATCTTTTGCTTGCCTTGCGCTTCTCAGCCTTGAGACGCCAACACAAGCCTATGTTTTTTTACTGCCTGAGCATTCTCAAGCTAGCTATTATTTAGCTACGCCTAGGTAGCCTAAGGTTTATTTAGTGATGATCGTGCGCCGCATGGTGGTCATGCTCCTCCACGGCAGCACCAATATAGCTGGCACCCAACATAGAAAAGATGAAGGCTTGTAGGAAAGCCACCAACAGCTCAATCATATTCATAAAGCCGGCAAAGATCGTAGCAACTACTGCTCCCACAGAGGCTCCCATAAGGCTTTCTCCGCTTTTGCCAAATACAAAGACCAACCCAACCAAACTCAGAATGATAATGTGGCCCGCTGTAATATTAGCAAACAGACGAATCATCAAAGAGAAGGGCTTGATAAATAAGCCTAAAATCTCCACTACACTTAATACGGGCTTCACAAAAGTAGGTACCCCCGGCATCCATAAGGTATGCTGCCAATAGTCTTTCTTACCACTCAAGTTGGTAACGAAGAAGACCAAAATGGCCAATGCCATCGTAACCGCTAAGTTTCCCGTCACGTTTGCACTGCCCGGAAAGATAGGAATGAGACCTAGCAAATTACAAACCAAAATAAAGAAGAAAAGCGACATCACGAAAGGCAAAAAACGCTCATAGTGCTTCTCCCCAATCATTGGCCTAGCTACTTCATCGCGGATGAAGACAAATAGAGGCTCCATCACACCTTGTAGGCCTGATGGTGCTTTACCATCTCGCTGCTTGTATGAAGACGATACAATGCCGAAAACAATGAATAAAATCAGCACCGCCAATAACATCGCAAATACGTTTTTCGTAATGCTGAAATCAAAGTAAGAGGTAATCCCTCGTCCCAGTAAACCACCATCGGCAGCAGACGCCTTCTCTAGGGCGAAAAATTTCCCCTGATAGTAAACACCCGCTACAGGTGCTTCATCCGTAGGAGCCGCTTGCCCCTGCTCATCGCCGCCATGGTGCTCCTTGTGGCTCTCCTGCTCTTCACCACTATGCTCTTCACCACTATGGCTTACAGGATCGAGAGGCACACTCCCTTTTGGAAAGTCGCCTACAATGCGGTTGACTCTGCCATGGTGCAATACATAGCCATCCACCGCCGTTTGGCCGTGCTGAAACATGCTGCTAAGACCAAGCGTCCAGCCTTGATCCTTCGCATACAGTATCACGGGCAAGGGAATCGCCACACCGTGCACAATTTCAAACTCATTGGCATCACTGATGTGGTGCATGATCGTAGGAACCGGGTCGTACCCTTTTTCCCCGTCCTCAGACGAAGCAAAAAGCGTGTTCGTAGTGCCCAATAAAGCACCCAATAGCACGAAATAGAAGAAAATGGAACTAGCTCTCACAAGCATCTGGATTAGCTGGCCTTAAAATTAGCCGCAAAGGTAACTAGATATTCCCATATACGCTAGCTCGGTTTCGCTTTTTTTCTGCACCTAAATGACAAGACAAAAAGTAACAACATACAGTCTTTTCTTATAGGCACTCCTTGCCGCTTAATCTTTGGTAGTTAGATCGTCGTGCGCAATTAAGCTTGAAATTTTAGCGTTTTTTTAGAAGTTTTATTGGTGCTGCTTTTCCTTCGCTTTTGTGCTTTTCCGTAGGGAGAACCTTTTCGCAGCCACTTTAGGTTGGTCTTGCGCTACAAAAAAAGCCTTGCCCCCGCATATATGCCCAATAAAAACCACCTTTTTCCTTCTAACCTTTGATAGCACGCCGTGCAGGGGCAAGTCTTACTTGGTAGCGCAAGTGTGTTGAGTGAATGTCACTAGTTCCCCAATACTACCACCAAGACCGACTAGGTGAAGCGAAAGAGACCTAGGCGCAAAGAAATTAGTCGCCTTGGCGGCTTTGTGTGAAATATATGTAAAGGATTATTATCTTTGGTATCTTTTTCTGTCGCCTTTGGGGCAAACAACCCATTTTTAACCTAGCCACTGCAATCTATTTTTTATGAAGCTACCTGATTTTTTACTTTCATCTACTTTACTTTTGCTCTTGAGTCTATCCGTTCAAGCACAGAACGCTAGCCCACAACTGCACTACCAAGGTATCCTGAGCGCAGCAGAAATGCGAGCCTTGCAAAGCCAGGAAAAGATGATGTGTACAGCAGTGCCCGCGCTCACGATACTCAATTGTCGAGCCGATGACCGAGATAACCCTAACGGAGCACAAGTGGGCAGAATTGAATGGCGGGTGGAAGGAGGGATGAATCCTTTTTTCGTGGAATTGGTGCACAGCTCAGGCCAAACTTTTACAGTGGTAGGTGGTACGGGGCCTAACGGCAACCTCTTTACCGCGCCTAGAGATTTTTCGCTGACTAATACCACCACGGCAGCTACCTGCGTGCCCGGTGGGGGTTATACCATACGGATTACCGATGCAGAGAACTGTATCGTCACTTGTATGATTACCTTCAACCCTACCTGCTTCAATTATGATAACAGCACTACCCCAACGGTTACAGCCGCTGATTGTGATAACCCAACCGGATCCATCAATATCGGCAATATACCCGATGCCTATTGTAATACCGACCCCAGCGCCGGCTCCGTTAGCTATGCCTGGAGCGACGGTGGGCCTAGTACCCCCAATCGAACGGGGCTTCCACCTGGCTTTTATTCCGTTACGGTTACCGATTTTTACGGCTGCACAGGGGTCTTCAATAATATAGAAGTGCCTGATAATACGGCTGGCGCTGAAATTCTCCCCGGTAGCTGTGGGTTTGATCCACCTACTTTGGTAGGGGGTACCAACGGGCAGATTTATTTCAATATTTCCAACGGGACGGCTCCTTTTGATATTACTTGGACAGGCCCTAGTAGTGGCGGCCCTATATCAGGTAGTTTGGGGCCTAATGCGATCAACGGCCTTGGCGCAGGCACTTATACTATCACGGTAGAAGATAGCAATGGCTGCCTAGATGATTGTACGGTTACGATCGATGATGCGGTGTGTAGTCTGATGGCCAATTGCCCCAGCGGCCCGAATGCGAACAATAGTGTTACTATCACTTATTCGGGGGGGACGGGGCCTTACTTCATTTCTTATTTTGGGCCAGTGAATGGTAGCGGTAGTAGTACTGGCGGCAGCTATACCTCACCTGTACTACCCACAGGCAACTATAATTTTTATGTGCAAGATGCTAATGGAGGTAACTGTGAAATAGAGTGCTTCGTCAGCATTACAGCCCCCGACTGCTCAACGCTAGCGCTCGCTAGTAGTCAAGTAGTTCAACCGGCTTGTAACGGTAGCTTTGGTAGCATTGATCTGAACGTGACGGGCGGTAATCCTGCTTATACTTTTAGCTGGACGGGCCCGAATGGCTTCACCTCCTTACTAGAGGATATTAACAATCTAACGCCTGGCACCTATACCGTTACGATATCTGATAATGCGGCTTGCACAACCATTCCGCCCACTTCTTTTACGATTACACAACCCGATGTACTAGCTATTGATTGTAGCTTCACGGCAGCTGATTTTGGAATGAATAACGGCAGTGTTAGTGTAGGTATTACGGGCGGTACGCCCCCTTACCAAATCAGTTATAATGGTACGGTGGTGGATCCCTACAGCTCTGGTACGGTGATTGGCAACTTGGCACCCAATTTTTACTTGATCGTGGTGCTCGATGCCAATGGCTGCGCAGCTGGTTGTAGCCTAACGATTCCAGCGGTGAGTTGTGATCTCAGTGTTAGCTCCATGGTCACCCAGCCCGCTTGCCCAGGAGAATCGAGCGGTAGTATTAGCTTAAGTCTTACAGACGTGGCAGGCGATTCTAGTATCGTTTGGTCAGTGCCCGGCTTCGATAACCAAACTAGCCTAGGCAACCTCAGCGCAGGCAACTATTACGCCGTAGTAGGCGACGATAACTGTACGCTCGATACCCTGCGCTTCACGCTCAGCGATCCGCTAGCCCTGAGCGTGGATATTTCTCTACTGTCTCCAATCAACTGCTTTGGCGATAGCACGGCAAGCCTGCTAGCTACCCTTAGCCAAGGTGTTGCACCTTTTACCTACAACTGGCTAAGCAGCAGCCAGCCTGATACCAACCGAATAGCAGCCCTTCCCGCAGGGCAATATAGCTTGGAAGTAACCGATGCTAACGGCTGTATAGGGCGCGACACCATAGTGGTGAACCAACCTGGCGAATTGAGCCTCTCCTGTTCCGCCACGGGCGAGAGCAGCAGTGGTGCAAACGATGGTAGTATTGTCCTAGCTTTTGGGCAAACCGGCAACAGTACAGCCCCCTACAGCATTAGCGGAGACCATAGTGCTACGGGACTTACTGCCGCTGATAGCCCAGTTAATCTTATGAACTTAGCACCAGGTACCTATAATTTTATCTTCACCGATAGCAATGGCTGTGAGGAAAGATGTAGCGCTACCGTAAATGTAGGCGGCTGTATCATGACCCTCAGCGGCGAAGCAAATCAGCCTAATTGCGCTACGCCCAATCAGGGAAGCCTCGTCGTTACTCCCATGAATGGCACTTTCCCCTTTACCTATGCTTGGACGGGGAGTAGTAGCACCGATAGTATCGCGAACAACCTAGCCCCTGGCAATTACAGCGTATTCGTGACGGACGCCAATGGCTGCACCGCTACCTATATGAATACCCTCAATGCCTTTTCCGCTTTCCCCAGTCGCAGCATACAAACACAAGCTGCTATCTGTGAGGCCGCTTGCGCTACCTATCTAGTCAATTTAGATGGGCAAGCCCCCTTCTCCCTTGCTTATTATATCCGAGATGCCACCAATACGCCCCTTTTTAACGGCAACTTCCAAATTCAAACAACGGCAGATACCCTGCTAGAAATTTGCCCCGCTCTGCTAGGACGGTCTAGCTTGGAAGGGCTTAGCATCGCTTTTACGCAGCTCACAGATGGGCTTTGTGCTACGAATGATACCCTCGTTTTTCCTGTCCAGATTTATCCGCTAGCCACCGATACGATCCGACAAAATTTTTGTAATGGCGATACGCCTAGCTTTGGAGGACAGCTGTTTGACCAAACGAATCCTTATGCGGAAATCTTATTCTCCAACCAATCTGCCAACGGCTGCGATAGCCTATTGGTCGTGGATCTTAGCTTCTTCGCGGCGGTGCCCGGTAGCATAGATACTACTATCTGTATAGGTAGTAGCATTGTACTAGAAGGGCAAGTTTTTGATGCGAGCAACAACGGGACGAGCTTCACTTCTTCCTCTCTTTCCAGCCTTGGTTGCGATAGTATTGTGACCGTGAACCTTAGCTTTTTTCCAGCGGTTAGTCGCCTCCTAGATACCACCCTTTGCGAAGGAGCTAGCTTGCAATTGGAAGGCAATGTTTTTAATGCTTCGAATCCCAGTGGTTCCTTTATTTCTGCTATCCCTAGTAGTAATGGCTGTGATAGTTTAGTGACGGTAACGGTCTCCTTCTTCCCCGTACCCATGGGGAGTTTGGACACTACCATTTGCAGCGGCAGCTCCTTGACGCTGCTAGGGCAAACCTTCGATGCGGCGAATCCGACGGGCACGGTAACGCTAGCGGCTGCTTCGGCTTCGGGCTGTGATAGTTTAGTGACGGTAACGGTCTCCTTCTTCCCCGTGCCGATGGGTAGTTTGGATACCACTATTTGCAGCGGCAGCTCCTTGACGCTGCTAGGGCAAACCTTCGATGCGGCGAATC
>DAINNZ010000044.1:0-13301 GCA_036735605.1 Lewinella sp. | reverse complement strand
ACGGTAACGCTAGCGGCTGCTTCGGCTTCGGGCTGTGATAGTTTAGTGACGGTAAGGGTTAACTTCCTTGCACCATTAGTATTGGAGCTGCTGAATATACGTGGAGGCTGTAATCAACCAACTTACGATTTAGAGTTTAGTTATAGTGGGAGCGGCTCGGTAGAAGTCAATATCAGTAATGCTACTCCCTCCACTTTTATCCTGAGCCCTGGCGTGAACACGGTGGCCGTGAGCCCTACTGGCAGCAGCATCAGCCTTTTGTCAGCAACTTCTTTAAGCGAAGCCTGTGCCGTGCTAGTGAGTGGCAGCGTTTCCGTTCCGGTGGCACCCACCATTGCTATCAACATACTTAGTGGTAATACCGCAAATGATGCTATCAGTTGTGCCAACGCTACCGATGGCGTATTGCAAGCGGTGTTAAGCGGGAGCGATCTCAACGGCTATAGTTACCTATGGAGCAATGGTAGGGTAGGAGCGTTGGCTAGCAATTTAGGTGCCGGTACTTATAGCGTGACGGCTACTAATGTGGCTGGTTGTAGTGTAAGTAGCAGCATTAGCTTAACGGCACCTAGCCCGATCCGTTTTACTAGCCGGACACAGGCGGCTAGTTGTCTTGGAGCAGTTGCGAGCATCGAAATTGATAGTATTGAAGGGGGGAGTGGCCCTTACACCTACCGTTTACAGTCGGCAGCTTTTGTGGCAGTGGGGAGTTTGCCCTTCACCATCACAGCCCCGCCAGGCACCGTATTGTTGGAGATTGAAGATAGTAACGGTTGTAGTAGCAGCCAAAGCTTACAGCTAAGTGCTGCGCCTGAAGGACGGGTCGTCATATTACCCGGCGATACCGTGATCCGTTTGGGCGACAGCCTGTCGCTACGTGGACAAACTAATTTAAGCCCCGCTATAGTACGCTGGAGCCCTGTAGAAGATACTAGCAGCCTACAGTCTCTTATTCGGTGGGTGCGCCCGAATGCTAACACAACTTATAGCTTACTGGTGGTGGACGAAAACGGTTGTAGTGCCACGGCTGAGGTCTTGGTTCGCGTAGATCGCCGCGTACCCATTTATGCCCCTAATGCTTTTAGTCCGAATGGGGATGGGGTTAATGACCGTTTCAGCTTCTATGGCGAGCAGGGAATCATAAGCTATCACGACCTAGTTATCTTCGATCGCTGGGGCGAAGTGGTGTACCAAGCAAAAGGCGACCTTAGCCCTAACGACCCCAATTGGGCTTGGGACGGGATGCATCGCGGCGAGCTACTCAATCCGGCCGTATTTATCTACCGCCTATTTGTTACGCTAGCCGATGGCCGCAAGGAGTTGTTGCAAGGTGAAGTAACGCTGCTGCGTTAAGGGCATTTGAGTGGAAGTGCCGCGTATTAGGCTAACAGGTTTCAAGTACTTAGGCTAAATTAATTACACTTTTTCGTGCAGCTTAAAATAACAGACGACAAGTAGCAGTGCACTTGTCGTCCATTATTTTTTTATTAGAGTTGTTCGGCAGGCCCTAAACGAGCGACCACGTAGTAGCGGCGGAACCAAAGCAGGCAGCGCGAAATTTGCTGCTTGTAGCCGTTTGATGGACTGCCGAACAACTTTATATTCAGGTCAGAAGGCTTTAATAGCCAGCATTTTGCTCTAAGAAGCCAGGTGTATTGGATGCGCCATCAATAGCGAATTGAGGAATAGGAAACAAGCGGTTAGTAACCGTGTTATCCGTTTTCTCTGTCCAGCTATCTTCGTATTTTCCAAAACGGATTTGATTAGTCCTTCGGTGCCCTTCCCAGTAGAACTCAAAGCCATATTCTCTAAAAAGAATATCCAACGTAACCGAACTAAGTGGCGTGAGTACAGGCTGCCTAGCTGTTCTAGAAGTTCTTACGATATTAAGGTCTTCTAATGCCCCCATTACATCGCCGGCGCGGAATCTTGCCTCTGCTCTCATGAGGTAAATTTCGGCTAAACGTAGTAGTACAATATCTACGCTACTGAAATTATTAGCATTGGGTGAGGTACGACTGAATTGATATTTAGCAAATCTGAAACCTGTATTGTGGAGTCTTCCTTCGTTAGTGTAGTCAACTGTACGGGTATGGTTAACGTACCCTACGTTTCTGTCAGGGCCGTTTCCTGCCCTTTGGATCACTGGGTAAATTCTATAATTATCACCATCGCAGCGGAGGAATGCACCGCTAGGATCTTTTCTCGGCCCCCAAATCACGCCGCGTATAATTCCTCTGTTGAATTCAAAATCTTGTGCTGCAATACAATAAAAATGGTTTTCATCATTTGCTGGGCTAACACCACTGATATCTACCAGGTTTTCAGGAATTTGTTGGTTCTGTTGAAAGAAGCGAGGATCTGCTGCTGCAGGATCCGCCCCTCCATAGGCATCTACCCAGGTTTGATAAAAATCTGGCGTAACAGAGGGGCCATCTGTTCCATCAGAAGACGGGAATTCGGGCCGGCCGAAGAGTGAGCTAGCCAAAGACCAATACGTCCAGCGGCTATGCTCATTGCTGAGTACGCCTCTTTGGTCTATGGCAAAGATTAGCTCCTGATTACTATTGTTATCGTCGTTGAATAGGTCGAAATATTCCGGAGATAGCCGATGCCGGCCAGCGTTGATAACCCTAGTAGTATAATCGATCACCTTTTCCATGTCGGTGGAAGCGAAATTGGGCGATTCGTAGGGTGCACGATAAACGGCGGCATTCAAATTAAGGCGCGCCAAGAACCCCCATACTGCCGTCTGGCTCATTCTGCCAGGTCCTTTGTCGGTATTGATCACATCGGCAACTGACAGAAATTCGCTTTCGAGATAGTCAACAGCTGCTTGACCCCGCAGGATCTCAGAAAGTTCAGCAGAATTTTCCTTTTTAAATACGAGTCCCCAGTTATCGAGTAAAATCATGTTGAGATAGGCTCGAAGGGCAATCATTTCATACAAAGCCTCTCTCGCTTGGTTGTCGCCGGCTTCAGCTAAAGGAAGTAGGGCTTCGATAGCAGATAGTGATCTGGAAATATTGACACTTAGGGCTCGCCAAGTATCACCAACCAAAGAATTAGTTGGCGTAATCGTATGGGTGTGTACAGCGATGAACTTGCCGCCATCGAACCAGTCCGTACCGCCTCGGTGAGGAAGAATCGCCTCGTCCGAAGGGATGGTTTGTAGGCCGAAATTTCTAGTGTGCAACCAAGTTACTGATAATTGACCGTAGGCAGGAGCGATAGCACCACTGACGCTTTCTGCTAGGCCTGTTCCTGTGAAGGACTCATCCAAAACGATTTCACTTAAATCAGTACAAGCGGAAAAAATCGATAAAGAAAGAATGATTATAAATCGAGAAATGAAATTTTTCATTTTTTAACTTTTTAAGGTTAGAAACTAACATTTAAATTCAGTGAGAAAGTCCGGGCTCGGGGATAGCTAAAGTAGTCGATCCCGAAAGATTGGATAGCATCGATAGAAGTACCCGTGTTCAGCTCCGGATCAAAGCCACTGTACTTTGTGAAAAGTAGTAAATTTTGCCCAGTGACGGACACCCGCATATCTCGGATAAACTTACCCCAGCCTAGTTTTTGCGTCGGGATAGTGTATCCTAAGGTTGCATTATTCAACCGTAGAAAGCTGCCGTCCTCTAAATATCGAGTAGAAACTCGGTTGGAGTTAGAAAAATCTTCATTAGGAAACTGAACGGCTAGATCGGTCGTATTCAGGGAGTTGGATAGGTTTCCTTTATTGAAGATAGACAAGGCAACGTGATTGAAAAGCTTATTGCCTCCCATACCATTGAAGTTGAAGCTGAGGTCGAATTGCTTGTAGGCAAGATCGATATTGAAAGCGAAAATATGGGTAGGCAGAGCCGTGCCGGCGGCAAAACGGTCATTATCGAGAATTTCCCCGTCATTATTTCGGTCTGCAAATAAATTCAAGCCATCTTCTCCGATCCCTATGAACTCCTGAACGAAGAAAGTACCGATGGGCTGGCCGTTAATAATACCATTAATGGTGGCACCAGACTGGCCTGCACCCAAGACCGCACCGGTGGTTAGGATTTCGAACGGAGAGTCCTTTACCTCATTTTGGATAAAAGAAATATTGCCACCAATTGTGTAAGAGAACCCAGCTTGGGATTGCTGGCTGTAGGAAAGCGCTAACTCCACCCCCGAATTGATGATTTGCATATCTGGGATATTTGTCCAAAAACGATTCGTAGGCTGGATCGGGTCAACGGGAGAAACTTCTAGTAAAACGTTCTCAGATACCTTGTTGAAATAATCTATAGTGCCTGATAACTTGCCTTTCATTAGCGCAAAGTCAAAACCTATATTCGACTGCGTGCTCACCTCCCATTGAATGTCGGGGTTGGCCAAACGTGTAAATATAGAGCCGTAAGGATAGTCATCTAGCTCTGATGCCGTAGGGTCAAGCGGATAAGTATTACTACCCGTATTACTCTCTGTGAAGCTAGCTTTTGTTATTTTGGAAGGAATTTCTTGGTTGCCAGTTTGCCCCCAACTAGCCCTTAATTTCAAGTAGTCAAACAAACCAGCATCTTTCAAGAACCCTTCATTGCTTAAGTTCCAGCCTAGCGCTACTGAAGGAAAATAACCATATTTGTTATTGTCGCCAAACTTCGAGGAACCGTCAGCTCGCATAGTAGCTGTAAGTAGATAACGATTGTTGTAGGCATAATTAATTCTACCAAAGAAAGACTGTAGTTCGTTGATATTAGCAAAGGCACCTAAGGTGGTAGGTAAACTCGCCGCACCTGCCTGGTATCTAGGTTCTACCCCGTTGATCGGGAAGCCTGAAGTGCTGAACACCTTATTCTCCACCTCAATCTTTTGATAGGAATGCCCTACTAATAGGTTGATATTGCTTTGGTTGGCACTGAAGTCGTAGTTCAAGGTGTTCTCTATCAAAGAGTTACTGTTGGCTGTGTTGGAGGAAAAAAGACTGCCGTTAGCAAAGTCCGCAATTGCTAAGTACGGAATGGACTGCACGTCCCGCGTAGCCGTTGAATAGTCAACCCCTACATTTAACTTATACGTAAGCCCTTTGACGATCTCTAGGGAAGGAGAAAAATTGGCTAATATTCTATTACTGCTAGCAAAATCGCCGTAAAGAGAAGGCCCGAGAAAAGGGTTGACAATGTTCCCGATCAGGTCGTCCGCCGGTGTATTATTACTCACAGCCGTATAGGTTGGGTTGAGTTGCAACATACTTCTTACCACAGAAGCAGCATCTGCTCTTCGATTGGTGATCTGGCTAGCTGTTAGATTGAGCTCAGCCTTAAAGCGGTCATTTAGTGCGCGTTGACTTAGATTCAACCTGCCAGAGTATCTCCGAAGACTATTATCGTTCAAAATGCCTTCCTGCTCTTCCCCGCCAAAAGAAGCAAAGTAGGAAGATTGTGCAGTGCCTCCGCTCAGGGAAACATTGACATTGTTCGTCTGCCCTGTACGGCTCAAGGCGTCCTGCCAATCGGTACTAGCACCTCCGTCGTCAAGTGTGCCACCAATAGCTCTAACCTGCGAACGAAACGCTTCCGCACCAAAAATCGCTATCTCCCGAGCAAGAGTCGATACACCTTTGGAGGCAGACAAGTTTACTTGCGTTTGCCCGCTCTTACCTCTTTTTGTGGTTATAACGATTACCCCATTTGCCGCTCTAGCACCATATATAGCCGATGCAGATGCATCCTTGAGTACATCAATACTCTCGATATCTTGTGGGTTGATGAAGTTCAAAGGATTGGTGGCCAAGCCATTACCCGTATTGTCTAGCGCAAAGCCATCTACCACAAAGAGTGGGCTTGTACCAGCACGCAAACTGCCAATACCACGAATAATAATGTCTTGGTTCGCACCCGGTTCTCCACTACTACTTGTAACATTAACGCCAGCTACCTTTCCTTGCAGCAATTGCCCAGGGTTAGATACGATGCCCCTATTGAAGTTCTCACTTCTCAAAGAAGCAATCGCTCCTGTTACGTCCGACTTGCGTTGCGATCCATACCCAACTACAACTAACTCCTCTAAGCTCGTAGCACCTGACATGAGCACTACGCGTAAGAAATCCGTATTTGTAAGGGCAACTTCCTGCGACTCCATGCCTAGAAAACTAAACACTAAAATATCCCCTGTATTCGCTTGCAGGCGAAAGGAGCCATCTAGCTCAGTTACTGTCCCCGTGCTGCTTCCCTTGAGTAATACTGTCGCTCCAGTTAGTGGTTCATCACTTTCGTCCACTACGACACCCGCGATCATGCTCTGAGCCAAAGAAAAAGCGGGCAGGCATAACGCTATTATGAAAAAGTAAAATAATTGTTTCATACCATTCAATTTTTATCCTGCAAAGGTAGATGAAGCTAAAGCAGTAGCAGACAGTTTTTACTTTAACATTCCATTACCTCTTCGTTAACTTTTTACTTCCAAATTCTCAGTTAATACCCAGCAACCAATCTCAATTACAAAATACAGTAGTCCCCCCAAAAAAATAGTAGCGTTATCAATAGATTGAAACCTGAAAGCCTCCTCTTTTTCTATCCATAGCGTTTGAGTTACAACTATCCCTAAATTACGGCGGTTTGGATAGTATGCTTACAGACTACTGGCGCCGCGCCCAACATCCAGCAAGATTTCAAGGAGCCCTCGATCAGGAGGGGCGCCTTCCCCCAACTAGTCATTCAGGGCAAGGCGGTTGTTTCGGACAGCGCGGTTGTTTCGGACAGCGCGGCTACTTTGAAGGCTGGTATTATAAGATAGTAGATGCCGAGCAGCAATTAGCTTACGCCATCATTCCTGGTATTAGCCTGCCGAGCAGTGGGGAAGGCCACGCTTTCATACAACTGCTCGATGGAATTAACGGCCGTAGCAGCTACTATCGTTTTCCGCTGTCTGCTTTCCAAGCGGGGCGCGATGCATTTTGGCTACAAATTGGCGACCATTACTTCAGCGACCATGCGATGCGATTAACCTTAGCTGAGCTGCAAGCTGACCTTCATTTCTACCAAGGTGAAGTAACCGGGCCGCGGCCTTGGCCTAAAAGCACCTTTGCCCCCGGGGTGATGGGCTGGTACGGCTTTATCCCAGGTATGCAATGCTACCACGGGCTAGTAAGTTTACATCATCAGCTACGCGGCCAAGTCAAGACGCAACAGGCTACCTACCAGCTTAAAGAGGGCATCGGTTATATTGAAAAAGACTGGGGAAGTAGTTTTCCTAATGCTTGGATATGGCTACAATCCAACCACTTAGAAAGTAGGCAGCCCGCTAGTCTAATGGTATCCGTGGCGGATATTCCTTGGCTAGGCCGCAGCTTCGTCGGCTTTCTTTGCACTTTCCTTTTTGAAGGCGAGCTCCACACAATGGCAACTTGGACGGGCGCCAAAGCAAGTGTCAGCTTCCCCGCTTCTTTATCTACTCATTTGGCTGGCGCTTCGCTCGCCGGGGCAAGGGCTGCTCAAAGCGCAAGTGTTCGGCTCCAAGACCGCCGCCGGCAGCTCATCGTAAGCGGAAAAAGCCAAATAGGCGGCGATCTCAAAAGCCCGCTCGCCGGCGAAATGGCCGGAAAAATTAATGAAAGCCTACAAGCCACCTTGCACTTACAATTCACACTCGATGGGGTCATCCGCTACGACGGGCTCGCCCATTGGTCAGGCTTCGAAATCAGCGATCGGGCAGCCGAACTACTAGCTGAAACCTAAAAAAGAAGGGCGCGGATACTATCCGCGCCCTTCTTTTAGATACGCACTGCTAAGACCCTTCTAGCAAACAAGCGACTGGCCGAGCGGCCTACAATTGCTTCTCAACCGCCGCATAATCTTCTTCCTTGGCGGAAGGGAATATGCTTGCTGTTTTAGCCCTAGCTTGCTGCCGTACTTCTTTGTTGACGTAGGCAGCGATGGTTACGAGCCCAAAGCTGAGTACACCGATATCATCGGTGAGCCCTACGAAGGGGCTCAAGTCGGGTAAAAAATCGAGGGGCATTACTAAGTAACCTAGTGCGCCCAGCACGATGCGCTTAGCCCAAGCGGGTGTATCCTTGCGTTGGTAGGCGTAATACAGCAAAAAAGCCGTATAAACCCCCTTGACACCTACCTTGGTAGCTAAAGCAGTGATTTTTTGCCAAAAGGCCGATTCGGAAAAATAGGCTCGGAAAGCATCCAATTGTTTGCGCATAAGCATTTTGTTCAGGCAAAGTCAGCACAACTTCGCTGCTCAGCAAACAAACTAAATGCGGACTTGGTTGGCTTTGCCTACCGACGGCTCTTTGCTTAGGTCGTCTTGTAGTCGGATAGCTCAATTTGCTCCCGATCCATCAACTTGATCAAATCGAGGGTTGTAACGATGCCGATGAGTTTATTGTCGGCATCCACAATAGGAAGGGCGTGAAATTTATTGAGCGTAAATAGATTAGCAGCCGTGCGCACCGAGTCGTCCGCTTCCAATTTAGCTAAGCCTTTGGTCATCAGATCAGCCACTGTGTGGAAGGTATTACCGTGTGCTTTCAAAAAGTCGGATTGGCTTAAAATACCTTCCATCCGATTAGCTGCATCTACCACGGGTAGATGATGGATGCCGTGTTGGTGGAACAAATCGCGCGCTACGTTTAATGGAGTGGATGCCAGCACGCTGATCGGGTCGGGCGTCATGATGCTAGCAATTTTAATGAGTGGGTTCATTTTATCAATGGTTTGTGCCCTGATCCAACAGATTGGGGGGGCGAAAATGTAGTTTGGAATACGACTTGTGAATAGCGGCAGCGATTCGTCTGCACGAGTTACCCCCCCTTTTCATCAAGTATAGTTCAAAGGTAGATCAATAAAGGCTGTAGTTTATTGATGAAAATCATCTTTCCTACTTATATTTGTCATTCGGCTTTGTGGGTGGCTGATCAATTTCCGATTATGCTAAAGAATTACTGCTTTTTCTTACTGCTTTCACTGCTTATGCTTCGTTGTGCGCCCGAATCGGTTGAACAGACAGCTCGTGCGGAGCCACTAGTTCGTTGGGGCTTACACGCCAACCATTTCACCGATAGCGGCCAAGCCTATGAGGCTTTTTTTATATTAGACAACCGATCCGACAGCTTCAAGGGCGATTGGGCTTTGCACTTCAACGCTTTCTTAGGTAGTATCGAAAGCTTGGCGGAGGGCTATGAAATCAAGCATTTAAAGGGAGAATATTGGCAACTGAGCCCGAAGGCCGGCGTGGCAGTGCCCCGTGCTGGGCAAATAGACAGCATCCCTTACCGCGCGACGGGGGCTATTTTGAAAGCGGGGATGGCACCGCGCGGTTTTTTTCTAGTACAAGGCGGCCAAGCTAAGCCCGTATCTTGGCAGCAGCTACCGATGACGAAGGCGGCTGTTTTTGGTAGCCACCCAATGACTAGTACCCGCTTATATGACGATGCGGCTTCGCTCTATGCCCGCTACGCTGCGGAGCCGCCGCCGATGGTCTTGCGCCAACCGGTAAGTCCTGCCCCCGCGTTAGCCCGGCTACAAGAAAAAGGAATGGCGCTAGTGGATATGAAAGCTGCGAAGCCGAGCCTGCATCTTTGGTGCCGCGATGCGAGGTGGGAGGATGCGGTGGCCGTTTTTGGAGAATGGCTAAGCGGTTTTTACCAAACGCAGCTTGTGCAGCACGCGGAAGAAAAGCCACAGCAGCCGCATGTGACCCTAGCCTACGATCAGGCTATCCCTGAAGAGGGCTATCGCATCCTATATAAGGAACCGTTGGAAACCGTAGTTTCTGCTAGCAGTCGCGCTGGTATGTTATATGGTTTAGCGACGGTATTACAATCCTTGCGCCAAGAAGGAGATAGCTTAGTGTTACCATTGGCCGAGGTGGTGGATGCGCCGCGCTTTGCTTACCGAGGGCAAATGTTGGATGTGGGGCGTAATTTTCAGTCGAAGGAAGCGGTGATGCAGTTGTTAGATTTAATGGCACTCTTCAAGCTCAATACCTTTCATTTCCATTTAACGGACGACGAAGGCTGGCGTTTGGCGATACCGGGCTTAGCCGCCTTAACCGAGCTTGGTGCTCGCCGAGGCTATACTTTAGACGAACACGATCATTTGCAACCAGCTTATGGGAGTGGCCCTTTTGTGGATCGAAGCGCAGGCAGTTGCTACTACAGCCGAGAAGACTATATAGCGATACTACGCTATGCACGAGCGCGATCGATCGAGGTAATTCCGGAGATAGACCTACCGGGGCACGCCAGAGCCGCCATCAAAGCGATGGAAGCCTATGCTAGGCAAACGGGCGATGAGCAATATGCTTTAAGCGAAGCTAGCGATGAAAGCCGCTACAACTCCATACAAGACTACCCTGATAATACCATTGCTGTTTGCCAGCCGAGCACCTATCGTTTTTTGGAAAAAGTGGTGGACGAAATACAGCAAATGCATGAAGTTGCTGACTTACCACTGCGGTATCTTCACATAGGCGGGGATGAGGTAGCGAACGGCGTTTGGCTTGGCTCGCCTGCTTGCAAAGCATGGCTAGCAGCAAAAGGCCAAGCCAATGTGGAGCCAGATGAGATCAAAAATCTACTTAGCGATCACTTTCGCAACAACTTCAAAGCCATCCTAGACAAGCGAGGTATTCGCACGGCGGGTTGGGAGGAAATAGCGATGGAACGCAAGCCGGATGAAAAAGGGCAGTACCGCTATGTAGTAGATACGAAACGGAATAAGGAAGACTTATTGCCCTATGTTTGGAACAGTTTAGGTAAGAACGTCACCTTGGCCTACGAATTGGCCAATGCAGGGTATGAGGTGGTGATCTGTAACGTCAATAACTTTTACTTCGATATGGCCTACACCAACGACCCTAGTGAGCCAGGTTTTATGTGGGGCGGCTTTGTGGATACCTATCGAAGCTGGGCCTTTGCGCCTTACGATGCTGTTCGAACGATGCCGCCGTTGTGGTATGCCCCTAGTCCTAGTGAGGGGGAGATGCGGCAGCTTACCACCCCGCTACACGAGAAGGCTAAGGGGAATATTAAGGGCCTGCAAGGGCAACTATGGTCGGAGACCGTTACACAGGACGAGCAGATCGACTACTACCTTTTTCCGAAGCTACTAGGCTTAGCGGAGCGCGCTTGGTCGGGTGCAGCAGTATGGGAAAGCCTAGAAGACCCTATTGAAAGAGAGGCTGCGATGGCGGCTGATTGGGCGAATTTTGCAGCTCGTTTGGGGCACCATTCTTTGCCTTTACTAGATCGTTATCAAGGAGAGAAAGGAGTGGGGTATCGGTTGGCACCTCCTGGTGCTATAATAGAGCAGGGGCAGCTGCTAGCTAGGAGTGAGTTCCCTGGTTCGCCTATCTATTATCAGCTCAATGGAGGTGCAGAGAGGCTCTACGAAGAGCCACTGCCAGTGGTGGCGGGCGATCAAATTCAGCTGCGGGTAGGCCGTAGCCTTGGTGCCGACTGGAGTAAAGCTACTGTGGTGACGGTATCAAATTAAGTCTTCTTCGCGGTAGGAAGGTTGGTTAGGGGCAGGCGGCGATTCCTTTGTTTTGCTAGGGAAGGAATCGAGATCGAGGGGATCGTAATCCAGCGCATCTTGTAGGCTATCGTCGTTATCTTTTAAGGGGCCAAAGAGGGAAAGGTATTCCATACCGACACCCAAACCCCAGCCAAGGATAGGGTAGATGGCCCAAAAATGGTTAGAGCCACCTACGATATTGAGCAGCACAAAGAAGATACTCATGGCGAGGTAGGTGCGCAGGTGTTTGAAAAAGCGGAGTTTTCTTTTCGCTATTGTTTGAGGTTGGTCTTTTCTTTTTCTGCTCATTTAAACGAGGTCTTTATCTTTCCATAAGGGATCGTAATCCTCCCCTGTTTTGGAGCCGGGAGCTTCGGCGGCGGTAGGTGGATAGCGAGCTTGGATCCAATCGAACCAATCATCGCTCAGCCAGCCTTTAGTGCCCGGTAGTCCGTTGAGTTTTACGAAGCGCAAGCCCAGGGAAATACCCCCTATAGCTGCTACGAGGCGAAAGATATCAAAAAAACCATCATCTACCAACAAAGCGAGGGCAAAAATAGTGGCGAGCGCGCCTAGGTAGCCCCGCAGTTTTTTGTAGAAAGTAGCTTTTGGGGATAAGTTGGTGCGAACACCATGGGAAGTTTGGTTACACATCATGCTTGAATTTAGATACTAAAGTAGGGCTAGTAAGTTGTAGCGGCTTCATTTTTTCGATCAATCCTAGTAATTTAGCTACCAAGTGGCTACGCAACTGGCTTAGGGAAGCAGGAGTTAAGCGGGGAGTAGTTGGATTGTATTATAGTTTGTATCTTGTGGCCGAAATTATGAACCGTCAGACCTTCAGCGAATATTTAGAGCAGCCTGCCAAGCTCTACCAACTATCGCTCACCGAGCTACAGGGCTTGGTGTTGGCCTACCCTTATGCAGCTAATTTACGGTTATTGTTGCTGTTGAAAGCGAAGATGGAAAACCATCCGAGAGCAGCAGAAATACTACAGCAAGCGGCGGCTAGAACTTTCGACAGAGCCTTTCTCTTTGAGACGCTTCAGGAATTGGAGCGCAACGGGCTAGATGGCCTGCAACTACCACAAGAAAAGCTGGAACTGCAAACCCTAGAGGATATGACTTTAGCGTCGCTCGATCTAGCACCTTCTAATAATACAGCTTCTACTGTTTCGGAAGCGCACAATAAGAGCCTCTCTAGCGAAGCAAGCAGTTTGCCGCTGGTGCTTTCGGGGCAAGCTACGATGGACTACCTAGCAGCGACTAGTGAATTGGAGGAAGAAAGCGCCTTAGCGGAAGCCCTTTCGGCACTAGGTGAGCCAGAAGAGCCGCAAAGTATCTCGGTTGGAAAGGTTATAGAGTTTGAGCCCATTAGCCTACTCAAATTTAGTGCGGATCAAAGAATCCTGCTCACCGCTGTAGCTTTGAGCGAACTAGTGGGGGCAATGTTCCACCCTAGCGATAGGCAGCCTATTGAGCCACCAAGCCCGCTAGCGGTTAGCGAGTTGTTGCCTAGTGGCCTCCATGCGGTAGCAGCTAGTTTGCCGCAGCGGTTAGCGGCACATAAAAACCGGCAGCTAGCCGCTTTGAAAAATACACAGCAGCCCGATCAGATGGCTTTCAAAGCTCGGCAAAGCGTTAGTGAATCGGAAGAAGCGGTGAGCGAAACCTTAGCAGCTTTACTCGTTAAACAAGGGCAATATGAGCGAGCTATAAAAATGTATCGGCGCCTAAGCTTGCAAATTCCAGCAAAAAAAGCGACCTTTGCAGCCCTCATCAAAGAATTGAAGG
>DAINNZ010000043.1:0-23914 GCA_036735605.1 Lewinella sp. | reverse complement strand
CTCGCCCAGGCCCAGTACCCAGTACGGGCAGGCGGGCATAAATGCAGGGGCAAGGGTTGCTTTGTAGCGCAAGACAACTAAGCTGCTAACTTATTCGTTAGTAAGCTGTTCTGCGTAGGCAGCAAAGCCTCAATAGGTAGTGTGATAGGCTGGATAGACAGCTGGAATGGCTGTTCATCTAAAATTTTGTGAAACGCCCTTTTTTTTCCGTATTTTTGCCTAAGCTTTTTCTTTGTTTTGACCCCAAGAATATTTTTTATGTCTAGTATATCTAACTACGATCTTCTTATCCAGAAATTGGATAGCTTTATCCGCAAGTTCTACGTTAATCAACTGATCCGTGGGCTGCTATATAGTTTAGGGGCTATTTTGTTGTTGTTTCTGGCAATTAGCTTGGCGGAATACTACTTCTATTTTGATAAAGGCATGCGCAAATTGCTATGGTTCTCCTTTTTAGGAGCTAGCTTGTTAGGCTTAGGGGCTTGGGTCATCTTACCTTTGGCGCGCTACTTCCGCTTGGGGCAGGTCATTAGCCACGAGAAAGCAGCTACAATTATTGGCGATCACTTCGGGGATGTGCAAGATAAGCTGCTTAATATTCTACAACTTCACAAGCAGAGTAGTAGTATGGCGGATGCTTCTTTAATTGAGGCAAGCATCAATCAGAAATCAGCGGAAATTAGTCCGGTGCCTTTCCGGGCGGCTATTGACCTGAGCCAAAACCGCAAGTACTTAAAATATACCCTACCTCCTTTGGCTGCTTTGCTGCTGATTTTGCTAGCGGCTCCTAGCCTAATTAGCGATAGCACGCGCCGCTTGATCAATAACAACCAAGACTTTGAGCGGCCAGCGCCCTTCCGTTTCGTAATAGAGGAGGCCGAAAAGCTGCAGGTAGTGCAGTTTGGCGACTACCTTTTAGAGGTAAAAGTGGAAGGTGATTTATTGCCAAATGAAGCTTTTATAGAGGTAGCTAACTATCGCTACCGCCTCCAAAAAGATAGCCCGAATACCTTTAGCTATAAGTTCAGTAATGTCCAAGACGATCTGCCTTTTAAATTAGTAGCAGGTGATATCAATAGCAAAGACTACGAACTACAGGTTTTACCTAAGCCAAATATTACGGCCTTTGAGGTAAAGCTCGACTATCCCGCTTACTTGGGGAGAAAAGATGAAACACTCAGCAGTATTGGTGATCTCAATGTACCAGTAGGTACGCAGATCGAATGGGTATTCAATACGCTGCATACGGATAAACTAGCGGTTCGGTTTACAGGAGAAGAGGAGCGCAGCGAGATTCGTCGGTTTAGCAATGACCTTTTTACTTACAAGAAAAGGGCACTACAAAGTGAATCCTATCGCCTTTTTGTGAGCAACGATCTTCTACCGGAGGCCGATTCTATTAGCTACAACCTTTCGGTCATTCCCGATTTACACCCACAGATCAGAGTGGAAAGCTTTCAGGATAGTACGGATACGAATTTGCTATTTTTTATTGGGGAAGCTAGCGACGATTACGGCCTAACTAAGCTCAACTTTGTATATCAAATTACTCGTGCCGCGTCTGGTGCAGAAGAGGAAGCAGTGATACAAGCCATACAACAACCAAATGCTAAACAAACGCGCTATGATTATGTGTGGGATCTAACCGAGACAGCCGCTCTTCAACCAGGTGATGAAGTGCGATACTACTTTGAGGTTTTTGATAACGATGGCGTGAATGGTGCCAAAAGCGCCCGCACAAACATGATGGCCTTACAACTGCCCACCGTGGAAGAGCTTAAAGATAAAATACAAGATAACGAGGAGAAAATTAAAAAAGAGCTCGAAAAAGCGATCAAGGATACCCGCGAGCTACAAGAAGACACGGAGAAGCTGCGGGAACGTATGTTACAAGAAAAAGATATGGACTGGAAGCTTCAAAAGGAAGCCGAAAAACTGATGCAACGCCAGGAAGAAATCCAAAAGCAAATCGAACAAGTGCAGCAGGCCTACCAAGAAAATATGGAAAACCAGCAAAAGACAGGGCCGCAAGACGAAAAAATACTCGAAAAACAAGAGCAACTCGAAAAGCTGTTCGAAGAAGCATTGGATGAGAAGATGCAGCAACTGATGGAGGATATTCAGAAGCTGATGGAGGAACTCAACAAAGAAGACGCACTCAAGAAGATGGAGGAGATGCAAATGAACGATGAGGATATGGAAAAAGAACTCGATCGTATGCTGGAACTCTTTAAGCAGCTTGAGCTAGAGAAAGAAGTGCAAGAAACCATCGATAAGTTAGAAGAACTAGCCGAGGAGCAAGAAAAACTTGCAGACGAAACAGCTAAAGAAGAAGCACCAAAAGAAGAACTACAAGAAAAGCAGGAGAAGCTGCAAGAGAAGTTCGATGAAGTGCAAGAACAAATGGAGAAAATTCAGGAAATGAACGACGACTTGGAAAAATCCATGCCCCTAGATCCGCAAGAAGAAATGCAAGAAAGTATTGAAGAGGACATGGAGAAGAGCCAAGAGGACATGGAAAAAGGCGAACAGCAAAAGTCTAGCCAAAGCCAGAAAAGTGCCGCCCAGAAAATGAAGAGTATGGCACAGAGTATGTCGAGTGCCATGATGCAAGCCGAAGCAGATCAAGCTGCCGAAGACCTAAAAGCTATTCGGCAGTTGCTAGAAAATGTGGTGGCACTGAGCTTTGATCAAGAGGATTTAATGAATAATTTTAATCAAGCCACTATTAATACACCTCGTTATGTAGAGCTTGTACAGTCACAGTTTAAGCTCAACGGCGATTTTCGGATGGTAGAAGATTCTCTCTATGCGCTAGCAAAGCGAAACCTCAATATCGAGTCGTTCGTGATGGAAAAAGTGCAAGATATTAAGAGCAACCTCAAAGTTTCCGTAGATGAACTAGAAGAGCGCCGCCAGCCACAAGCAGCTGTGAATCAGCAAAAGGCTATGACGGGGCTGAACGATTTGGCATTGATGCTTAGTGAAAGCATGGAACAGGCACAACAGCAAATGGCTGGTGGTATGCCAGGCGATCAACAGTGCGAAAACCCCGGCGAAGGTAAAGGTGGTAAAGGCAATAAGCCTAGCAGCAACCCAGGTAGTAAAGCCCAACAAAGCCTTAACCAAGCACTCGAAAATATGAAGAAAGGTATGCAAGAAGGGAATGGCCCATCTAGCAAGGAATATGCTGAGATGGCGGCTCGCCAAGCGGCCTTGCGTAAAGCACTTCAGCAAAAACAGCAAGAGCTGCAGCAAGGTGGTAAAGGAACAGACCCGCGCCTTCAAGAACTCATCGATGAAATGGATAAGGCCGAAGAAGATTTGGTTAACAAACGCCTTACGAACGAAATGATTCAGCGGCAACAAGAGATACTCAGCCGTATGCTCGAACACGAAAAAGCAGAACGCCAACAAAAGATGGATGAGCAGCGCCAGTCTGAAGCCGCTCAACAACGTAAAAAGGAGCTCCCTCCCAACTTGCAAGAATATATCCGGCAGCGCGAAGCCGAAGTGGATATGTTCAAAAGAGTTAGCCCTGAGTTGAAACCCTACTTCCAAGGCCTTGTCAATGAATACTTCCAATCGCTGCAAGGCAAATAAATCCTTCCAAAAACTTGCTTTTCTCGATTTATTCCTTTATACTTGTAGCAGGATTGAAAGAGGGGGATCAAAGTGTGTATATTTTCATCCACCCAAAGTTTAGCTATCCCTATTGCTTAGTAGGTCGGCTGAATAATTAGAAAGCAGTCAACTGCTAACTGAGTGCCCGCCTAGAAAGCATTGAAAGTACACCCCAACCATTTGAGAGCGTCTTAAAATACTGAATGTTAGTACTTTGTTAAACTAAGTACCAACAGAGAATGTTAAACCTACGGAATATATGGAGGTGTTCAGTTTTTTGCCATTTCCATATAGTCTGGTTGCTGTAATGCAGGTGCCGAGGCATTGCATATATTTTTTGTCGAACGAAACGCTACCAATTTGTCTGCCACTCCAAACGTTGCTTTTTCAAAAAGCCAAACCATAGCACTTACGCTACAATCAGATCCATCTTGTATAGCTAGGGTCACCGACTTGGTAGATCAATTAGCTAAGTCGCTAGCACTTAGCGAAGCAACACATGGTGATTTACTACTTAGCCTCACCGAAGCGGTTAACAATGCCATCATACATGGTAACCAACTGGATGTTAAGAAGAAAGTGAAGCTCTCCTTGCAGGTAAATAACAATAAAATTTGTGTACAAGTAAGCGACCAAGGGCAAGGATTTGATCCGCGCAAACTACCAGACCCTACTTGCAGTGAACGTATCTGTGAATGCGGCGGCCGAGGTGTCTTCTTGATGACCCAGCTTTGCGAAAAAATGGAATTCATGAACGGTGGCTCTACCGTTAAAATGCAGTTTGCTATTTAATCCAACGAATGACGCCTTTTCTTCCAGACGAAGAGGCCACGATCGACTTCTTCACCGAAGAAGGTGGCCAAGATCTTTCACCCGAATTAGCGGTTAAATTACCCGCTTGGATAGCAGCTGTCATCCGCCAGCGAAGTGGCCAGCTAGGGACGCTGAATTATATTTTTTGCGGGGATGATTATCTCTTACAACTCAACCAAGAATACCTACAGCACGATACGCTGACAGATATCATCACTTTCCCGATGGAAGAAGCACCCATTGTGAGTGGGGATATTTTTATCAGTACAGAAAGGGTGGCTGATAATGCTAATGACCTTCAAGTTGCCTATCAGGAAGAGCTCTGTCGTGTTATGATACATGGCGTGCTTCATTTGTGCGGCCAAGGGGATAAAAGCCCTACAGAGACTGCCGAAATGCGCCGCTTGGAAGATTGGGCGCTAAGCTTATTGAGGGAGTTCCATTAGTACTTGTAGTGTGGCCGTTGCCCGCCGGAAAATAGCATTGTCGGTTAGTTGATCAACTTTCTTAGGCCACCGTAGCTGCCAGTCTAAGCTGCGGCATTGATCCGCTACAATGACCCCTTTTGTTTTTTGATTTACCGGTAAGCGCACTTCTGTTCGTAGGTCGTTGGATAGCGGACTAATCGGGCAAAGCAAGCACTTGCCGGCTTTATTATAGGCCGTGGCACTTAGCACTAAGAATAACTGATCTTCCTCCAATATACCGCCGCTGCCGCTAGGAAGCCGCAGGCTAATGATGTCTTTTTGATGAGGGATATAGCGAGCCATTAACTAGAATTTTTCAAAGTAATCGGGGTGTTGCTTTTCAGGAGTTAAGCCTGCTATCAAGTATTCTAAACTGAGTGGTTGTTTAATTGGCTTGATGAGTAAACCTTCCTCTAAAGGTTCTACTAGTACGGAAATACCGTCCACTAGTTTATACTTAGCTGCTAGCTGGCTGGGGATGCGTAATCCTAGGCTATTGCCCCATTTGTTGAGTCGTAAAATCATAGGTATATACATTGTATATTCAAATGTACGACAATTATTTTGAAACTACCAAATCGCTAGGTGTTTACCATTCGACAGCTGTAACTTGCAGCTTTATTTTCCAAAAGGAGAAGGCTTCCCTTCTAAGGTGTATTGATGTAGCCGTCTTGCGCTTAGCTGTTTACACTTGCCCCTGCGCCAGCCAAAACGACTTAATTATTGGCGCGGTAAGAGAGGGAACAATAGGTAGAGGTAGCCAAGCACAATACCAGTTGGTTAGCTTAGCTCTTATATGGTTCGTAGTTTGGGTTTGGCTCAAACCACTTTGTTGTAAGTATATTAGCAAATTATGAAAGTTCTAAAATTTGGCGGTTCCTCGGTCGGTAAGCCAGAACGTATTCTCGGTTTAGTACAAATCCTGAAGAACTATTACGCCGCTGGCGACCATTTCACGGTAGTCTTTTCTGCCTTTGGTGGTGTAACAGACAGCCTCATCGAAATGAGTAAATTGGCAGAGGTAGGCGACGATCGCTACGGCGAAATCTTCCAAGCCTTTACGGAGCGCCACCAGCAAGCCATTGAGGCATTACTGCCCGAGGGGCCCTTGCGAGAAGATACGGCACAAAAGATGAAGCAGAGCCACGAGGTGCTGAAAAATCTATTATATGGTATCTTCCTAGTCAGAGAGGCTTCTTTGCGGAGTATGGACTATGTGCTCAGTTTTGGCGAGCGATCTAGTGCTTATATCATTTCTCAAACACTGAATGCGGCAGGCATTCCCGCTGAGTATCTAGATGCCAGGAAAATTATTAAAACGGATAGGAATTTTGGTGCAGCTAAGGTGGACTTTGAGCTTACGTATCGGAAAATACAGGCACATTATGCGGAGCATCCGAAAGTACAGATTGTCACGGGTTTTATAGGTTCGGCTAAAGGAGGACTAACCACCACACTGGGCAGAGGAGGCTCCGACTACACGGCCTCCCTATTGGGGGCTGGGTTAAAAGCGGATGCTATTGAGATATGGACGGATGTAGATGGTGTGCTGACGGCCGACCCTAGACGTGTAAAGAAGGCTTTCACAATTCCCATCATGACCTATGCCGAGGCAATGGAAATGTCGCATTTCGGTGCTAAAGTCATTTATCCACCTACGCTGCTACCCGCTATGCAGCTACAGATTCCGCTCTATATTAAAAATACCTTCAATCCGAATTTTGTCGGTACGAAGGTGAGTACAGAAGGAAGCCGAGAAGGAGGTGCCGTGAGAGGGATCAGCTCTATCAATGGGGTTGCCCTATTGACCTTGTCGGGCAGTGGCCTTTTTGGTGTGCCAGGTATTGCTGCCCGACTATTCAACGCTATGGCTGCTGCAGACATTAACGTTATTTTAATCACCCAAGGCTCTAGTGAGCATTCTATTAGCTTTGCCGTGAAACCAGAAGAAGCTAACCGAGCGGCTCGCCGCGTGAGTGATGAGTTTGCTTACGAGATGCAGCGAGGCATTGTAGATGCGGTGAAGGTAGAGAATGACCTGAGCGTGGTAGCAATCATTGGGGAGAATATGCGTTATCAACCGGGGATTTCGGGGCGCTTGTTTCAGGCCTTAGGCCGTAATGGTATCAATGCTGTGGCTATCGCACAAGGCTCTAGCGAGCTGAATGTGTCGGTGGTAATCAATCGTGAAAACGAAAACAAAGCACTCAATGCACTACACGAAGCTTTCTTCCTTTCTGATGTCAAGACGCTACATCTATTCATAGTAGGTGTAGGTATGATTGGCAGTACCTTGATGCAGCAGATACTGGAACAGAACCCTTATCTGCGCAAAAAGCGCGGCCTTGAAATCAAGGTAGTCGGTATAGGGAATAGCCGGAAAATGCGCTTCGATGAGAATGGCATTAAGCTCGAAAACTGGCAGGAAGCACTAGCAACATCTGAGCTAAATGCAGATTTGCCGGTCTTCATTGGTCGGATGCGTGATATGAATTTAAGCAACACCATCTTCGTAGATAACACGGCCAATGGCGAGGTAGCTTCTTTCTATGAGGCGATCCTCGACGAGAGCATCAGTATCTCAACGCCTAATAAGATTGCCACTTCTTCTAGCTATTTGCAATACCAGCGTTTACAGAAGATTGCGAATAAAAGAGGTGTGCAGTTCCAATACGAGACGAACGTAGGGGCGGGCTTACCTGTAATTTCCACCTTGCGCGATTTGATCGACAGCGGAGACGAGATACTTAAAATTGAAGGGGTCTTGAGTGGCTCCTTGAGTTTTATTTTCAATAGCTTTGATGGTAGCCGCCCCTTCCATGAGGTAGTAGCAGAGGCTGGGCAGAGAGGTTTCACCGAGCCCGATCCGCGTATTGATCTTTCTGGCAAGGACGTGAAGCGCAAGATTCTCATCCTTAGCCGAGAGGCAGGCTATGCCTTAGAAGCGGAGGATGTGGTAGTGCATTCTTTCTTGCCTGCTGCTACGCTTGCAGCCGATAGTATTGCCGCCGTACACGAAAGCCTGGCTATGGAGGCAGCTCATTTTGAACAGCTTCGGCTAGCCGCTGAGCAGGACGGGAAACGGCTTCGAATGATCGCTAGTTTGGAAGGAGATCAAGCTAGTGTTGGCCTGCAAGCCGTGGGTGCTGAAAATCCTTTTTATCATTTGTATGGTAGTGATAATATGATCGTGTTTACGACGGCGCGTTATCGTGATCGGCCACTTGTGGTAAGAGGCCCTGGAGCAGGAGCTGAAGTAACCGCCGCTGGTATCTTTGCCGAGATTATTAAAATTGGAAACGCCCTAAGCTAAGTATATGTACCAATCAGTTACTGTTTTTGCACCCGCCACGGTGGCGAATGTGAGCGTCGGATTCGATATTCTCGGCTTTGCTATCAACCGGCCTGGCGATGAGATCGTGGCTAGGAGAAACCCGAGTCTCAAAGGTCTAAAGATTACGAGTATCACGGGCACGGGCGATAAGCAATTGCCCTATGATGTGCAGGAGAACACAGCTGGTTATGCGGCTTATCGTTTGCTGGAGCATCTTGGACAACAAGACCTAGGGATTGAGCTAGAAATCCATAAAAAGATGCCCTTTGGTAGTGGCTTAGGTTCCAGTGCAGCTAGTGCCGCAGGTGCGGTAGTAGCCGTTAATGAATTATTAGGCGCACCACTCAGTCGGGCATCCCTACTCTACTTTGCAGTAGAAGGCGAGCAAAAAGCAGATGGAGCCTTTCATGCCGACAATGTGGCTCCTTCGCTAGTGGGGGGCATCGTATTGATCCGTTCTAATACCTCTTTGGATATTCACCAGCTGCCTGTACCTGAGGCTCTACAAGTAGTGGTGGTGCACCCCGAAATTGAGATTTTAACGAAAGATGCAAGAGCTGTATTGAGCGATCATGTGTCGTTAGAACTGGCGATCGAGCAGCTTGGTAATCTTTCTACCTTCATCACAGCTTTGTTCACGAATGATCTGCTTCTCTTAAGCCGCAGTTTGAAAGATGTTATCATTGAGCCACAGCGGAAGCAACTAATTCAAGGATTTGACGAAGTGCAGCAGGCTGCCTTGGCAAGTGGTGCGCTTGGCTGCGGTATAAGCGGGGCTGGCCCCAGCATGTTTTGTTTATGCGATTCGGGTTATCTCGCACAGTCGGCAGGCCAAGCCATGCAGGCTGCCTTCGCTAAGCGGGGCATCGAAAGCCAGTTGTATATTTCCCCTATCAATAAAGAAGGGGTGAAGATACTGAGCCGTACCTAGCTTTTTTCACCAGAGCTTTCTGGTGTTACGGTGGCATTAGATGGTTGAAGGCTCGTCCTCGCTCCCTCACCCGTCGTCCGTCTGCTTACTTAATTTCGTTCTATGAATTTAGTTGGCAACAAGTGCAGGGGCAAAGGCAGCTTTGTAGCGCAAGACAAGAATGGCAGCCCAATAACAGAAGCAGGCAGCATCTATTCAATAAGCTGCCACTAAATTTAAGCGAATGAATTTTTATAGTACCAACAATCCTGAGTTAGTAGCCGATTTAGAGGAGGCACTTTTCAGAGGCTTGCCAGCCGATAATGGGCTGTATATGCCCAAGGAAATTACGCCCTTAGGAGCCGATTTCTTCGAAGCCCTCCCCCAGTTGAGCATGGCTGAAATTGGCTTTGAAGTGAGTCGAAAACTACTAGCCGGCTCCATCTCGGAGGAGGATCTTTTAACTATTGTGCAGGAAGCGATTGACTTTCCAGCCCCAGTGGTAAAGCTCGATGCACAGCGTTATGTGTTAGAGCTATTTCATGGCCCCTCCTTGGCGTTTAAAGATTTTGGTGCTAGGTTTATGTCGCGCCTCATGGGTCATTTCAACCAAGGAAAAGAAAAGCAATTGGTGATTTTAGTTGCCACCTCCGGCGATACAGGCGGAGCGGTAGCAGCTGGTTTTTATCAGACGCCAGGCATCGAGGTGGTTATTTTGTATCCGAAGGGAAAAGTTTCTCTATTGCAAGAAAAGCAACTAACCACCTTAGGACATAATATAAAAGCTTTGGAGGTGGAGGGCACTTTCGATGATTGCCAAGCCATTGTGAAGCAAGCCTTCTTAGATGAGGAACTTCGAGCGCAGATACGGCTCAGTTCAGCTAATAGTATCAATATATCCCGCTTAATACCACAAACCTTCTATTATTTTGAAGCAGTTCGGCAATTAGGAGTAACCGGCGACCCCTTGGTTTTCTGCGTCCCCTCTGGTAACTTTGGTAACCTCACAGCGGGTTTGATCGCACACAAGATGGGCTTACCTGTCCAGCATTTTATTGCTGCTACGAACCAAAACGACATTGTGCCAAAGTACCTTCAAACGGGAGATTATGTACCTCGCCCTTCAGTTCCTACCCTGTCTAATGCAATGGATGTAGGCAACCCTAGCAACTTTGCTCGAATGCTTAATTTGTATGGCCAAGTGAACGGTTTAAATCCTTTGCAGCCTGCTACATGGGAGGCCATGTCGAGCCTTATTACTGGCTATGCCTTTGATGATGTACAAACGGAAGAAGCTATGCGATTAGTCGAAGCCCAATACAACTATGTCATAGACCCACATGGAGCGGTCGGCTACTTAGCCTTAGTCGCTTATCAAGCAAAACATCCGAATACACGCGGAGTGATATTAGAAACAGCACACCCGAGTAAATTCAAACCAGATGTAGAGCGCGTACTAGGGCATAGCATTGAGGTGCCACAGCGGCTAGCCGAAATGGCTAGCCGAGAAAAAGTAGCTCGGGAAGTAAGTACTGCCTACGCACCTATTCGTAAGTGGCTACTAGAAAAGTATGCTTAAATGTTCCACGTGGAACATACCGACTTTGTGTACTTATTTACTGAGGAGGTAGAACTTGTTTTAAAATGTTCCACGTGGAACCTGCTTTTGCGAGTTAAGCATTTTTTTTGGCTGCCTACCGAACGGCAGCAACCTTTTTAAATAAAATAACTACCTTTAGCCTTTGGCAATACTTGTACAACTTATGAAAAATATTACTTGCTTTCTATTTTTGCTATTAGGCATTTTTACAACTTTGATGGCTCAGACGGAGAATATCAATCGCAATCCGTTTCGGCAGCTTTATGATGAGTTGCCCACTCCTAACGTGTATCGCAATTCTGCGGGCGCACCCGGGCATCAATACTGGCAGCAGCGGGCTGATTATAAGATCAACCTACGCTTGGAAGATGATACCCAGCGGATTTACGGCGATGAGGTGATTACCTATTACAACAACTCGCCAGATGCCTTAGAATATCTTTGGGTACAGTTGGATCAAAATATGCGCGCAAAGGACTCCGACACCTACAAGACTGCTACCAATAGCATCAATGAGCGGATGTCTTTACGAGGACTTGCTGGTTTAGAGCCCTCATTTGATGGTGGCTTTAAGCTAGACTATGTGCAGGATGCCAATGGTAGAGACCTTCCTTATACTGTAGTAAAAACGATGATGCGCATCGATCTGCCGCAACCACTAGCCAGCGGTGCTCAGGTATCTTTCAAGATAAAATGGTGGTATAACATCAATGACCGGATGAAGATCGGTGGCCGATCTGGTTATGAGTATTTTGAGGAGGATGATAATTACCTTTATACCATCGCTCAGTTCTATCCACGGATGGCACTCTATACCGATAATGAAGGCTGGCAGCATAAACAGTTTTTAGGGAACGGCGAGTTTACGCTCACTTTTGGCAATTATGAAGTAGCTATCACCGTGCCTGCTGATCATCTTGTAGCAGCTACCGGCACGCTGCAAAACCCTAAGGAGGTGCTCAGTAGGGAACAACAACAGCGACTAGAGCAAGCCCGGAAGGAGAGAATCAATCCAGTGATTGTAGCGACTCAAGCAGAAGCCATAGAAAGAGAAAAGACGAAAGATAGCAAAACAAAAACATGGCGATTCAAAGCGGATAATGTTCGCGATTTTGGGTTCGCTAGCTCGCGCAAATTCATCTGGGATGCCATGGGCGTTGAACAAAATGACGGAAGTGTCGTGATGGCTATGTCGATGTATCCACGGGAAGGTAACCCGCTTTGGGAGCAATATAGCACTAAAGCGGTGGCTCATACCCTGCGTTGGTACACCCACTACACTTTTAATTACCCCTACCCAGTGGCTTGGTCTATTCATGCAGATGCTATCGGTATGGAGTATCCCATGATTTGCTTTAACTTCGGCCGACCAGAGAAAGATGGTACCTACTCAGATCGTACGAAGTATGGGATGATTGGTGTAATTATTCATGAGGTAGGCCACAACTACTTCCCCATGATCGTCAACTCAGATGAACGCCAATGGACATGGATGGATGAAGGTCTTAATACTTTCTTGCAATATCTCACCGAACAGCAATGGGAACGGAACTACCCTAGTAGCAGAGGCCCCGCTAACAAAATTGTTAATTACATGAAAGGGGATAAAAAATTCATCTCCCCTATCATGACCAATTCCGAGTCGATTTGGCAGTTCGGCAATAATGCCTATGGCAAGCCCGCTACGGCACTTAATATTTTACGAGAAACGGTCATGGGGCGTGAGCTATTCGATCATGCTTTCAAAATTTATTCTCAGCGATGGATGTTTAAGCATCCTTCTCCAGCCGATTTCTTTCGTACGATGGAGGATGCCTCTGCCGTTGATTTAGATTGGTTTTGGCGCGGCTGGTTTTTTACTACCGACCACGTAGATATTGCTATCAAAGGAGTAAAGCCATATCGTATTAATACAAAGGATCCCATGCGGGAAAATGAAATAGCTAGGGCTGCGCAGGAAAAAGCAGCAAGAAATATCAGTAGTATCCGCAATGAAGCTATCGGAAAAACCTACGACGAGGAAGATACCAGCCTACGTGACTTTTATACGGACTATGATCCGCTACAAGCCACGGTCATCGATCAAGAAGAATACGAGCGTTATTTAAGTAGCCTTTCCGATGAAGAAAAAGCTGTATTGAATGCCAATAAATACTACTACGAATTAGCCTTCGACAATATTGGTGGTCTTGTGATGCCTATAATTCTAGAATTTACTTTTACCGACGGAAGTAGTGAAGTAAAGCACATTCCTGCTGAAATTTGGCGAAAAGACTACAAAGAAGTAACCAAGGTATTTGTGTTCGAAAAAGAAGTAAGCCAAATCGTGTTAGATCCTTTCCTCGAAACAGCCGATACCGATACTAGCAACAACTACTTTCCTAGTCGCCAAGAAATGAATCGGTTTGAGCTATTCCAACAACGCCAAAGAGGGGGGGGAGAAAATCCGATGCAGCGCGATCGAAGAGCAAAGGAAAAGGCAGGCTCAAATTAATTAATTTGCTATTAAAAATTTAAAAATCTATTTTTATACAGATTAATTTTTAAAAATGGCACTTGACTACAACAACCCTAACCTTACAATAGTTAGTAAGGAACTAGTTTCCGGTGCTATTCGGTGGCGCTGCCCGAGTAATATTGCGCTAGTCAAGTACTGGGGTAAATACGGTAATCAGTTGCCTAGAAATCCCTCTGTGAGTTTCACGCTCGATAGTGCAGCTACGGATACTACGCTGCATTATCGAGCTCGAACAGAGCAGGAGACAGATGAAAACGCAGTTGCTTTATATTTAGATGGGGAGCTAAATGCCGCTTTTTCAAAGCGGACGGCTGCTTTCTTTGCCAAATTATATCCTATTTACCCTTTTTTACAGCAGCTAGCTTTTAGGATAGAAACGAGCAATAGTTTCCCGCACTCTGCGGGTATTGCTAGCTCAGCCTCGGGTATGGGAGCTTTAGCGTGCTGCCTCGTAAGTTTAGAGGAGCGTTTATTTGGTAGCTTAGCGGACGAACAAGCATATTGGCAAAAGGTAAGCTATTTGGCTCGTCTAGGTTCTGGAAGTGCTTGCCGCTCCGTATTTGCGGAAGCAGCTGTCTGGGGGCCTATCAGTGAGCTACCGGGAAGCAGTTTAGAGTATGCCTGCCCCATTGGTCATTCCCTACATGCCAATTTCAGTGGCCTTCACGACGACATTTTACTTATTTCAAGTGGTGAAAAGAGTGTGAGCAGTAGCGCAGGGCACGAGCTGATGGATAATAGCCCTTATGCTGCGGTGCGTTATCAACAAGCCAAACGCCGCTGTGAAGAAATGCTCTCGGTGCTCCGTACTGGCGATTTAGAGCGTTTCGGCATTCTCATAGAATCAGAAGCTCTTACGCTTCATGCTTTAATGATGGCTGCCCAACCGCCTTACATTTTGCTAGAGCCTAATACGATTCTTGCTATTAGAACTGTGCAGCAATGGCGTGCTGAAACCAAACAACCACTGTATTTTACGCTAGATGCAGGCCCCAACTTGCATTTGCTTTATCCAGAAACAGCCGCAGCGGCCGTGCGCCCCTTCATCCGAGAACAGTTGCTACCCTTCACGGCTACTGGCAGGTATATTGCAGATCGTTTAGGGGCAGGCCCGCTCCAATTAGAAATTAATTCAGCTGTTTAAGGCAATTCTTTACGATTCATACACAAAACTTAGCGGCTTAGCTCGGTGTTTATAAGGTATGCAATTCTCAATACGGTCTATTTTGTTTTTTACTAGTCTAATGGCTTGGCTTGGCCTAGGTTGCCAACAACAAGTTGTGCCCGAGCGGCTACAAACTAGCTATGCTCCTTTGAATGAGAAGTTGGCTAGCATGGTAACAGCCGATGCGGTGGCCATCAGCCCGCAAGAAGCAAAGCAGTTGCAAAAGCCTATTTTTTTGGATGCAAGAGAGCTGGAAGAATATCAAGTGAGCCACTTGCCTCAAGCATGGCACATTGGCTATGACCAACCACAGCTGGAGCAGTTGGCAGGCCTAGATAAAGAAAGCCCCCTAGTAGTCTATTGTACCATTGGTTACCGCAGTGAACGCATGGCGCAAAAGCTTAGAAAGCTTGGTTTTAAGCAGGTCTATAATCTCTATGGTAGTATCTATGCTTGGGCAATGGCTGGCTATCCGCTAGAGCGTGCAGGGGGGGAAAGCACGCAGAAAATACATACTTACAATAAAAAATGGGGCACTTATTACCCTATTGAAGCACATAAAGTCTATTGATAAGCAGTTTTTAAGTTCAAATCGTTCGCAGTGGTGAGCCTATCCGTAGGAACACTTGCGCTACAATTGAGCCCTTGCCCCTGCGAGAGCAACGAATCCGTACCTGTCCGTATGGATGGACATTTATGCCCGGCTGGGCGTATGGGCTTTAAACAGGGCGATCGACGCCGACAGCCACAAAGCGAAAAAACAATCGACTTGCTAGCTCAACTGTTCCACAAATTGCATTTCATACAATTGGCGGTAGTGCCCCCCTTCGATTTGTAAGAGCGTTTCGTGTGAGCCAAATTCCTGAATGATACCTTTGTTGAGCACCATGATATTACTAGCATTGCGAATAGTACTCAAACGGTGAGCAATCACGATGCTAGTGCGCTTTTCAATGAGCTTTTCGATGGCGTACTGGATGACGGATTCCGTTTCGGGATCCACATTACTGGTTGCTTCATCGAGGATGAGGATATCGGGGTCGAAAACAAGCGCGCGAACGAAAGAGATAAGTTGCCGCTGCCCCATACTGAGGGTAGCCCCTCTTTCCATCACTTGGTAGTCGTAGCCACCGGGTAGTGCTTCAATAAATTTATGGGCACCAATCAGTTTGGCGGCTTCCACCACCTTTTCTCTACTGATGGCGGGATCGCGCAAACTAATATTTTCATGTACACTACCACCGAACAAAAATACATCTTGTAAGACCATCGCGATACGACTACGAAGCGAGAATAGTTCATAATCTCGGATGTCTATACCATCCATTTCAATTTTACCCTGCTGGAACTCGTAGAAACGGTTGATGATATTCACAATGGTTGTCTTACCTGAGCCAGTGCTACCTACAATGGCTAATGTCTCGCCAGGTTGCAGCTCGAAAGTTAGATTTTTTAAGATCCATTCCTCGTCGTTATAGGCAAACCAAACATTATGGAATTTTATATTTCCTTCCAGCTTAGTCACCAGCTGCTGGCCGGTGTTGGCAATCTGATCGGTTCTATCCAGTATGCCGAAAACGCGTTCGGCGGCCACCAGACCCATTTGTAAGGTATTGAACTTATCAGCTAGCACCCGGATAGGGCGAAAAAGCATATTTAAGTAGATCGGGAAGGCCACCAAAGCACCCAAGGTTACACTGCCTGCCTTTGCTACATCTTGCGCGCCCCACCAAACCATTAAGGCTAGAGAAGCCGCTGAAATAATATCTACGGCCGGAAAAAAAACAGCATAGTAGTGAATGGCGTCAATATTCGCCTTGGTATAGGCTCTATTGATGGTTCGGAAATCGTTGGCTGTTTTTTCTTCGGCGCCAAAAATTTGCACAACTCGCATACCCGAAATGCGCTCTTGTAAAAAAGCGTTCATCTGCTGAATTTGCGTCCGTACTTGTTGGTACGATTTTTTCACCGCTTCCTTAAACCAATAGCTGGCAATAATTAAAAAAGGCATTGTGGTAAGGCAAATGATCGTCAAGCGCCAAGAAGTGGTGACCATAATCGCTAAGACCGCAATGATGGATAGTAAATCGGCTAAAATAGTGATCAGACCCTCTGAAAAAACGGAATTGATGGATTGTATATCGTTGATCGTTCGCGTTGTGCTAGTACCAATGGGTGTCTTATCAAAATAAGAAAGCTTTAAGCTATTGATATGGCCAAAGACACGCACTCGCAAATCTCGGATGACGGATTCACCAAGAAGCGAAGAGGCATAAATAAACACATAACGCAGCAAAACATCTAGTATCAACAGCCCGCCAATGAGTAGTGCTAGGAAGGTTAGGCCATCTAAATCGTTGGTGAACACATACTCATCTACCATTTGTTGGATCAAACGGGGCCGTGCTACGGCTAAGGGAGCCAGCACAACCGCTAGGAATAGCGTGAGCCAAAAGACACGCTGATGAGGCTTAGCCAACTGAATGACTCGCCAAAGGAGAGATAGGTCGAACTTTTTTTGCGGCTCTGGCTGCGACATAATTTTTGGATGTTAAAGACTCCAACTAACACCTTAACGGAAATGCCTAAACAGCTCAATAAGTTTAGGCTTGCTCATAATAGGCAGGCCAAGCAGCCATGAGTTGCTGCGTCAAAGGGCCTACTTGGCCATCTCGAATAGGCTGCCCATCTACCCGTGTAATTGGCATAGCGCCCTTGGTGGAGCTAGCGATAATGGCTTCATCGGCTGTTTGTAATTCTTCTACGCTCACGGCGCGCTCTAGCGTAGGAATGCCCAGTTGCTGCGCCAAGAGCAAAAGATGTTTACGCGTGATACCCAGCAGAATATCGTCTTTGGGGGTGATTAAATAGCCCTCTTTGACAATGAAAAAATTAGACCGATCGCTCTCTCTAACAAAACCATCTCGATCCACGTAGAGGGGGTAGTCGGCTTTTTTTTCGCGTAATAAGGGTAAGATGCGAATGCCCTCTAAGTAATCAATCGTTTTTGCGCCAGGCAGTTGCCTTTCGTAAGGATGCAATAGTACGTTACAGCCTTTTTGGAACATTTCGGCTGCCGGTAGCGCAAAGGGGTAAGCCATCGCCATCAAGTTCGGACTACTAATTTCGTAGGCATCTGGCGAGTAGCCCCCTGTCATCACAAAGCGGATTCCCCCGTTAGCTTCCCCATTCCTATCTATGAGCTGCTGCACTACTTCTGCAAGCGCAGCTTTATCGATAGAGCCGTAAAGCCCTAAGAGCGCAGCACTGTGAAAGAAGCGATCAAGGTGATCCATTAGAAAGCGAGGACGCCCTTCTACATAACGGAAATAATCGAAAACGCCATATCCTCGCAGAATAGATAGGTCTGCTATGCCCAGCTTGGCCGCCTCTTGCGGAAGGTAGGCACCATTGAAATAAACAATTGGTAACATAGCACAAAGATCAATAAAATAGTGGTAGCGCATTGGGCTTTCAGAAAATAATTTAGAAGCAAAAAAAAGTTGGCTACCTTTGCGCCCTATGGAAATTTTGATTCAAGTTGGTATTTTCGTGGCTAGTATTGTTGCGTTGCTTTGGGCGAGCGATCGTTTTGTAGATGCTGCTGAGCGAATTGGCCTTTCTTTTGGCATCTCTCCCTTCATTATCGGCGTTACCATTGTGGCTTTTGGTACCTCTTTGCCCGAGCTGGCAACTAGTATTGCAGCTGTGTTAGGCGGTGAATCGGAGATCGTGATTGGCAACGTCGTAGGCTCCAATATCACCAATATCGCACTCGTACTAGGCCTTAGCGCAGCAGTGGTTAAAGGGCTCGATCTGGAAACAAACCTTTGGTACACGGATATCCCCTTCTTTTGGGGTTCTGCTTTTCTACTTTGGTTCTTTGTGATGGATGGCGACTTATCCATCCTTGAAGCCATTATTTTTATGGCCGGTATCGTGCTTTTTCTCACCTATTCCTTACAAGACAATGGAGAACCCAAATCAGATGACTTACCGAAAGCCACCTGGAGGGATTACTTGCTTTTAGCCGTAGGCGCCGCCTTTGTATCGGTTTCAGCTACCTATGTAATTAGTTCTATTTCTAATATCAGCGCCGCACTAGATATTGCGCCTAAATTGATTGCCCTCACAGCCGTGGCCTTAGGTACTAGCCTCCCCGAAGTGGCCGTGAGTTTGAACGCAGCTAAAAAAGGAAAAGCCTCTATCGCCGTGGGCAATGCCATTGGCTCTAACATATTTAATACTTTTGTGGTAATGGCTATCCCTCGGTTTTTTGGCCCGCTATCCATCCCGAACGATATACTCACGGTTTATTTGCCACTTATGTTAGCGATGACTATTTTAGTAGGGGTGATGAGCAACAACCGGCAATTCTCGCGCACGGAAGGGCTGCTACTTTTACTATTTTACGTCTGGTACTTCGGGCAAATTATCACTTCTGCTTTGTAGGGAAATTCAAAGTCGGTTTAGTGCAGCACTTGCGCTAAAAGGTTGCCTTTGCCCCCGCATTACTGCCCACTTAAACGAGGCTAATGAAAATAGCGAGCGGCTAAGGTGCTGAGTAAAATCAGCCAATATTATTTTTTGGCTAACGCAGGGGCAAGGGTTTTCCTTCTTACAGCAAGGGGTACGACATCTCCTGAAGGGCACAGACCCACACCACGATTGTTAGCCCGCGGCACGGAAACGCTCCGTATAGTGTGTGTACTACACCTTTCCTTCTACAAACAAGCGCGCCAAATTCAAGGCTTGGTGAGCGGTGAAAGTGATATTCTGGCTACGTTCCTTCCCTGCGCGTAGTAGTTTGCATACGGTTCTCTCTCGATCGCCTACCGCAATCCATATCGTACCAACGGGCTTTTCAGGGCTGCCGCCTCCTGGTCCTGCAATACCCGAGCTGGCGATGACCAAATCGGTACCTAGAGCTTGCAAACCACCAGCCACCATGGCTCGGATGCTAGGCTCACTCACGGCACCATGTTCTGCCAGCGTGCGGCTAGCGACGCCTAGCAGATTTTCCTTCAAAGCATTGCTATAAGAAACAATACTTCCGGAAAAATAAGCACTAGAACCAGGGTTATTGGTCAGTAACTGTGCAATCCGCCCACCAGTACAGCTTTCAGCCGTGCCGATCAGCAGTTGTTTGGCTAGCAAGCGCTCACCTAGGGCTTTAGCTAGGTTGCTATCGCCGTAGCCAAATACGAAATGGCCTATTTTAGCTTCAATTTGGGCTTGGTAGGCTTGTAGGGAGGCGGTTAGTGCTTTTTCATCTTGGCCGCGAGCACTTAAGCGGAGGCGTACGGTGCCGAGGTTGGGCAAATAAGCAATTGACATATTTGAAGGCAGCCCGTCTTCTATGTCGGCAATTGTATCGGCAATCACGCTCTCCCCTTCTCCTGCCGTAAGTAAAGTGACTGATCGAAGTAGTTGCTCCCCTTGCTTAGCCATCGCTTTCAGACGAGGAAGTACTTCATGGTCGGTGAGGTAGCGCATTTCATAGGGTACACCAGGCATCGAAAAAATGTATTTGTTGTGGTATAGGAACAGCATGCCGGGAGCAGTACCCATGATATTGGTCATAACTTCAGCATTAGCAGGCAAATAACACTGGGCGCGGTGGCTATCGTTCGCTTCGCGGCCGAATCTTTCTAGCAAAGCAACCAAACGTTGCCAGCTTTCTTCATGGAACACCAGTTCGCTGCCAAAATAATCCGCCAACACTTTCTTCGTGATATCATCTTTAGTAGGGCCTAGGCCGCCGGTCATCAAGACTATATCGGCCTGCTCAAGGGCACGCTTCAGCCCAGCTAGGATACCCGATTGGGAGTCGGCTACACTGAGGTGTTCCACCACTTCAATACCCTGCGTAGTGAGCGCCGCAGCCATATAAGTGGCATTGGTATCGGTAACTTGACCAATGAGGATTTCATCTCCGATAGTGAGGATAACAGCTTTCATAGAAAGGCGATACTTTTGAGGTCGAATAATTCAAGCTGCCCATTTGGATGCAGTAGTTGCAAAAGACCCTGCTCATTTACTCCCTCTAGGCGGGCAGTAAAGGTACTACCATTTTCCATACGTCGATAGGGATGGTTTTCTCCAAGGCGGTAGAGTTGTTGATGGTAGGCCGTGGCGAGAGCTGCAAAATTCTTTGGTACTAGATAGGTCTGGTAAGTAGCTTCTACAGCTTCGAGCAGCTGCTTAAAAATTAGTACTCGATCAAAGGGAGCAGCCAAGCCAACGAGTGTTTCTTCGTCATTGAGCCTTTGCTGGCTGGCTGCCAAACGAAGGCTTGTAGCACTAGCGGTTAAGCTTGCGGGAAAGTTAAGCGCATTGATATTGAGGCCAAGGCCCACTATTGACCATTGTAATTGCTGGCCTTGCCAACTGTTTTGCACCAGCATACCACCTATCTTTTTACCGTCTAGGTAAATATCGTTGGGCCATTTGATCCGCAGCCCAGCCACAGACGAGGGGGAAGCAAGGCCGGTAGGAAGCGGTTTCAGGCATCGGGTAAAATTGGATAGGGAGGAGAGGCCAGCACAAATACCCACACTAGCTGCCTGGGTGAGCCAAAAAATTTCGGAGGCCGCTAAATTAGGAAACAGGATAATAGAAAAAAGTAAATTTTCACCAGCGGAAGCCCACCAAGTGTTCCCTGCTTGGCCTCTACCAGCCGTCTGGAACTCGGCTCGAACACTCGTCCAGGCGGCTGGCGGTTCTGCTTGGCGTAGCATCCGCATAGCTTCTGCGTTCGTAGAGTCGATTGTTGTGAAAAAATGAGCAACTTTAGCGTGAGACAATGTGTTTTCTTTTTATCTTTGAACAAAAGTGCAGTTTTTGCACTATACAACCTAATATTGGGAAACATTTAAAGTGATAATTTGAATACCACTACTCATCCAAGTAAAAAAAGTACGCCCACCACAGATTTGATGGACGTAATTGTCGATAGCATCCAAGACATCAAAGGTAAACGAATCGTGAAATTAGATTTACGCCGCCTGCACGATGCACCAACAGATGTTTTTTTCGTTTGTGAAGGGGAATCAACGACTCAAGCAAGATCCATTGCTGAAAGAATCAGTTTTCGGGTAAAAAACGAGCTCGGCATACTGCCTAATCACATGGAAGGCGCCAAGGAAGCTAGATGGGTCTGTTTAGACTATTTCGATATAGTGATCCATGTGTTCCATAAAGAAGCTAGAGAGTTCTACGCATTGGAAGAGCTTTGGAGCGATGCAGACATAACAGAATTTGAAGAAATCTAAACCCAATCGCCTTTCAGATCGTTTGCCTCAATAAGCAAACTTTACCCGATTTAGGGAAATAAAAGTATGGATAACAATAATCAAGAAAAAAAGCCCGAAGGCCCAAAGTTTCAGTCCTATTGGCTATACGCGGCCATGTCGCTCTTGCTATTCATTGTAGTAGTAAGTAGTATTGGTGGTGGAAAGGCCAGCGAGATTGATGGAAGCCGCTTGTTCAAGCTTCTGGAGGATGAGGCAATCGCACGTATCGATCTTGTTAATAGGGAAACGGCTGAAATTTATCTTAAGGAAGATAAAAAGGCAGAGGATAAGTACAAGGATGCCACCAAACAAGATTTTGGTAGCCCCCGCTACGACTACTACCTACGGGTGAGTGACCCCACTTCTTTCAATACTTATTTAGAAGCCAGCCAAGAAGAATTGGGTGTTGCCTTCCGAGACAGGATACAAGTAAATTCCGTACAGCGAACCGATGTGGTTGGCGGAATTTTGTCTTGGGTACTTCCTTTCTTGGTTATCATTGCCATTTGGGTCTTCATTATGCGCCGTATTGGCGGTGGTGCAGGAGGTGCGGGTGGCCAGTTGTTCAATATCGGCAAATCTAAGGCAACCCTCTTCGATCAAAACAGCAAGGTCAATATCACTTTTGCAGATGTAGCTGGTTTAGATGAAGCCAAAGAGGAGGTAATGGAGGTGGTGGATTTCCTCAAAAACCCTAAAAAATACACGGCCTTGGGTGGTAAAATACCGAAAGGGGTGCTTTTGGTGGGCCCTCCAGGAACGGGTAAAACTTTGCTGGCTAAAGCGGTAGCTGGGGAGGCGGGAGTGCCTTTCTTTACACTCTCAGGCTCCGACTTTGTGGAAATGTTCGTAGGGGTTGGTGCAAGCCGCGTACGCGATCTGTTTAAACAGGCTCGTGAAAAGGCTCCTTGTATCATTTTCATAGATGAGATCGATGCCGTAGGTAGAGCTAGAGGCCGAGCCAATATGCAAGGCGGCAACGACGAGCGGGAAAACACGCTCAACCAGCTGCTCGTGGAAATGGATGGTTTCAGCACCGACAAAGGCGTTATTCTCATGGCGGCCACCAACCGACCCGATGTCTTAGATTCTGCCCTGCTTCGCCCGGGTCGTTTTGACCGGCAAATAGAAATAGATCGCCCAGATTTGAAAGGCAGAGAGGCGATATTCAAAGTGCACCTGAAATCTATCAAGGTAGCCGATGACCTAGAAGCACATATCTTGGCGGAAATGACCCCCGGCTTCGCAGGAGCCGAAATCGCCAACGTGTGTAATGAGGCAGCTTTGATCGCTGCAAGACGTAATAAGTCCTTTGTGGAATTGGAAGACTTCAATTACGCCTTGGATCGGGTAATTGGTGGCTTAGAAAAGAAAAACAAGCTAATTTCCCCCGAGGAAAAAGAAATTATCGCTTACCACGAAGCAGGCCACGCCATCTGCGGCTGGTACTTGGAGCATGCTATGCCTTTGGTTAAAGTAACCATCGTACCAAGAGGCGTCGCAGCCCTCGGCTATGCACAGTATTTGCCTAAAGAACAATACATCACGCGCACCGAGCAAATTTTAGACCAAATGTGCATGACCTTCGGAGGAAGAGCCGCCGAAGAAGTCTTTTTCCAGAAAATTAGTACGGGTGCGCAAAACGATCTTGACAAGATTACTAAGATGGCTTACGACATGATCACCGTCTATGGTATGAATAATAATGTTGGCCAAGTAAGTTTCTACAGCATGGGGCGCGATGCCTTCCAACGACCATATAGTGATGAAACGGCCGCCCTCATCGATCAGCAAGCTCGTGAACTAGTAGAAAGCCAATACCAACGAGCACAAAACCTATTGATCGAACACAGAGAAGCTACGGAAATATTGGCTAAAAAGCTACTTGAAAAAGAGGTGTTGAGCCGTAAAGATTTAATCGATCTACTAGGGCCAAGACCTTTTGATATGCCGCCTCCCGTGGCTCACAATATAGATAACAACGCGTTGCCCGATGAGCAGCCTAATACGGAAACGGTCGCAGACTTAGAGTGAGTAAACGTATGAGTAAAAAAAGCCAAGCCAACAGCTTGGCTTTTTTTACTCTAAAAAGTTTGGAAGTGAAACCCTTTTTCCTACGCGCATTCAAGTAATAAATAAAGGATATGTAAACGGATTTTGTATTTGCGCGCGCATAGCGTGCGTGCGC
>DAINNZ010000042.1:11363-24049 GCA_036735605.1 Lewinella sp. | reverse complement strand
GGGTAGAAAAACGGATGTTAGCCCCTGCCGAGGCCGCTTTGGCCCAAATGGTGAAAGTGTAAGAATCGCCTATGATAGTGGCCACGGGGTCGGCTATTAGCTGCACACGCCATTGCTCGCCAGGGAAACCCGTACCTGCGGAGCGCAAAGCACGACTACCTGTGCGCACTTCGTCGGGCGCTGAAGTAGCGGTCATGAACTCGGCACCGTTCACTTTTGTCCAATTAGTGAATTCGTCTCCCGTTCCTTCCTCAAAGCTTGGGTTCAAAATGGCATTATTCGATACCTCAGGGCCAATCATTTCGGCATCATCTAAGAAAATAACGACGTCCGTTTGGCCGAGATCTAATACAATACTAGTGGCTGCTTCGTTGGCCGTAAACGTCCATGACAACTGCGTCCACGTATCGGCAGGCACTTCCGTATCAGGGCCATACAGTGCATTCGGTTGGGTAGAAAAACGGATGTTAGCCCCTGCCGAGGCCGCTTTGGCCCAAATGGTGAAGGTGTAGGAATCGCCTATCACAGTAGTGGCTGGGTCGGCAATCAGCTGAACGCGCCATTGCTCGCCGGGAAAACCAGTGCCCGCTGAACGTAAAGCGCGATTACCCGTTCGGACTTCATCTGCCACCGTAGTAGCCGTTAGGAACGCCGCGCCATTCACTTTTGTCCAATTGGCGAACTCATCTCCGCCTCCCTCCTCAAAACTAGGATTGAGAATAACGTTTTGGGCTGATAAGAAGCCCAATGGTAAGGCTAACAGCAGCATTACCCTGAAAAAATGTGTTAAAAATTGCATGATGCTGGATGGTTTTAACGGATAGCCAACTGCTAACCGCGGAAAATTCTATTAGCTGTTTTAATTTTCCACTATAAAACCACTTAGTTCGTACGAGGCACTAGCATATAGTACACTAGCATGGCACACTAGCACAATTGACCAAACAATATTGCTCGAATTTTGTTTAAAGGTAGCAAAATAAATAAGTATTCCCGTAATCGCACTATATCTTTCCGTACTTGAAACTACACTACTATACTTCAAACGAAGTGGTTGGGCTTCGCGGCTACCCGTGGCGGTGGGCGAACGAAGCCCGAGTCGCCAACTATCAGTAAGCGTAGGCTTCGATAGCCATTTATACTTGAATCGAGGTGGTTTGGGTATAAGCATTTTTGCTTGAAGGGTGTAAAATAAAATCGCGTTCAGTATCCAAAATCACCCTCTGCGCCGCTGCGCGGCTCAGCGAACACGGGCGCCTGCGCAAGCCTGCCTTTGCGCCACCTAGCAAGACTTGCCCCTGCACCTTGTGCCAACAAAAGAAAAAAACCGCGCAGCCCCCCTAAAGTACCTCATTCGAGTTGTTCAAGAATAGCCACTGTCCTAATCAAGAATAGGGAGACTCTCGTGTATTTACAACCTAAGTGAACCCTTGTGAGTTACTTAGTAAAACAGCTTCATGGAAACGGCAACCTACGATTTGCTCATCATTGGCGGCGGGCCAACGGGGATCAATATTGGCATTCATGCCGCCAAGGCGGGCCTGCGCTATTTGATCCTAGAAAAAGGGATGCTCGTAAACAGCGTTTATCACTTTCCGGCGAATATGACTTTTTTCAGTACAAGTAAGAACCTAGAGATTGGCGATGTTCCTTTTATTTCTCATACCGACAAGCCGACGCGAAGAGAGGCTTTAGAGTACTACCGCCGTTTGGTAGCGCATTACCAGCTTTCCATTCGGCTCTATGAGACGGTGGAAAATATGCACTTGGCAGCCGATGGTAGCACTTATAGCGTGCAGACGGATAAAGGTAAGTATCAAGCGCCCTACATTGTAGTAGCTACCGGTTTTTATGATACGCCTCGGCTACTAGGCGTGCCCGGCGAAGATTTGCCAAAGGTAAAACACTACTACGACGATGCGCACATTTATATGAACCAAGAGGTGCTCGTGGTGGGTGCAGCGAACTCAGCCTGCGATGCAGCCTTGGAGTGTTGGCAAAAAGGAGCCAAGGTAACGATGGCTATTCGCGGCGAAGGCATCTACTCGAATGTAAAATATTGGATTAAACCCAATATAGAAAACCGTATTAAGGAAGGCAGCATCAAGGCCTACTTCCAGAGCCAAGTACTGCATATTGATCCAAAGCACGTTGCGCTACAAACCCCCGAAGGCAAAGTAAGACTAACTAATGACTGGGTGTTGGCCATGACGGGCTATCAGCCCAACTATCCGTTGCTGCGTCGCTTAGGGCTACCCATTGATACCGAACATGAAGCTTGCTTGCCTATATTCGATGAAGAAACACTCGAAACCGCTCTGCCGGGTGTTTTTATGGCGGGGGTGGTCTGTGCTGGTTTGAAAACCAACCGCCTCTTTATAGAAAACACTAGGGATCATGGAGATACGATCATTCAGCAACTACTAAAGCGATTAGCCGCCTCTACCAAGCGGAAAAGTTTTGTATAAATACTAGGTAAAGACTTGCAAGTATCGAATAAAAACTACTATCTTGACCGCACAACAAAACTTCTTGCTTATGCTATTAGATATCAATCCAGACAACCCACAGCAGCGCCTCATCGATAAGTGCGTCTCTATCCTAGAAGAGGGCGGCATAATCATCTACCCTACCGATACCGTCTATGGTATCGGCTGCGACATCACCAATAAAGAGGCCGTAGAGCGCGTAGCGCAAATTCGAAAAATGGACCCAGGCAAGGCACTCTTCAGCTTCATCTGCAAGGATATTAGCCAAGTGAGCGAGTATGCTGCTCAGATTAGCAACGATGTCTTCCGCGTAATGAAACACAACCTGCCGGGCCCTTTCACTTTCATCCTCAAAGCGAATCATAAGACGCCGAAAATTCTAAAGAACCGCAAGGAAACCATCGGCGTCCGTATCCCCGACAACAAAATCGTGCAAGCACTCGTAGAAGGACTTGGCCGGCCTATCCTGACAGCCAGCCTCAAGAACGATGACGAAATATTGGAGTATTTCAACGAAGCCGAGGATATTTATCAAGATTACGGCAAACTAGTAGATGCGGTGATCGATGGTGGCCCAGGAGGGCATATCCCTTCTACCATTATTGATTGTACGGGCGAAGAGCCGCTGCTCCAACGCGAGGGCGCAGGTGTTTTACAGTCTTAATAGCCGCTACAGAACAACTCTATGCGGCTACTAGAAAGGGGCTCGGGTGATCACTCGAGCCCCTTTCTGCTACACTGCGTCAAGCAACCGACAAAATAAGCCTATTGGCTTATCGCGCTTTTTGTACCTTTGTGCTTTTGTAAGTCACTTGCCTGAGGTACTCGCTGTGCTTAAGGCCAACCGTTGTAGATGAATAAGTTTTTCACCACCTTCGTTTTCTTTCTAGTCTGTCATTTCATTCTTGCTCAAAATGGCATTATCCGAGGCATCGTTTCCGATGGTGAAACAGGTGACCCGATCAGCTTTGGAACGGTGCAACTCGTCGGCACCGATCGAGGCGTCACTACGGACTTGGATGGTTTTTTCTCTTTTGGCAACTTAGCGGAAGGAAGCTATACCGTGTTAGCTTCCTACCTAGGCTATGACTCTACGGTTGTGCAGGTGCAGCTCCAAAAAGATGCTATCGAATTTATCCGTTTGCCCCTCAAATCGGGAGGTATTCAACTCTCTACCGTAGATGTGAGTGCTCGAAAGGAAAAGGCTCGCTCTGATGTGCAAATTTCAAAAGTAACCGTCACTAGCGCAGATATCCTTTCCTTGCCTTCTACAGGGGGGGAGCCAGATATTGCGCAATATCTCTCTGTTTTGCCCGGGGTGGTATCCAGCGGAGACCAAGGCGGCCAGCTTTATATCCGAGGCGGCAGCCCCGTGCAAAACAAGATCTTGCTGGATGGAATGATCATCTATAATCCCTTCCACTCCATTGGCCTTTTCTCCGTTTTTGAAACTGAGGCGATCCGCTCAGTAGATGTTTATACCGGTGGTTTCAATGCACAATATGGTGGCCGTATTTCGGCTATTGTGGATATCCAAACGAAGGAAGGTAACAAGAAGCGCCACAGTGGCCTCGTAAGTGCAAGTCCCTTCCAAGCTAAAGTTTTGTTAGAAGGGCCTATCAAAAAACTGAACCCCGAAACAGGCACCAGCATCTCTTATCTGCTCACGGGCAAGCAATCGCTCATCGATCAAACGAGCAAGACGCTCTATAGCTATGCCGTAGATGAAAACTTCTTTAACCTCACCGATAACCCCAACAACCTCCGGCCCGAAGATATTGGCCTACCGTACGAATATACCGACTTCTACGGTAAGTTAAGTTTCAATGGCGGCAATGGCTCTAATTTAGATCTCTTTGCCATCAATTTTGAAGATAATTTTGCCGTGCCTGGCCTAGCAAATCTCAATTGGAAAAATACGGGCGGTGGTGCTAATTTCAAACTCGTTCCTACTAGCTCCAATATCGTCATCGACGGTAATATCAGCTTTGGCAATTACGATATTGCTCTCGAACAACCCAATCAAGGGCCTCGGCAGAGCGGGATTACTAATTTCCAGGCCTTGTTAAATTTCACCTACTTCGGTAAAAATAACCAGCTTAACTATGGTTTCGATTTCACGGGATTTAATACCAATTTTGAGTTCGTGAACCCCATTGGTATCACCCTCGATCAAAAAAATTTCACGACGGAAATCAACGCCTACGCCAAATACAAGCATGTATTCGGTAAACTTATCATCGAGCCGGGCCTGCGTATTCAATATTACGCCAGCCAAAGCACGGCCTCCTTTGAACCTCGCTTCGGTATCAAATATAATGCCACCGAACGCCTGCGCTTCAAAGCGGCAGGTGGGCAGTATAGCCAAAACCTCATTAGTACCCAAAATGACTTGGATATTGTCAACTTCTTCACCGGTTTCCTCGCTGGGCCAGAAGAGTCGCTCTTCCTACCCGGCACCGGCACCCCCACCAAAGATCGGCTGCAAAAAGCAAACCACCTCGTAGCAGGCGTAGAAATTGATCTCGGCAAAAACGTGTCGATTAACTTGGAAGGCTACTTCAAAGATTTCACCCAAATCATTGATCTGAACCGTAATAAACTACTTGTTTCCGACCCTAATTTCGTTCCTCTCACCGGCGAAGCCTACGGCGGCGATATCTCAGTAGAATATCGCTATGGCCGCTTGTTCTTTACCACCAACTACACACTAGGTTGGGTGAATAGGGATGATGGCGACCAAATATTCCCCACCAGCTTCGACCGCCGCCATAACGTAAACGCTCTACTTACTTATAAATTTGGTAACGATAATGCCTACGAATTTGGTGCTCGTTGGAACTTAGGTTCGGCCTTCCCCTTTACCCAAACTCAAGGTTTCTACGAAAGCCCTACCGCTGGCAGCAACCCTGTGATCCTCGATATTCTAACCAATAACGGCGATATTTCCGTGCTACTCGCGCAGCAAATCAATGGCGGTCGTTTGGCTGATTTTCACCGCCTCGATCTTTCCCTCAAACGCACTTTCAGCTTCGGCAAATACACCGAACTCGACCTAGTAGCTAGTGTAACGAACGCCTACAACCGCCAGAATATCTTTTTCGTAGATCGGATTACCAACAACCGCGTAAATCAGCTGCCTATTCTGCCTAGCTTAGGAGCCACTTTTCACTTTTAAGCACTATTCCTTCAGCACAGCGAGGCTCTGTTGTTGTTCTTGGTAGCGATTTACTTTAGTCGCAAGCATACTGGCACGCCGTGCAGGGGCAAGGGCCTCTCATGGCGCAAGTGTTCGTCGCTAGCGTTTCACAAAAGTCTTAGCCCCCCAGTACCCCTCAGCGGTGATAAGCCGTAGGATGTAAAAACCGCTTGGTAATTGACTAATATCAATGTTAGTAGCCGTAAAAGAGCGAAGCTGTAGGCTGCGCGAGTGCCGTACCCAAAAAACACTCAAAAATACCGCCTTCTTGAAAAAGAGCAGCATCCCAAGTCATACGAACTGGTTAAGTGTTTGGCATGAATAACAAAATCATAATATTCAAACTCAGATGGTAAGCGGCCACAAAAATAGGGGGTTTCGTAGAAATCGAAAGCATGTACTAGATGCTTGAAAGTATAATCCACTTCAAAAACAGACCGTACTCCTACTAGTTCAGTGTACCTTGCCAAGCGAACTTCAAAAACACTATCAAAAAGAGCCGTGGTGACTATGGAACCCGCTGGTAGCAGCAAACTAAGCTGATTTACATAGGGCGAGCCACTCACATACACGGTGTCTTTATTCCCAATGGCATCTTCAAAATAAAAAGCCGTGGTGTAAAGAATACTATCGCTTTGGCTGTGCAGCAGTCCGAAGAAAAACCAACATAACCCTAGTACACAAGGAGAAAGAAATTGCTTTTGCATAGTGGCTAAAGATAAAAACAAAAAAACAAAGCGCAAAGTATAATTTATTTTTTCTAAAAAAATACAACCTCCTACTGAAAAAGGCTATTCCTGTTTTCTCCCAAAGCGGGTATTCATCATTTACAGCCATGTCGGAGGGAAAAACAAGCTGGGTCTGCGTCAATTAGCCTTTCATATCCTACAAACTACTTATGTTTGCAGGATATGAAGATACTGCATACTTCAGACTGGCACCTTGGGCAACGGCTGCATGGCGAAGACCGTATCCCCGAGCAGGCTCTTGCCTTGCAATGGCTACTCCAAACGATCGAATCGCAGGCAGTGGATTTACTCCTTGTGACTGGGGATATTTTCGATGTTGGCAACCCTAGCAACCAAGCGAGAGAACTGTACTTTCATTTTTTGGCACAGCTACAAAAAACGGCTTGCCGACACGTAATCCTAGTGGGAGGCAACCACGATTCGCCTAGTATGCTCGATGCGCCCGGGCCTTTACTGCGGCACTTCAATATCCATGTGCTCGGCGCGGCCTCCCCGGATATACAACAACAAATCATTCGCCTACACGATGCCCAAGGCCAGCTAGCCGCCGTGGTAGCGGCCGTGCCGTTCCTACGAGATCGCGACCTACAGTATCTGCATAATAATGAGGAAGAGGAAGACCGAGAAGCTCGCCTACAAGCAGCCATCCGAGGTCACTACCAAGCACTTGCCGAAGCCGTGGAGCCTTATCTAAGGCTGCCCATCCCCATTATTACCACCGGCCACCTCTTCGCACACGGGGCTTCCGCAAAGGAAAAACGCAGCCATATTTATATCGGTAGCCGATCCAATCTAGCTGCTCACGATTTTCCTGCTTGCTTCGACTATGTAGCACTCGGCCACATTCACCGCCCTCAGGCAGTAGGCGGGCTGGCCCACATTCGCTATGCCGGCAGCCTTATTCCGCTCGACTTTAGTGAAGTGGCCGACGATAAAAGCGTGGCCTTACTCGATTTTTCAACAGCCGCAGCAAAAGAGCCGCAGCATAGCGCCATTAACGACCATAATTTGAACCTTTCTGCTGGCACGCCGTGCGGGGGCAAGGGCATCTCATGGCGCAAGACGCATTTTACAGATCGCTCCTATCGGCTACAGCTCCTAGCGGTGCCTACTTTCCGCCGCCTGAAACGAATCGAAGGTAACCTAGCTGAAGTAGAAGAAAAAATCGTCCACTTCCTTTCTAAACGCAGCCCTACCAATAGCCTTTTAGAGGAAGCACTACCGCCTTTCTTGGAAGTGAGCGTACAGACCCAGCAACCGATCCCCTTGCTACGCGAAAAACTGACCGCTACTATGGGCAATAGCCCTGCCCGCCTCATCGCTCTCAAGCTGCTATATGATCGGCCAGACCAACCGACCACCGCACAAGAACCACAGGCAGAGCTCAGTAGCCTAGATGCAGAAGCCGTCTTTCAGCAGCGCTTACTCGGCACCGCCACGACCCTAACCGAAGAGGCCACTGAACTGCTCGATTGCTTCCGCAGTCTCCAAAACTGGTTAATGGAAAAGGACGCCCTATGAAAATACGCAGCCTCCAACTCGCCAATCTCAACTCGCTGCAAGGCGAGCACCAAATCTTTTTCGATCGCCCCCCACTATCCAATACCGGCCTTTTTGCCATCGTTGGCGATACGGGTGCCGGTAAAACCACCCTACTCGATGCCATCACCCTCGCCCTCTATGGCAAGATAGACCGTGAAGGAAAATCAAGCAGCAGTGGCGACCAAGTGATGAGCTACGGCAGCGGCTATTGCTACGCCCAACTAGAATTCACCACCGACAGCGGCCAATACCGCAGCCGATGGTATCGAAAAAGAGCCCACAAAAAACCCGATGGCAAACTCCAAGCCGCCGAGCGATACCTCGACTACTTCAATCCAGAAAGTGGTGGGTATGAAAATATCTGCGACAAAAGCAGCGAGGTCAACCAACAGGTGATAGAGGCTTGTGGGCTTGACTACCCGCAATTTACCCGCTCGGTGCTGCTACCACAGGGTGAGTTCGCCCGCTTCTTGCAAGCCAGATCCGCGGATAAAGCCGCCGTGCTAGAAAGTATCACCGGCACAGAACTATACCGACAGCTCAGTATCGGTGCCTTTGAATACCACAAAGAAGCCCAAGCACAGTACCAGCAGCTACAACAACAACTAGCCCAGCTAAAAGTCTTCAGCCATAGCGAACTAGCCGATCTCGAAGCAGAAAAAGCAGCGCTTACACAGCACATCCGCCAAGAACAAAAGGCCAGCGAGAACATCCGCCAACAGCTGCAAGCAGTCGAAACGCAAAGCAACTTAGAAACCGAGCAACAAAGTTTGGTGGAAAAAATACAGCGCATACAGGCTAGTATCCAAGCCCAGCAGCCCGATCGCGAGCGACTGAAGCGTAGCCAACAATTGCAACAATACCGTCCGGAGCTGGCGGCTCTGCTACAGATCCGTTCGCAACTGGCCAACGAGCAGACACAAATTCACCAACTACTCGAAGAGCAAACCCAAGAAGCCCCCAAAGGCCAGTATTATCAAACACAATTGCGCAGTTGTGAGGAAAAAATTGAGCAACTAGAGCAAAGCCTACCGGAGAAAAACCAGAAAATCGAACAAGCAGCCACCCTCGCAGCACAAATAACGACCCGCCAAAAAGACCTCGCTACCCTAGCCAGCCAGACCGAGGCCAGCCAGCAAGCACTACAAGCCCTTCAAAATAAGTATCAAAGCACGCAGCAAGCGCAAAACCAGCTCCGCCAAGCCCTCCACCAACTACGCCAAGCTGTTGCCGCTTGCTTGGGGGAGGCCGTCGCTGAGCAGTCAGCCGAACAGTGGCGCTTGCGCTTATATGAAAGCCTTGCCCCTGCGTTAGCCAAACAAAAAGCACTACAAGAACAAAACAATTACCATAAAAGCCTGGCAAAAGGCCGCCAACTAAGCACCAAAGCCGCGCAAATTGCGCAGCAGCAAGCAGCAAAAGAAGCAGAAAAAGCGGCACTAGAGGCGCAAATACAAAGCGTACAAACCAGCCTACAATATTTTACGCAACTACTAGAACAGCACCGGCGAGATACCGAGCTTCTCAAGCTTAAAACCAATCTACAAGCCGGCGAGCCTTGCCCCGTTTGCGGCGCAACGGATCATCCTGCGCTGCGGCATTGGTCGCCCCCTACGGAAAATTTGATAAAACAAACCGAGGAAAAGTTGGCGGAGGAAAATAAAAAATTAGCGGAGGAAAATAAAAAATTAGAAAAAACTCAAGAGCAGCTCACCATTGCAACTACCCAAGCCCTAGTTTTACGCGAGCAGATTGGTCAATGGGAAGCCGAACAGCAGGCTTTCGACCCCGAAATACGTGCCCTAGCAGCCGAACAAAGGAGCGAAGCCACGATTGAGCAAGCCTTAGCGGATGCCGAAACGAGCTACCAGCAACTGCAACAGCTTGAGGAGCAGCTACAGACACAAAAGGAGCAGCAAGAAACCTGGGAAACGCTCAATAAGGCTTTAGAAGTGCTAGCGCAGCAGCAGGAAAATAGCGAAAAAGAACTAGCCCGCCTCGGTGAAGAAAGCAGCCAAAAAACAGCGGAAGTGCTGGGTTTAAACCAGCAAAAAACCGACTTACTCGGCGGCCTTGAACCAGAAAAAGCGCGGCAAATGCTCGCTGAAAAAACGCAGCGTCTGCAAGCCGCGCTAAAAGAAGCCCAAGCAGACTGGTCAGCTTTTCGGGAGCGCGACATTGCCCGATCAGCTCGTTTGCAGCAACTACAAATTCAGGTAGCGGAAGCACAACAAGCGGCCGAAAAACGGCAACAACAACTACTAAGCGACTTACAGGCTTTGGCTTTCCCCGATCTCCCCACGGCCTATGCTGCTTTGCTCAGCGTGGAGGAAGAAAGGCAGATTGATGCCCAGTCGAAGACGCTCGATCAAAGCCTGCACAGCATGGAAGAACGCCAAAAAGAAGTCCTGCGCCTGCTCAAAAACCAATCTGCGGCCTTGGCGGCTCTAGGGCTCACACAGGGCCAAGTGGCTATTCAGGCACTACACGATGCGCTACAAAGGCTGCAAGACAACCGCAGCCAAGCCGAAAAAAAGCTAGGTGCAATAGATGAAAAGCTACGCGTGGACGCGCAACAACGGGCACAAGCCAGCCAGCAGCAAGCCGAGCTAGCGCGCAGGGAAAAAGAACTCGTGAAGCGCGCTAAACTCAACGAACTCATTGGCTCGGCCAACGGCGATAAATTCAGCCGCTTTGCGCAAGGGCTTACGCTCAGCCGCTTAGTGCAGTTAGCCAACCGACAATTGGCAAAACTCAACGATCGCTATGAAATTCAGCCACTAGCAGGCAGCGAATTAGAGTTGGAAATCATCGACCGCTACCAAGCTGACCATCGGCGGCCCACCACTACCCTAAGTGGCGGAGAGTCATTCATTATCAGCTTGGCACTAGCGCTGGGGCTATCCGACTTAGCCGGTAGCCGCGCGCACATACAGTCCTTGTTCATCGACGAAGGTTTTGGCACCCTAGATAGCCAAGCGCTGGATGTGGTCGTTACGGCTCTTGAGAGCCTCCAAGCCAGTGGCAAAACGATTGGCCTCATCAGTCATGTGCCCGTCTTACGCGATCGGATTCATCACCAGATTATCGTTCAGAAGAAAGGCGGTAGCGGATTTAGTGAAATTCGGGTGGAGTAGTAACAATAACGACCTACACAGAAATAGATAGTTGATTAAATCCAACAAACTCCCTATCTTAGCGGCTAGAGACAAAGAAGTAGTATATGGACAGTTTTCAGACCCAAGGCAAGCCTAGTGCAGAGCCAATTTCGCAGGCCGGTTATAAACTCAAAGCGCCGCAATTGTTGCTGCGCGTGGAAGATCACGGTAAGGAGGGGCGCATTGTCCGTTCGGATGGTGATGATCTACCCATTGATGCGCTGCAAAAGGCCTGCGAGGCTAACGGGGCGCGTTTAATGCGACAATTTAACCTCGACCTAGAAGGTGCTAGCGGCAGCGCCGCCGTGAAACGATCCGATGGGGAATTAGAACTCAGTGCTGAAATGCCTATTACGCTACTGACGCCTGCCCAAGAAGCCTTGCAGAGTGCCATCTTACACCAAGACGAGTATGGCGAATTGCGCTGGATTTTACCTAGTCACACTACGGCTGAAGGCGAAAAAACCTTCCAGCTCCCTCCCCTAGCGGCTGGCCCGGCACATCGTGGGCCTGTGACGCAAAAAATACGCAGAATCGTCAAAGTAATCGCTTGGGTAGCGAGCGACGTAGTAGGCCACCTAGCGCTCAACCTCGTAACCAATTGGGAGCAGAAAAACCGTCCCTATGACCTCCTAGGCTATAGCAACCGCCAATTCAGCGGCACGCCCAACTGGGATCGGATCAAAAGCGGCTCCAAAGCACTCTTATTCCTGCACGGTACCTTCAGCACCGCCCAAGCTGCTTTTGCTGGCCTATTAGCCGACGAAACCCACATCAAAGGCCTAGAACAAGCCTATGAAGGCCGTATTTTTGCCTTTAACCACCCTAGCCTGCATGCTAGCCCTAGCGGCAACGTACAGCAATTAGCCGCTTTGCTGCCCCCTGAATTAAAAGACCTAGAGGTTGATATCATCACCCACAGCCGAGGCGGGCTCGTGGGGCGCGAGCTTATCGGCCAAAGCCAGCAAGCTAAGCTCCCGCAACTGAAAGTCAATAAGGCCATCTTCGTAGCCGGCCCGCACCAAGGCACCATCCTCACCGATGAACAGCACTGGATTACCCTCATTGACACTTACACCAATCTGCTGCTGAAACTGCCCGACAATGCTGTCACCATCCTACTAGAAGGCTTAATCAGTTTAGTGAAAATATTGGGCGGCAGCACCGTTAAAGCCCTACCTGGCCTACAAGCCATGCGGCCGCAAGGGGACTACCTTCAGCAACTCCAGAAGATAGACCTTAGCACTACGCAAATCTATACCATGGGCGCTCGCTACCTGCCCATGGGGAAATCGGCCGCAGCTATCCTTAAAGGGCTCGCCCTCAAAATCGTCCTCAAAAAACTCTTCGGCGAAGACTCCGATATGGTGGTGCCCACCCAAGGTAGCTTGCAGATTAATCCGCAAGACGACCGTGCCCACCTACCCCCCCAACGGCAACTGCTCTTTGATACCGATAGTGCTATCAATCACATGAACTTCTTTACTCAAAGCGTGGTCAATAAGCAGTTACTGCAATGGCTCAGAGATTAGACCTGTTGCCGCTAAGT
>DAINNZ010000042.1:1363-11353 GCA_036735605.1 Lewinella sp. | reverse complement strand
GCTGCATTTTTGATTGGCACGCGGTGCAGGGGCCAGTCTTACTAGGTGACGCAAAGGCCAAGCCACTCGGGAGCCAATGTTCGCGGGGCGGCGCAGCGGCGTGGATGGTGGAAGTGGATAGGATTAAAATCATTCCAGGCTATCGAACGAATCTTTGCGCCTGAGCGTTTCATCAGTAACATTGATTTTAAACAACAACAATTATCATGCAAATTATTATCACCAAATCAGGCGACTTAAACGAAGGCACCGAAAACTTTATCAAAGAAAAACTAGAAAAGCTCACTACCTTTTACGACCGCATCAGTACGGCCACTGTTCACCTCAATTATGGCGATAAAACAGGGCATAACAGAGTGGCCATCAACGTCCGCCTAGCAGTACCAGGCCCGGATGTAGTAGCAGATGCGGCGGAAGAAACCGTAGAAAAAACCGTTACAGAAGTAACCGAGAAGCTGCGCCGGCAACTACGCAAACTCAAAGACAAGCAGAACGGGGAATAAGCCCCGATACAATATGCAAGAAAAACTCCTAGCCTTCGAACGGCTACTGCGCATCATGGATGAACTGCGCGAAAAGTGTCCTTGGGATCAAAAGCAGACTTTTCATAGCCTTCGTAAATTAACCATAGAGGAGACCTATGAATTGGCCGACGCATTGCTGGAAGAAGATAGTGAGAACATTAAGGAAGAAGTAGGCGATCTGCTTCTACACATGGTCTTCTACGCCAAGATTGCTAGCGAAAAAGGCGAATGGGATATTGCAGACAGTCTCCACGCCATTTGTGATAAACTGGTAGTACGCCACCCGCACATCTATGGTGAAGTAAAAGCCGAAGACGAAGCTGCGGTAAAACGCAATTGGGAGCAGATCAAGCTCCAGCAAGGCAAAGGTAAAAAGACCATCCTCGGCGGTGTCCCGCAGGCACTGCCGGCGATGGTTAAAGCCTTGCGAATGCAAGAAAAGACAGCGCAATTCAACTTCGACTGGGAGAACAAGGAACAAGTATGGGCCAAAGTGCAAGAAGAGCTAGCTGAATACCAAGAAACCCTCGAAACGCCCCTAGCCATTGAGGAACAAGAAGCTGAATTTGGCGACCTGCTCTTCTCGCTCATCAACTACGCTCGTTGGCAGGGAATCGACCCGGAGGCAGCCTTGGAAAAAACCAATCGAAAATTTAAGCAACGCTTTGAGTACTTGGAAGCGCAAGCTGGCGACCAACTAGCCAGCCTATCACTAGCCGACATGGAAGCCCTCTGGCAAGCAGCCAAAACGGCAAGTAACTAGGCAAGTAATAAGTGGGGGTAAAAAATCAACTTTTTACGTTGGATTTTATTTACCTTTGCACCTTCATTTAGGCCAACGGGATTATGAACAAGATAGAGCTTACTATTATGGCTATCAGCCGTAGCGTCACACAGACCAATAATTACGCTGTAATTCTAGGGGAAGTGGAGGGGTCGCGGCGCTTACCAGTCATTATTGGCTCAGCAGAGGCGCAGGCTATTGCTGTGGCTATAGAAGGTATGGATAGCCCTAGACCTATGACCCACGATTTGTTCAAAAACACCCTACTGACCATAGACGCGCACCTGAATGAGGTGATTATCAATTCTTTACAAGAAGGCATTTTCTTTTCTAAGCTCGTGATCGCACAAAACGGTGCAGTCAATGAAGTAGATAGCCGCACTAGCGACGCGATTGCGTTAGCCATCCGCTTCGACTGCCCCATCTATACCTACGAGACTATTCTAGACACGGCAGGCGTGGTATTAGAAGGCGAAGAAGAAGAAAGCGAGGAGGAAGAAATGACCGACCGCAACAAAAAAGACCACCGAAAAGGTCAGCTAAGCAGCTATACCATCGGCGAGTTGCAAGAAATACTGGAGGAGACCCTCCAAGAAGAAAACTACGAGCGGGCTGCCCAAATACGGGACGAAATCAACCGCCGCAAAACGAATGACTAATTCTTCTCGCTTGGATTTCATCGACGTGCTGCGCGCCGTTGCGATCCTACTCATGTTACAAGGCCATTTTGTAGATAGCACCTTGGGTGCTGTATATAGAGATAGCAGCCAAGCTTGGTTTGTGCTTTGGTCTTTTATGCGTGGCCTCACGGCTCCCTTATTTTTCACGGTTACAGGCCTAGTGTTTACCTATCTGCTATTGAAAGACGGGCGCCCGCTCGCTGAAAACATACGCTGGCAAAAGGGTATGCGTAGAGGTGGCTTACTGATCCTGTTAGGCTATTTGCTAAAGTTCAGTATTATCAACTTAGGTAGCCTTCACTGGACTTCTTACCATTTCACCTTAGACGTGCTGCACTGCATCGGGCTAGCGCTGTGGGCGATAGCTGGCTTATATGCCTTGTCACGCCCACTAAGCAGACGGTACTTTGGCGGATTATTACTTTTCTTCGCTTTGGTTATTTTCCTATCTGATCCTTGGCGGCTTTCCTTATCTACTGAAAATATGCCTCGGCTATTGGCGCATTATGTAAGTAAGGAATATGGCTCGGTATTTACCCCTTTCCCTTGGATTGGCTATAGCTTGTTCGGAGCCCTACTAGGTACTGTCCTCAACTGGCGTCCGCGGCTTGCCTTTAGCTATGAGTTACCGGCTATCTTGACGATTATCGGGGTACTTACCTTTTGTTTCTCTAGTATGTGGCTGATTAATTTATATAACCTTACAGGTTGGGAAGGCTTTAAGACACAAGCCTTCAACAATGGGCTGTTCATTCGGGCAGGGCACGCCTGGGTGATTATTGCGCTATTTATGTGGGGAATCAGTTTAATGCAAGCTGTGCCAAAATGGCTTACCCGAATCGGCTCTGAAACGCTGAGCATCTATTGTGGGCATTATGCACTACTCTATGGAAGCGGCCTAGGCTTTTCTTTGGCTCGCTTACTAGGGCGCAACCTGAACCCCGTGCAAGCCTATGGAGGTGCCTTGTTGTTTGTGCTATTCTTCGTGGCTTTTGCGCTACTACTACCGCAGTTTCGGATTTGGGTAAAACTGCCGCTATATCGGTTAAAACGACTGGTAACTCAGTAAAAAAGGCTGTAGCATTTCTGGCTGAATAACGGCCATATCCTCTTCCTCGTTTAATAGCAAAGTATAGCCGAGCAGCGGCTCATCGGTGCTAATATCGCCTGTTTCGCTATCGATGTGTAGCTTTCTATCGGCGAAGCGCGGATAAGCTTTCACTATCTTTTCACTACCATTGGTTAAGACAAGGCGGATGGTAGCAAAGGGCAGGTTTTGTAGTAACCCTGCTTTTTCCTCCGCCGCTTGGTTCTCGAAGGAACTGACAAAGAGCTTTTCGTAGCTATACAGGTAGCGCTCGGCACGCTCGCGGGGTACAGTTCGTTTGGGCTGCTCGGTTTCGTAAAAAGGAGCCACTTGATAGCCCTCCCCCTGCCGCTGTAGAATAAAGCTACGGTTGCGCTGCGTTGGATATTCCACACTTACTAGTTCAATTTGGCTGATCTCTTCTTGGAATATTTGCTTAGACCGCCAATGGTCGCCGAAAAAATTCAAGCGAAAGCGTAAGTTGCCTACCCAGCCTGGAAGGTGAACGACATAGGGCTGCTCGGCACCTTCCATGATCGCGTAGGTGCCCCGCTCGTCGGGTGTGGAACCGCCAATATAGTAGCCTTTCAATTGCTCCCCTTGCCGATTGAAAAGCTGCACGAGAATACCCTCGGTGGCTAGATTAGTAATAATATTCGGCGTGGCTGCTTTAGCGGGAATATGCTGCATGTCGATACGGGTTACCAAATCGAGTAGATTTTTGATAGCATTCTCGTTAGCAGGGTATTTTTCATCCACCAACCAATCTTCGCTACCTTGGCGACTTAAGGTTGTTTGCTGGCCTGTCCGATCGGCTAAAAAGATGCGGCTCACGGTTGAAGCATCCGCTATTTTGAACTGCCTTTCGGCCACCAAATGGCTGCCTTTAGCGGCGGTACTACTAGCGGGCTGCAAGAAAAAATAAAGACCGCCTAGTATCAACACGATGGCCAAAAGCCAATATAAACGCTGCATATTTTTGAATTTAAGAGCTATTTAGCAATTAAGACTAGGGCTGCTGGCTTGCGCTACAAAACAGCCCTTGCCCCCGCCCCTACGGGCAAAAAAAAAATGAATAGATGATCCAATATCAATCAGTTACTACTTTGTTTGGCCGCTTATATTTGGGTTGAGGGCTAGGAATTAAGTATAAGCACGCCGACGCAGATAGTTAAAAAGTAAGCCAAAAATAGCCAAGAAGACCAAGGGTAGGACGATGTTGAGTAGCCGCCAATAGGCCGTTTCGGCCAGTGCCACGTCTTTATTTAGCAGCCTCAGCTTCACTTCTTTTCCCCTGGCGGTGATAACGCCTGCATCATCGCGAAGATATTCGATCATGTTGAGTGCGAGTGTTTTATTATCGTACTGATAGCCCTCGAAAGCATTAAAACCCAAGGGGCGAATCTGCTGATCGGTAGTAATACTGTTGGCCAGCCAGTCGCCATCGCTTACGACGATCATGCGTGTAGGAACAGATTTGGCTAAGTAATCCCGATTCAGATCCTGTAGTACGGCCTTATTTTCAGCGGTAAGGCGGTTCGCGAAGGGGCTATTGAACTGCCCTTCGAGCAAGGCACCTAGGACTAATCCGGGTTTGTTGAAATATTCTAGTTCTAGGCTGAATTTCTGCATATTCAAATCTACCGCAGAAGGTAAGCGCTGGTAGCGTGCCCGGTCGCTAGCCGTTAACAGCACTGTTTTCTCCAAGTCCTTACCCGTTTCCAAGCTCAGATCAATGGAAGAAGGAAAACGCAAATCGATAGGGTCGAGGTTTTTAATAATAGGGTGTTTGCCATTGGGCAGGGATAGGACGTGATAAGGAAAGGGAAATTTCTCAATGGCCGGCTGTCCGTTTACTTGCGTAACGGTGATAGGGATGCGGGTATTGACCAAATCCTGTACTAGGTCTTGATTTAAGCGGAAGCCATAGCGAAAGAAGAGGTCTTCCAAAGCACCTAAGTCGAAGGGAGCGGGATAAAAATCGGGGCGGCTACGCAAAGAATCCAAGTGCATAGCAATGGGGTCGATAGCCCAAAGCACTTTGCCACCATTCATGATGTATTGATCCATCTTAAACGCATCTTTGGCATCGAAAGGCAAAGTAGGCTTAGCGACAATCAGCACCTCTATTTCGTTGGGGATATACGACATGCTATCGAGGTGCAAGCGCCCCACCTCATAGGAAGTACGGAGGTTGCGTTCCAGATCAGCCGTACGAATGGGTGGCAATTCACCATGCCCCTCGGTAAAAACCACTAGGGGTCGCTTATCAGAAACCACACGTTGTATGGCGGCCGTGAGCTTATATTCCAGCAGGGCGCTTGCTTTATTAATAATGACCTCTTTCGGAACGCCAGGCGTTTCGTTTTCTAGCAGATTGACGATTTCTCGGCGACCACCATAGTACACCATAGCATAGGGGTAGAGGTTTCGGACATCTCTTTTGTTAGCGGTCTGTTCATAGATTGGAACCGGTAGCAGGCCTTCTTCTTCGGCTAAAATACGCTGCCGCTCCTGAACCGTTTTAGGATCACCTTGCAAAGGGTCGCTAAACTCATATTCCACGAGGCTATTGATGGCTCTAAAGTCTTGCAATAGCTCGCTCGTGCTGCTTTGCAAGCGTTTATAGGCAACGGGTAGAGACCCATCCAGATACACCCGAATGAAGACTACTTCCTTGATGTTTTCCAACTGCCGCCGCGTATTATCGGTGAGCGTGAAGCGCTTTTCTTCCGTCAAATCCCAAGCGGTGTACATACTCCAATTGCCGAAGCGACTGTTGGCCACCAAATTAAAAAGCAGCAGTGCGGCCAGCACTAGGCCAAACTGAACAAGAGATCGGACGCGATTTTGTGTTTCCTTCTTAACCATTGAGGGCAAAGTTACGGATAGAAATGATAATAACAGCTAAAATCGTTGCTAAGCTCCTGCTTATACTACCTAATAGTTGCTACTATACCCCCCACTTTCGGGCTGCTGGGCGGCCATTCAGGCTAGCGCGAGAAGCGGCTTGGTCGGCTTGACGACCAATCGAGTTGTTTTAAAAATAGCTTGGGACTCTTTTCGCTAAATCAGCTAGATCGTTCTTTTCCGCAATGCTCTCTTTGGCTAAAGCCACCACCATTTCTAAGTGTTTGTGGACGGCTTTTTGATGGCGTTCCCGTTTAGTGAAGTACTCAATACTTTGTAGTGCCTCTACTAAGCGGATGAGCACCGCCGGCGTGCCGGCTGAATACTGTCGGATTTGGTTAAAAGCGGCATCCAGTGCGCCTTCAAAGTCAAGCGTATTGGCAAGCACGCGGAGCTTAGCTGCTTCGTCGAAAATATAAGGAGAGGGGAATTTCGCTTCCGCTAAATAGCTCATCGTGGCCGATAGATTGTCCACACAAGCAATAGCCGTAAAAGGATCATTCACCCCCGGCGAAAGTGCGCGGGCTGCGATTTCTACCATTTGATGAATGGAGAACTCCAAATCTTGTTGGGAGGTCTTGATCTGTCCGATCACAAATAAATTAGCTAATTTGGCTAGCGCCGCTCCGTTCAAGACGTTGCTACTGTGCAGTTGGCCTATCTCTGCTCCTTTGATTAAAAAACTGCCTGGCCTACAGTGTAATTCCAGAATAGCATTATGTTGCGCCAGCATGGCTAGCAGGCCACCCCGATCCACATACTGCAAATACCCGCTTTTGGGCGAATGAATAGCCCGCTTGATAGGGTAGGCTGCTAGTGCTGCCGAGGCCTGTTCGGCAGCCAATAGCATTTCCTGCTCGGTATCCTCCCCTATCTTATCGGGAAAGAGCTGTTCCACCTGCCTAGATATAAAATCGGAGATGTCCGATACAACCCTATCCGCTTGTATGCTCACGGCTATTTGGTGGATAAAAACGATGAGCAGCACGATATTAATGATCGTCACGATGATAGCCACCAAAATAGAAATGGAGGGAATAAAGCGGTAGTCATCGCTATCTCTGATCGCGTTCAAAACCAAGAGGCAGTACAAATAAGTAGCGATATAAGACCCCAATACAACCTGATTGAGCCGAACATACATAAACTTCTTAATCAGCCTAGGGCCAAATTGCGAGGAAGCTAAGGTGAGCGCTACCAAAGTAACCGAAAAAACAGTGCCTGCCACACCGATCATTGCCCCCGATATAGTTGATAGAATACTGCGGGCTGAATCCGAACTATTGACGAGAAAAAAGCGTAGCCAATCCGATTGCGATACCTCCACACTATTATCCAAAGAGACTAAAGCCACCGACAGCAGAACAGAAAAACCAATAATTACAACAGGTAGAAACCAAAAGGAGGCTAGCACCTCTTCCCAGAGGAAGCGGATTTTATTCATCTTGAAATATTTTCATTAAAAAGATGCGGCTCTTTGGCTTTGCCGCTACTGCGCGATCGCCCGTTCATCATCTATCGAACGAGTCTATTGTCTTACGCTACAAGGTGGCACTTACCCCTGCGGCAGCCAAAAAAATATACGCTGACAGCCTCGTATAAGCTTTGCCCTACGAGATTAGAACATGTACTTGAAGCGAAATGATTCGAGTATCGTCTTTTTTTATCGGATTTTAAAAATCACAGCTTGGTAGGGCTGTAACTTTAAGGTATCGGCAAGATACCTGTCCTCCTATTCTCTTAATAGCAGGCGTACACTATTTATAGGCTTGCCCGAAGGGCAGGGGCAGGTGTAGCCCTGTAGCACCAGTGTGTGAGTAGATAACGAGTAAGAAGAAAGCTCATCGGCATAAAACGCCCTTTGTGTCTTCTAGCAGTAAGACGGCATAGCATGACAAAGATATACGCTATTTTTCAGCTAGCCAAGCGGAAGCCTTGCTACTTCATCAAAAAAACACCTCTAAAGCCCTATCTTCGCCCTATGCTGAACGACTTACTAGCTTTGTGGCCCCTCTTATTATTAGTGCTGCTAGCCTTAGCAGCGAGCGAGTGGCTACTGCACACACAACGGCTTCCTTATTGGGCGAGTCGTAAGCTGCTGCATGCCGTGGCCGTAGGAGCTTGTGCTGTGGCACCGCAATGGGTGGCTAATCCTTTATCCTTAGTAGCTATTGTGCTACCATTTTGGTTGGTTTTACTTTTTGTAGTAGCTCGTAAAGGCTGGATGCGAGATACGGCCAATGGCCGACCAGCTTGGGGAATTATCTGGTTCCCTCTAGCTTATATGCTGCTGTTATTGGGGACAAATGCGGAGGATAGTACCTTTGGTATCGTCTTTCCTATGGCCGTTTTGGCAGTTTGCGACCCAATGGCGACCCTAGCAGGGAAGTGCTTCGCAAAACGGCAGTATGTACTCACCGGCGACCCAAAGTCGTGGATAGGTAATGGGGCTTTTTTACTCTCTTTTTTGTTCTTGGCAAGGTGGATGGAGCTGCCTTTACCTTGGGAATATATTTTCGCTATGGCTATTTTGGTGACGATAGTAGAGGCGCTAGGCTCCGAGGGGCTAGATAACCTCTATATTCCGCTACTGACGGCTTTTTTGTGGTGGGCGAGCCAAGTAGAGGGTATTCCCTTACAGCCCTTTTTATTTTGGCTACTGCTCTTGCTTTTTTTAGCCCCTACAGCGTACCGTGGCGGGTATTTAACCGCTGGCGGAGCTGCTACGGCCTTGCTACTGGGAATGGTCGTACTAGCCACTGCTAAGCCGGTCTTATTGTTCCCTTTGTTGTTTTTTTTCGGGTCTTCAGTGCTACTAAGTCGTTTATTCCCTTCGTCGCTACCATCAGATGAGAAGGATAAAAAAGCGCGCGATGCCGCTCAGGTGCTAGCTAATGGCGGATGGTATGGTCTGTTAGTGGTGCTTTCTATTTGGTGGCAATATCGCCAAGCAGCAATTGGCGAGGCTTTCCCTATGAAGGATGCCTACTGGCTATTATGGATCAGCGCAACGATGGCCACGGCCGATACTTGGTCGTCGGAATGGGGGAAATATACCGCAGGCAAAACCTATGACATGCTGCGTTTCCGTCCCGTATCGCCTGGGCTGAGTGGTGGGGTTAGTTGGCAGGGTTCTTTGGCTGGCTTGGTCGCTGCACTCTGTATGGCTAGCCTCTACTGTTTGCTGCTTCCTGCACAGGCAACTGGCCCAGCCGTGGCAATGATCGTGGTTTTTGGTTGGCTAGGGATGTGGATCGATAGTGCGTTGGGAGCCACTATACAGCGGCAGTTTTTCGACGGAAACGAATGGCGAGATACGCCTCCTAGCCACGGCCAAGTAGAGGCAACGCCCCCCTCTACCCTTCCAGCATCACCAATTCAGCGCCGAGGCTATACCTGCATTACCAATGATGCCGTGAATGCGCTGGCCAATCTATTAGGCTTACTAGTGGCTGTGGCATATTTATGGCTCCGCTGAGGTGCTGCTGGCTTCTTCCACTAGCTGGCGTTCGTACATTTCAGCATAATAGCCACCTTGCTGAAGTAAACTCTCGTGGGTGCCCTCTTCCACAATGCGGCCTTCGTCTAATACAATGATCTTGTCAAAAGCCAGAGAACTGTAAATACGATGGGTGATAATAATAGCCGTTTTATCGGCTAAAACGCTGCTAAAGTAACCAAGTATTTGCTGCTCTGTGTTCGTATCGACGGCACTGAGGCAGTCGTCTAACACCACGATATCAGGCTGTTTAATAAGTGCCCGAGCGATACTGAGGCGCTGTTTTTGTCCGCCCGAAAGCGTCACCCCACGCTCGCCAATGAGGGTATCAAAGCCCTTGGGTAGCTCGTTGATATCGTTATATACCGCTGCATGGTGCGCGAAAGTTTCCACCGCTTCCCTACTTGCACCCTGCGGACAGCCAAACGCAATATTATCGTGTATGCTGGCCGAAAAGAGGAAGACATCTTGTGGCACATAACCAATATGCTGCCGCAGAGCCGCTA
>DAINNZ010000042.1:0-1353 GCA_036735605.1 Lewinella sp. | reverse complement strand
TGTCTTGACCATCCAACTTGATAGCACCTTCACTAACATCGTACATGCGTAGCAATAGATCGGCTAAGGTGGTTTTTCCTGAACCAGTTCGCCCCACAATAGCCAGCTTTTGCCCCGGTGCTACCGAAAGCTGCAAAGACTGCAAAGCGCGAATGCCCGTGTCGGGATAAGTAAAGGAGACGTTTTCGAACTCAATGCGTCCGGTTAGAGGCTGCTCCATTTCCACCGCATTAGCGGGGGGGCTAATGGTAGGCACCGTCTCTAAAAAAGCATTGATCCGCTTTTGGCTAGCAGCGGCTTGCTGAATGATGCTCGCAATCCAACCAATGGCTGTTACGGGCCAAGTGAGCATATTAACGTAAATCACAAATTCAGCAATGTTACCCGCCGAGATTTCCCCCGCGATTACCTGCCGGCCGCCCATATAAACCGTTAGTATGGTAGAAGCACCAATCATGAAAATCATTAGCGGAAAAAACCAAGCGTTGATACGCGCTAAGTCCATACTTTTTTCCTTGTATTCCTCACTTTCTTTCGTAAAATAGGCTAATTGCTGCGGCTCGCGCACATAGCTTTTCACCACCCGAATACCGCTAAATACCTCCTGAGCAATCGATGTTAGCTTCGATAGCTGCTCCTGAATCGCAGCACTACGCTGGTGGATCAAATTGCTTACATAATAAATACTAATGGCCAAAAAAGGTAGCGGCAGTAAGGTATAAAGTGCCAACTTACTGCTAACAGCAAACATACTATATACCACTAAGCCGATGGTGCTCACTAGATTCGCCATATACATCACCGCTGGCCCTAGGTACATTCTTACCTTATTAACATCTTCGGTGATGCGGCTCATCATATCGCCTGTGTTATTCCGCTTGTAGAACTCCAGACCGAGTTCCTGATAGTGTTGGTAGATGTTTTTACGCAAGTCATATTCGATCAAGCGCGACATGACGATAATCGTCTTTCTGGTGTAATACAAAAACAAGCCCATCAAGAGCGCCAGCCCTAGCACCACCGCCCCGAAGAGCAGCAAACTCTTGTTGAGTGTATTGAAATATACTGATTTCACGGCGAAGCCATCCATCGTACGATATAGGCTTACTTGCTCGACCATAAGATCGAGGGCTTCGCGCACCACAACGGGCTCTAGCACCCGAAAAGCATTCGATAGCGTGATGAATAAAATACCGAAAAGCATTCGCCAGCGATACTTCCAGAAGAATTGGTTGAGGTACTTAAGTTCTTGCACGAAGGTTTAAACAGTTGCTTGGCATGAAGGTTGCTTGGCACTGAAGATAAAAACTAGCTCGGCTGGTAAAAATCATCCAAAGCCCGTTCTTGTGGCTC
>DAINNZ010000041.1:4322-24361 GCA_036735605.1 Lewinella sp. | reverse complement strand
GGTTATTTGGCAAGCTTGACACCGCCTCAATATGCTGGTTTCAATATTTTATATCGCGCATTCAAGTAATTATACAAATCATATTTTCCATACAGAACTTGACTCAGCCTTTAAAATAAGAGAATGGACGAGTTTTAAAACAGTTAGAAATTTTGTGAATTATTTTCGCAAAACATAGAAGGACTGGCTATAACAGCACCTATACGCAAGTGGGGGTTCTGTGCATTTATGACAATGACGTGCTAAATCCAAGTTCAGTTGCTGGCTGCTTATAGCTTCGTCTGACCTTAGCTCCTTATTTCGCATCCCATAAGGTCTTTAATAAATCGAAACACAACTTGTCGATTTCACCCATGTTTTTGTTAAATGCCGAAACATTTGACAAAATTACAATTCCATGCTTGTTTTTTAAGTCTAGTGCCATAGAGGAGGTGTAGCCTCCTGTTCCTCCGTTATGCCAAACGAATTCATGGCCCTCCTTATGGTTTTTTATGATATGCCATCCTAAACCGATTTGCAGGTTGTCGCTCTCTTTGAAAGTTGGTTTACAGCTTAGTTGAAGTGCCAGATGCTTGTCGTCAAAGTGGGCTACAGCAAATTTAGCTAAATCTTCTGCCGTTGATAGAATGCCACCTGCCCCAGCCAAAATGTTTAAATCCCAATTGGCAGTTTCATCTCCATTGTAGTCTAGCCCTTTTACTAGCTTGCTTTCTAATTGCTTTCGATCAGTACTGCTAGCCGACATTTCGTATTGGGAAAAAATTAGTTCTTCAAGCAGTCTTTGATAAGTGGAGTTCGATATTTCCCCCAAGAGATAGCCAAGCAGTCCTGCACCAAGATTAGAGTAATCATACTTTTCGCCAGGCGATTGGTTAAGGCTTATTTTCTCTTTTAAATAGGTGCTTAGCTTTTCCGCATCATAGTCTTTGTATGGATTGTTTGGGTCGGCAAGTAGTAGGTTGAGATTAGAGGGTAACCTCGGTAGGCCAGCAGTATGGTTGGAAAGTTCTTTTAAAGTGATCGTTTCGATCGGATTGATCTCGAAATCGAGGCAATCTTGAAGGCTGTTTTCTAGCTGGAGTTTATTGTTTACGGCCAAAGTTGCGAGTAGTGTAGCCGTGAAAACCTTACTAATAGAGCCAATCTCAAAAACGCTGCGGTGGTTTTCAAAGGGTATGATCGTATCGTTGATGCGTTTTATCCCAACAAAATGCACTTTTCCTCTAGCAATAATCGCTATTGAAAGTTGGGTGTTTTCAGGAAATAAGGCGGCCTTTTCGTAGATCAGCTCGTTTTGTGCTTGCATGGTCGATTGTTTGTTACTTTCAAGCTTCGTTTCGGTTATCTGGCTTTGTTGTGTATTAGCGCAACTGGATAGGGTGAACCCCAATAAGACCAATATCAGACTCGTTCGGTAGATCATCAATGGCTGCAAGCGGTATTGCAACGTAGCCACAGGTCGGAATTTTGCACCTAACTTGTTTGAAAAGCCTCGCCGTAGCCTAGGGGCTCCTACGCTTTTTACCTCGCTGCGTAAAACAAAGGCTGTCGTTTCACGCTCCCACCACCCGCCTAATAAGGCTGTTATCTTTTTCATTTTGAGTTTTTTTTGTTGGTCGAGCCTATCTCCTATATGTTTAGTAAAAACAGCCGCCGCTATTTTTTTCTACACCCACTCTTGCGCTATAAAGTAGCCCTTGCCCCTGCATTTATGCCCGCTTGCCCGTACTGGGTACTGAGTCTGGGTGAGAGCAACGAGTCCGTACGTGTCCGTATGGATGGACATTTATACCCAAAAAAGTGTAGAAATCAAGTGCCATTAAGAACTTTCCACGGCGTTTTTTTCATCCTTACTGAACAACTTTTTTAATTTGTGCCTTTGTGCCTTAGCGCTTTTGTGACAGCACCCAAGCATGGATAGCGCGGCCAAACTGGCCAAAGAATGGCAGGCCGGTGCTTTCGTATTCGTAGGCATCGTCGTTGAAAATACGGTCTTCGTTGACGTGAATGGTGCCAGAAAGGAAGTATTCCACGCCCGCTTGGGTATCTACGATGTAAGCTGCATCCGTCAGGTAGCCGTAGGCCCAGCCGACTTTATTGTAGATGCGGATCGATTCGGGCATTTGCTGGCTGGAGTCGCGGTCGCCAAACTGCCAGAATTTGACGTAGTGGTCATATTGATTGGGGTAGGCTGGGAAGCTGCTTTCGCGGGGTCGCTGCCCCATAGCAGTTTTGAGTAGGACGTAGTCTTCGGGCTGTAGATCGAAGCGCTGCTGCTTCGGGAAGGCCGCTGGGAGGTAGAGGCGCATCACGATACCGTGCAAGTCTTCTAACGACACAAAATTTTTGGTGCTAAAATCAAAAGGTTTTTTGACCAGTTTTTCCCCCTCGTAATAGCCGATGCCTTTTTGTTGTCCGCTAGGATTTAGGGGGCTTTCCCACTTGCTGTAGGTAGCTTCGCGTTCGTATAGGGTGCCGCTTTCGTTGTAGAAGCGGATGGGGTTGAGGTGTCGATTGCCCTCCGCGTCGAAGCCGCTTACACTAAGGCGGTGGATGATGCGGGTATTTGTTAGCCCTTTAGCCTGTAGCTGCTCATTGATATAAGCAGGGCCTAGCCATTCATAAAGGCGATTGTAGGCATCGTTGTCGCTCACTAGAAATATTTTCCGGAGGTAGTTGGCTACTGTTGGCAGCCCACCTTCGGCACTGCTATCTACTTTGGCGGCTGTTTGTGGTGTTTGGCCAATGCCGTGCTCCATGGGGGTGTAAGCGTCCAGTCCATTTATGTTTAGTTCCCGTAGGCGTTGCAAGGCCAACACGGCTACGGGCATTTTCACTGTGCTAGCGGGATAGAAATACTCGCCTACCGGATGCCCCCAGTAGTGGCTTTTATAGCTGGCCTTTCCCTTCGCGTCACGTTGAATGGTGGTGAGGATGATCTGGGCTTGATACTTGGAGGGGTCTTGTGTCCATTCGCCCCACTCGGGGTGTTCCTCGGCTAACACATAGAGGGGGTTGGGCACGGGTAACCCGCCGCCCTCAGGGGTATTGCTAGGGATGGCTCGGTGGCAGGCACTCAGGTTTAAGAGCAGCAAGGCAAGGGCGAGTAGGCAAAAACGCTTAGCAGATGGCATCGGTGGATGTTTTTAGTCTTCGGTAACCTGAATTTTTAGTTGGCTGGGCCCTTGTGCGAGTGCCGACTTTGGCCCGATGCTTTCATGTAAGAAGTTGGTCATTTTGGTATAAAGGTGGAGTCGGGTAGGGCCACCGTAGATGCCGTGGTTGCGGTTGGGGTAGAAATAGGTGTCAAACTGTTTATTGGCCATGATAAGCGCATTGGCCATTTCGGCGGTGTGTTGAAAATGAACGTTATCGTCTCCCATACCATGTACCAGCAGCAGTCTTCCTTTAAGGCGATCGGCAAAGTAAACCGGACTATTTTCTTGGTAGCCAGCTTCATTCTCTGCTAAAGTGCGCATATAGCGCTCGGTGTAGATCGAATCATACCATTTCCAGCTCGTTACAGGCGCTACGGAAATGGCTGCTGCGAAGACTTCATTGCCTTGTAAAATACCATGTAGTGCCATAAAACCACCATACGACCAGCCGAAAATGGCAATGCGGTCTTTGTTGATGAAATCTAGCCCCCCCAAGTATTTAGCGGCTTGGATTTGGTCAATAGTTTCATATTTTCCTAAGGTGAGGTAAGTCATTTTTTTAAATTCCTCTCCTCTGCCGCCGGTGCCGCGGTTATCTACTACGGCCACAGCATAACCTTGCTGCACTAGCATTTGAAACCACCAATAGTTTTGCCCACGCCAGCTATCCAAAACTTGCTGGCTACCTGGGCCACCATAGACGAACATCAACAGAGGGTGCTTTCTGCCGCTAGGGGCATTTTCGGGCTTAATCATATAACCATTAAGCACCACACCTTCCTCGGTAGGGAAATCGAAAAATGTTACTGTTTGCACGCCCATAGCGGCTTGTTTTTGTACTAGGTTGGCATTGTCTAGTATGTTGCGCAGAAGCTTGCCGTTGCGGTCGGCTACGCTGTAGCTAGTGGGCTGGTTGATACTCGAATGGTTGAGCACAAAATAATCGTAGGTGCTGCTAAAGTTCGCGGCATTGGTGCCAGCAGCAGCGGCGATGGCGCTAGGAAGATCTTTGCCAACTAGGCTTTTAGCATATACCTCCCGCTGCATGGGGTTGCGCATAGCGGCTTGAAAATAGAGCTGTCCGCTATTTTCGTCGAGCCCATAAAAATCCGTCACTTCCCATTCGCCTTGGGTTAGTTGCTGCGCCTGGCCATTGGCCATGTTATAGAGGTAAAGGTGGTTCCAGCCACTGCGCTCACTCGTCCAGATAAATTGCTTGCCATTGGCTAGGAAGTGAAGGTTGTCGTGTACATCAATGTAGTATTGGCTTTGTTCCTTGAGTAGGCTGCTGCTGGAGCCTTTTTCTGTATCGACTAGCAGCAACTCCAGTTCGTTTTGATGGCGGTTCATACGTGTAACGCTCAACATTTTGGGGTGGGCCGTCCATTGCATCCGAGGTAAGTAGTGCCAATGGTCGCTATCCTTTTCATTTACGCTTACTAGCGACTTGCTACTTTTGGTCTTGAGGTCATACACCAAAATGCTTACTTGGCTATTCGCTTCCCCCACTTTAGGGTATTTGAAGGTATTGTAAACCGGGTATAAACCGTCTTTGTAGTCGGTGTAGGTAAATTCTGGCACGCGGCGCTCATCTAGGCGGTAGTAGGCGATGCGCTGCCCGTCAGGGCTCCACTCAAAACCTCTGTCGAAGCCAAATTCTTCTTCATATACCCAGTCGGTTGCGCCGTTGATGATGGCATTGATGGCACCATCTTGTGTGATTTGCACCACTTTGCCGCTCTTTAAGTCGTGGTAATAGAGGTTGTTTTCCGCCACAAAGGCTACTTTGTCGCCCGCTTTATTTAGGCTAGCTAAGCGATGCCGCGCGCCGGGATACACCGGCGTAAGCTCCTGCGTAGCTCGATCATACACAAAATAAAAAGCTTCCGTACTATGCCGATAAATCGAGCGCGTATCGGTGCTGAGCAGCAGCTTACTTTCGTCTTCGCTAAAGTTATAACTATCAATACTGCCAGCCCAGCCAGCTGTAGTGGGTAGGGCGTCGCCTCGCAAAATAACTTCCGTGCGGTCGCCACTCAGTAGGTCGTAGGCCACAATTTGGTTGCGCTCTAGTCGCGTATAACTACTGCCATCTTTAAGGTAACGAAAGCCCGAAAAGGATTCCCCTGAAAATTCATAGGTTTGCCAGATTTGCTCTAATGTAATGGCTGATTGCGCCCCTGCCACACCCAGTAAGCTCAATAGTAAGAAAGAAAGTATTATACGCATAATCTTAATTTAAAAATTCTAAAAAGCCTTCTTCTTGGATGTCCGATTCCAAGGCACAGCTACTTATACCCCACAACTTGGATGCGCACCACCGCTTTAATTCTTTATTTTTATTGGCTAAAGCAGGGGCAAGGGCGAATTGGTAGCGCAAAGGTGTTTAAGCACCAGCACCACTAAAAAACCACGAAGCAACTGCTAAAGTTTAGCACTACCACACTTTATACTAGGCTCCTTGGAGGAGGCATGCAATACCTGCGGCTATACGCTAGCGGCAGCAGCAGCGGAAGCAGCGGAAGCAGCAGCGCGGAAGCAGCAGCGCGGAACAAGCGTAAACCTATTTTACAGGAAGTGCTCGCCCCTTAGCAACTACCTGTTTAAGTTCCCCCAATTGGCGGAGGTTATCGTCGTGTAGCTGTTGTATCGCTTCCGTTGAAAGAGCTTTGGGGTCTGCTGCGCTTTGCAAGGCTTTTTCTAGGAAGGGCTTTGCTTCTTTTCTTTTCCCTTCGTGGATGAGTGTTTGAGCCAGCGCAATGGCTACGCGCCGGTCTAGCCGCTTGAGGCTTTCGATGGTATCTTGTTTGCGGCCACTGAATAGTTTATACTCCCGCTGCGCTTCTCCTATTTGGCCGAGTTGTAGCAGCACATCACCACGTAGGGCACGAGCTAGCCAGTAGATAGATTGATAGGGGATCGCTAATTTCGTAACGGTCTCAAAGTCTGCTGCGGCCGCTGGCAGATCATTCAATTTTTTATAATACAGAACCCCTCTGCCGTAATAAGGCTCGGGCCGAGAAGGGCTGATGTTGATGCTTTTGGTATAGTCATAGAGCGCATCTTGATAATTAGCCAATTGGTAATTGGTGAAACCTCTTCGCTCATAGGCTAGCGAGTGGCGATCGTAGTTCTCAATAGCCTTCGAAAGGGCTTCCTTAGCCTCATTAAGCTTGTCTTCGTGATCCATCAAGTCTCTACCTTCTTGGAAAAGCTGCGTGGTGGTGCGGTCACTTCTAGGCTCCAATACATGATGCTCTAGTAGTTGCCCATCTTGCAAGCGCCAAAGGTTGAGGTTGCCAGCAATACCAAAAGTGGCTATGCGCTCTAGTAAATTTAAAGTGTTTAGCCACTCTCGATCGGTAGCTTCTACTACTTTGCGCGCTATATCAATACTGCGGCTCTCTTCATCGAATATTTCTTCGCCCTTTAAGAGAATGACGTTCTTGTAGAAGTTTTCCATACGGTGATTATACTGCTCCACCGTCTGCCGATAAACGCGGTCGGAGCCAAACTCCAACTGCCCTGCAATGATAACTCGATTATTTCTGTCTGACATTACTTTTGAGTGCTTTGCTGAAAAAAATGACGATCCCTGGCCAACTGGCTAAAACCAAGGAGCAATCCCCATCCCCGAACACCAATAACGCAACCTGCTACATCCATTTTTCAGACGGAGGTATTTTACTTTTGGCGATTTCCTAGTAACGATTAAGAGTAGCTTAAGCGTAGTATCAAAAATGTAAAGTGGAAACTAGCGTAAAGATAGTTCAAGAAACTAAACTGCACAAATTTTTCGCGCTTTTGTTAATTTTTACAGTTGCTTTTTTTCACTTTGATGAGGTAAAATTAATAATCTTTTGTTTTTTTCTTCACACTTTGCTTGCTAAGGTGCCAAGCTGGCTATCAGTTTATTGAGCTCAGAGGGCTTTTCTAATACTTTTGCCCAGCCTTGTTGTGCAGCTCGGTGAGCGAGGTAAATTTGCTCCGTTTGGCCGGGGGTGGGGATGAGTATGGCCGATTTGCCGAGGGCCATCAAATCCATCAGTGTGCTATAGCCGGAGCGGCAAATCACTAGTTCGGCTGCTTGTAAATAGTGAGCAGTGGCTGCTGCATCGGTGTAGGATAGGATGCGGCAATTACCCTGCCTTTGCTCCCGAAAAGGAAGTTGCGGTAAGCCTTGTATGAGCAACTGTTGCCCTGGGAGTTGCTGTAGCTGCGGCAGTAGGCTTGCTTCTAGGCGGCTACGCTGCGGTTCGGGGCCACTCAGTAGGCTAAGGGTCTGGTAGCGAGGTGGTAACGGGCTACTGTCGGCTACTAGGCGACTTAGCTGGCCGATGTAATGCACGGGCTGTAGCGGCCCTGGCGCTGATAGTTCTCCACTTAATCGTTGCTCGGTGTCTTCATCCGGCACCCAGTAGGCGTCGAAAGGCCGTAAGAGGTAGCGGTAGCCGTAAATGGCTAGGGGCAGGCCAAAAATAGGTTGCAGTTGGTGGCTCAGGAAAATAGATTCGCAGTCTTCGTGATAGGCACCAAAGCGGCTGTCGGATATGATGCGATCAATACGGTACTGCCTTACGAGCTGGGCCACTGTTTGCCGTTCGGCTTGAATGGTATGCAGGATACGCGGCAGCTGAGTGGCTATGTTCCAAATCATATTTTGGCTAGGGTAGCGAATCCCGTAGGCTGGTAACTCCACTAGCCGAAGGGGAACTAAGTCGGTCTTGCGCAACAAGTCAAGACTTGCCCCTGCGCTAGCCATAATAATACTTTCTCCACTTTCGAGCAGTGCTGCTGCAAGGGCCAGGCTACGGGAGGCATGCCCCAAACCCCAGTCTAAAACCGCTAGGAGATTGCAGCGGCCAGGTACGCTATCGGGTAATCGGATGGCCATTCTTAGGTATTGAGCCAATAGGTTACTTTAGCAAAAATAGCACGGCTTTTGGCGCCAAAGCGGAGGCTGTCGTAGTTGTCGGTGTAAACAAAAAACAGATCAGAAACGGGCGCGAAACGCCATTGCAGACGCGTGTTGATGTTGAGGTTGTTGATCTGATCGTTGTATTGAATAAAGGTGGTGAAGAATACCGACTTGGTCAACGTTAAGTCGATCCTAGGGCCAATGAGGAAGAGGGCGGTTTGAGCGTAAGGAGCCGGAAGTTGGATGTACTGATAGTTCACCCGTAGATCAATGGCACCATAGGGCTGGTAGCGATAGACCAGGCTGCCGCTAAGCCCGTAGCGATGGCCATTGAAGAATTGGCCAGCCTCGACTAGTAGATTGGTGTTGAATTTCTTTCGGCTATCACTTTGGTAACGAATTTCTAGGTTGCTGTAGGCGTAATCTTGCTGCCCGGGCAATGGCCTAGCATCGCTGCGCGAGGGGTCAAAGGCTTCGAGTAGAAAGGTGTAGTTGTGGTTGATGGCCATATTCAAACTACTGGTGTTGCCATATTGCCAGCCATAGCCACCGCTAAGGAGGTAGTCTGTAATGCCCTCTCCTGGGGTAAGGAAGCTGTTGGTGCCTATTTGAGGGCCTTTTTGTACTATTTTAGGGGTGCTAGGGTAGCTAATTTGGCGAGCTTGTACATTGGTACTAAAGACGCCCCTGCGGGGTATAAAGCCTACTTCGGCATTGAAATGATCCCCAACATAGGCGTGTTCGTAGGCTAAGTTCCAGTGGCGGTGGCGGTACTCTATGCTAAAGCCGTGGCTCCAGCTATCGTTTTGCTGTAGTTGCGATAGCGACTGGTGGTAGAAAGTCTTACCATTCCACTTATTATTGGTCGTGGCGAGGTTGTAGTCGATGCCGATAACCCGATTAAAATCTGCATTGGTACGGCTAGAATCTGAAAACTGGGTGAAGTTTTCTTTATTTACCGCAATTAGGCCAATATTAGAGCGCGCGCCCACCCGCCTTTGTACCGCCGCCACGGTATAATTGTAGCTAGGTAATCCATTGTTTTTGTTCGCTGCCGCCTGCATATTGAGTAGGCCAATGCGCCAGTCAGCATTCAGTCGGCCACTTAGGCGCGCACCGGCATAAATGGGGTTTTGCACCGCCGCGCCCGTACTCGTATCCACAGTAACGCCAATGCGGCGACTAAAGAAAGGGTTGGCGTAGCTAAAACCAAAACTACCAAAGAGATCGGCATTCTCTAGGAAAAACTGTCGCCGCTCAGGGAAGAAGATTTCAAAACGACTGGTATTGATCACCTGCTGATCCACTTCTACTTGGCTAAAATCAGGGTTGACGGTAAGATCGAGGTTGAGATTGCTCCCAATAGCTACTTTGGCATCGCCGCCGAGGTTGCTGGTCCATGTAGCAGCACCGTCGGCTTCAAAATCTTGGGTGTAGCTACCCCCTAGATAAGGGATTAGGGTGATGCCGCTACCTTTCTGAAGCGGCGGCTCAGGGAAATACAAATTGCCCATGTAAGCCAAACTCATAATGAGCTGGTTTTGAGGAATCCGGTTCCAAGTGGAGCGGGTATTTGACTGCGTGTCGAAACGATAGGAGTTGAAAAACCATTCCGTATCCCCCTGCGGAAAGCGCATACTGCTAAAGGGTATTTTTAACTCACAAGACCAGTAGCCATCCCCGATGTAGCTTTCACCTTGCCATTTATTGTCCCATTCCTCCCGGAAGTCGTCGCTGTTTTCACCACCGTTGTAGATCAGTGCTTCCCTATTCACCCCCAAGGGGTTCATGCCGAAAACAATAGCCGTATTTTTATCGCGGAAGGTGTTGAAAACAAAGGTGAGGTTGTCGTTGCCTCCCGCCCGAAAGTCGCGTCGAAGGGAGGAAATAACAAATTGCTTACCCGGCGTATAGCATTTGGCACCTACGTAGAGGTGGGCATCGTCAAAGCCAAAATAGATCTCCGTTTGGTAGGCACAGCGCAGCGTATCGCTCGGGAAGGTTTCCCAGAAGTTGGTGGCTGGCCGGCTGAGTTGCCAATAGGGTTCCTCCAAGCGACCGTCTAATTCAATAGGCGTAGGAAAGCGAGCCACCGTTGCCTCCTGCTTCTCCTCAACCGTAAGGCTGGAGGCAGGGTTGAATTGTCCAGAAAGGATCTGACTGCCACACAGCAGCAAGAGAAATAGGAAGGATATTCGCACTTTTATCATGATTGTGCCGTAAAGGTATATTTTTTCATCCATACCTCTTCAAGACAAAACGGAACGAATTTCGGCTAAAAAGGGCGCAAATAGGCTAGGCGACACGCCCCCTTTTGCCCAGCGTAGCGGCAGCCCTGCTTGAGAGCGATAAGCATCCGCCACGATGTCGGCTTGCTGTTCGTAGTTGAAATACCGCAGGCTAGGGAAACGGCGCAGGGGCTCTTCGCCACCATAGTCGTAGCCTAGTGCCGTTCGCTGTGCTGCTAGCGCTCTTGGAATGTAAGCCGCGCCGTACTGCCCATATTGCCAAATATGCATGGCTTCATGCACTAGCAATGCGGTATCCATGGGGCCCCAGCTATTGATCGTGTGGAAAGAAACGTAGCAAAAATTATATTGCGGCGGCCCTAGCCTAGCAAAAGTATCTAAACGAATCAGAGAATAGGGGAGGCTATCGCCATATATTTTTCGCAATACCGCTTCTTCCCTTGGTTCCAAAGGCCGCGTTCGCAATGCTAAACTATTAGAAAACAGCTCATACAAATCAAAGATTAATAGGAGGTCGAGGCTCAGAAATGCAAAGTCTTGCCACCAACTTAAACGCCAAGGACAGAAAATAACCCAGTTCGCTAACCAGCGGCTTACTCGCTTGGGTAATAGTTTAAATGGCCACCAAAGGCGATGTAGGAAATAAGACATAAGCAGCGACAAATATCGGTCGCATAATTGATATAGTAGCTATTCCCGATCTGCTATCCTTGAACCATCTCGATTCATGTATCTTAGCCTGCTAAACAACGCTATTAGAAATTGGCACTTCGTGCAGGGGCAAGGGCTGCTTTTTTGCGCAAGTGTAGGTGAGGATAAAATAAAAATTGAAAACAAATTTTGTTTTTTTAAATTAAAATACTTATCTTTGTGTTGCAAATGGATTGATGTTCGCAGGCTCTAAGCGAAAAAGACGTATTTTGCTTTAAATGAGTTTTTTTAGCAAAGGACAGCATCAAATTTATTGTGTGTATAGCCGTTGATGGCTTGCAGCGTACGTCTAAAGGAAGCATAGGTAACTTAAAAGGAGGGAATTGGATCGCTTAAGAGCTTTTTTCTCCCACTTTTTACCACCAACTACAACTTGCGCAGTAAATGGTAGTAAAAGTAAAGGTAGTGCCTGTTTTTATCAGCAGAGGGCTTTGTGAAAGAAAGTAACTAATTTGCGTGTGTAAATGTAATCAATAAAGGATAATTTTATAAGATAGAACCACTGTAGATAGACTAAGTGAAAAAAAGTTTAAAAAAAAGTGGTAAAAAGTGGGAAATTGTGGTAAAAAGCATTAGCTTTGTAGCCAGAATAGTTAATGCCAGCTATTCTAGCTTTGCTTTTGTATGCAACAGTACGAGATTTTAGGCGAGTATGAAGGCACCCTTGATAGCAAGGGGCGGCTTCGTATTCCCTCTGCTTTACTGGGCAGCTTAGGAGAGCGGGCGGATCTCGCCTTTGTCATTAATCGTGGTTTTGAAAAGTGTTTAACGCTGTACCCCAAAGCTTTGTGGGATGAAATCCGCGTGGAAGTAGATAAGCTCAATTTGTATAATAAACAAAACCGAGCTTTTGTCCGCTACTTCTATCGCGGTGCTACAGCATTGGCACCAGATAGCGCGGATCGGATTCTATTACCTAAACGACTGCTGGAATATGCAGAGATGGACAAAGAGGTGATTTTATCCGTAATGGCAGGGCGAATTGAAATATGGGCGAAAGAAGAGTATGACCGTATGTTAGAGGAAGAGCCAGAAGATTTTTCTGATCTAGCAGAGGCTGTACTAGGTAGTGTGGATAGCCCCAACTTACCCGTTAAAAACGATTAAGTAATGGCATACCACATTCCCGTGCTAGCCAATGAATGCATTGAAGCACTGAATATTCGTTCGGGTGGCGTATATGTTGATGTCACCTTTGGTGGTGGTGGCCACAGTAAATTGATACTAGAGAAAGCGGCTGATGACCCCATCCGTTTATTTGGTTTTGATCAAGACGAGGATGCGAAGGCGAATGCGCTGCTGGATGCTCGGTTTACTTTTGTGGCGGCCAATTTCCGGCATCTTAAGCGGTATTTGCGTTTATACGGGATCACAAAAATTGATGGATTATTAGCCGACTTGGGCGTGTCGTCTCATCAGTTCGACGAAGCGGAGCGCGGTTTTAGCTTCCGGTTTGATGCCGACCTTGATATGCGCATGGGTAAAACGGCGGATCGTTCAGCCGCCGACCTCCTTAATCACTACAGCCTCGAAGACTTACAGAAAGTGTTAGGGGAATATGGGGAAGTGAGGAACGCCCGCACGCTAGCCTCCGCTATTGTGGCTGCGCGAGAACAGCAGGAAATTAAAACCATTAAAGACCTATTACAGATCGTGGAACCGAATATCCGAGGCCATTACAACCGCTACTTAGCGCAAGTATTCCAAGCCCTTCGCATAGAGGTAAACGATGAAATGGGGGCACTGCGCGAAATGTTCGAGCAGGCTACGGAACTCCTACAACCGGGCGGGCGGCTGGTAGTGCTTAGCTATCACTCCCTAGAAGACCGCCTAACCAAAAACTTTCTTCGTAGCGGAAATGCTAGCGGCGAGTTTGCTAAAGACTTTTATGGGAATATTGACCGCCCCTACCAGTTGGTAAACAAAAAGCCGATACTGCCCAACGAAGCAGAGACTACACAAAACCCCCGAGCCAGAAGCGCTAAGCTGCGAGTAGGGGAGCGCGTGTAAAAGATATTTTAAATAAAGTAATTCGGGCTTTAACCGGATTATTTACAGGTGTGATTATGGCTGCAAAGCGAAACAAAAGCATTTTTGGCTTGGATATACCTACGATGGTGCTCAGCAATTTGGCCTATCTGGCCTTTTTGGGTGCGCTAGCCGTGGCTTATATCGCCAATGCGCATTTTGCCGAGTTCAACGTTCGCCGTATTCAAACCTTGGAAAGAGAAATTAGAGAGCTGCGCTGGATGTATATGTCGCTACAGAGTGATAATATGTACCAAAGCCTCCGCTCTAATGTCATTGAACAAGTAAAAGATGATGGCCTCCGGCTGCATCGTGGTAAGCCCAAGAAGATTGTGGTGAGCCCCGAAGAGCTAGAGAACGTTGGAAAATAGTAGGCATCCCGCTTATGGCGCAAACCGTTAAGAACGATATTTTAGCTAGGGTGTATCTCATCCTAGCAGTGCTAATTGGCCCAGCAGCCGGTTTGCTGATCTATCGTACCCTGGAAATTGCTGTCTTCGATCGGCAGGAACACTTAGATAAAGGTAGCCGCTATCTCCGTACCATCACCCTCGAAGGGGAACGTGGCAATATTTATAGCAACAAAGGTAATTTGCTGGCTACCTCCGTTCCCTACTTCCAACTTTTCTTCGATCCCTATGTGGCTCCTCCGAAGATTTACTACGAAAAAATCGATTCTCTAGCCTACTTATTAGCTAATGAGGTAGATAATAGCTTAACAGTGGGTGCCTGGCGCGATTCATTGCTGGCAATGCGCGATTCAACGGGTGGCCGCCCAGTGAGCCACTATGTGAAAATTGCTGAATCGGTCGATTATGGCCAACTCAAACGTATTCAAGAGTTCCCAATCTTTAACTTAGGCCGCTATCGCGGCGGTTTAATCCCTCAGAAAAAGAGTGAACGTAAACGCCCCTTTGGCAATCTCGCCAGCCGAACGGTGGGCTATGTCTATGATGGCCGCAAAATCGGTATTGAAGGGGCTTTTGATCAATACTTACGGGGTAAAACTAGCGAAGAAAAGATGTTTCGCGTGGATCCACGCCTCGATATTTGGCTGCCAACGGAAAATTTACGCGCCATTGAGCCTACTATCGGTGCGGATGTACATACCACCATCGATGTAAACCTGCAAGATATTGCCCAAAATGCCTTGATGCGTGCCATGCAACTACACCGCCCAGAATGGGGCACGGCTATCGTAATGGATGTGGAAACAGGCGCTATTCGCGCTATGGCTAATTTAGGACGTAGAGGAGATGGGGTCACTTACGGAGAAGAATATAACTACGCCATCGCGATGGCTACCGAGCCTGGCTCCACTTTCAAACTAGCCACCATGATGGCCTTACTCGAAGATGGCCATGTGCGATTAGACAGTGAAATCAATATCGAGTTTGGCGAAAAATCTTTCTATGATGCTACGCTCAAAGATGATAATCCACTCAGTGCAAAATGGGATACGATTAGCGTTCAAATGGCCTTCGAGCAGTCGTCTAACGTTGGAATGGCTAAATTAGTAGATAGTTTGTATAAGGACGGGGAGTTCACGAATCGCTTACGCCAGTTTCATTTAGCCGATACGCTGGGCTTGGAAATTGCCGGCGAGGCTACGCCTTTTATTAATAGTCCGGAAAGTGGAAACTACTCAGGTATTTCCAAGGCTTGGATGGCCATTGGCTATGAATCGAGGCTGACGCCACTACACATGCTTAACCTATTCAACACCGTGGCCAATGGCGGTAAGATGATGAAGCCCTATTTAATAGAAAAAATATCAAAAGAAGGCCAAGATATCAAACGGTTTAAACCTACCGTGATTGACCGCGCGATCGCTAGTCGAAAAACTATTGAACAGCTACAAACGCTATTAGAAGGCGTGGTAGAAAGAGGCACAGCTAAAAAACTAAAAACCGATAATTACCGCTTCGCCGGCAAAACAGGCACTAGCCAGCAAAACTACGGTAAACGCGGTATGAAAACGGTCTATCAAGGTAGTTTTGCAGGGTATTTCCCCGCCGATAATCCGCGCTATAGCTGTATCGTGGTTATTTACAATCCTAGTAGCGGTGCCTACTACGGTGGCGATGTAGCTGGCCCTGTCTTCCGCGAGATTGCCGATATGGCCTATAATTCAATGATTGATATTCACGAACCACTTAACCAAGGGCCACGGCCCGTATTGTATGCCAGCCAACTGCCTAGCCGAGACGCTGGCTACACCCGGGAAATCGCCCACATCTTTCAATATCTTCATATCCCCGTTGACTCCCTGCCAACTACGGCCATGACCATCATCAACGGGGGCGAAGAACGACTGCAAGCTAGCCCTTTTGCTCCCGAAAGGCAGCAATTCCCCAACGTAATTGGTATGGGACTCCGAGATGCCACTTTTGTGCTCGAAAACAGAGGCTTTATCGTTCATCCAGAGGGCGTTGGTAGGGTAGTGGACGCCATTTGGCAAAAGGATAGCCGAGGCCGCCGTGGCAAAGATGTAACCCTTAAACTCCGATAATACTTCAATATGCACTTACGTCACCTCATCCAAGATTTACAGCCCCTTGCTATCCATGGCGAGCTGGGCGATCTATGGATTGAGGGCCTCACCTTCGATAGCCGTAAGCTCGAACCAGGCTTCGCTTTCGTTGCTACCCTCGGTACGCGTTTTGATGGCCACGATTTTATTAGCCCCAAAGAGATGGCTAACGCAGGGGACGTGCAGCTTAAAAGCGCAGTGGTGGTGGGGCAAAAACCAGCAGAAGTGCTTAACTTATTGCCAAGCACCTTATATATCCAAGTAGCAGATAGTGCGAAAGCACTAGGCTTGATGGCCTGCCGCTGGTATGACCGCCCAAGCCACGAACTCAAGTTGATAGGCGTTACAGGTACGAATGGAAAAACCACCGTAGCCACCCTTCTGCACGATCTTTTTACGGCACTTGGCTACCGCGCTGGCTTGCTTTCTACCGTAGAGGTTCGCCTAGGTACCGAAAAACGACAAGCTACCCACACTACGCCCGATGCCCTTGCTATCAATGCTCATTTAGCTGAAATGCTGGATTTAGGCATTGATTATGTGTTCATGGAGGTTAGCTCCCACGCCGTGGATCAGGCAAGAATCGAAGGCCTCCATTTCACTGGTGGCATCTTCACCAATATGAGCCACGATCACCTAGACTATCACAAGACCTTTAAAGCCTATATCGACGCTAAAAAGGGCTTCTTCGATGCGCTGCCCGCTTCGGCCTTCGCGCTAGTTAATATTGATGATAAACGAGGCGAGGTGATGTTGCAAAATACCCGCGCCGCAAAGAAAACGTATAGCCTTCGGCGCCCCGCTGACTATACCGCTAAACTGTTAGCAAATGCGCCTCAAGGCTTACAGCTACAAGTAGATGGCGTAGAGGTCTTCACTAGGCTGCTCGGTCGTTTCAATGCTTACAATCTTCTAGCTACCTATGGTGCCGCTAAATTACTAGGCGAAGACCCAATGGAAGTCTTAACTATATTAAGTGGGCTAGAAGCTGCCGCCGGTCGTCTCGACTATGTCCAAGATGCTGACAGCGGCCGAACAGCCGTAGTAGATTACGCTCATACGCCTGATGCACTAGAAAATGTGTTAGAAACACTGCGCGATCTACTCCCTAAGGGGAAACAGCTTATTTGCGTAGTGGGCGCTGGTGGCGATAGAGACAAAACCAAGCGACCGCTCATGGCACAAATAGGGGCTCGCCTAGCCGATCGATTGATTTTAACCAGTGATAATCCAAGAACTGAATCGCCCGAAGCCATTCTGGATGATATGGAAGCAGGTCTCGTATCAGCTGCCGAAAAGGCGAAAACGCTCCGTATCACCGATCGTAGATCGGCCATTCGTACTGCCGTAAGCTTGTCTCAAGCAGGAGATGTGCTGCTCGTTGCTGGCAAAGGCCATGAAAACTACCAAGAAATTATGGGCCAGCGCTCGCCCTTCGACGATAAAGAAGAACTACAAAGAGCCTTTAACGATAACAAACCATCCGTATGCTGATCTATCTGATACAATGGCTGGAACATCAATTGGGCGATCTGCCAGGCGCAGGTTTGTTCAATTTTCTTAGCTTTAGGGCTGGGCTAGCTATGATTTTGTCTTTACTAATCAGCATGGTTTTCGGCGGGCGCATCATCGCTTACTTGCGCAAACAGCAAGTGGGCGAAACGGTAAGAGACCTTGGGCTCGAAGGCCAACTCAAAAAGCAAGGTACCCCTACGATGGGTGGCGTCATTATCATTTTAGCGATTCTACTACCTTGCCTACTAGTGGGCCGTTTGGAAAATACCTACTTGCTCACTATGCTGGTAGCCACTGTCTGGATGGCGGCTATTGGGTTTTTAGACGATTATATCAAGGTCTTTCGCAAAAACAAGGAAGGGCTTTCAGGTCGCTTTAAAGTATTAGGCCAGATCGGCCTAGGGCTCTTTATCGCGCTGGTAATGCTCTTCAATGAGCAAGTGGTGGTGCGTATGGAGGTGCAGCAGGCCACTGCCGCTAATATCACGGCCGAGCAAATGATCGGTAGCCCTAGTACAGTGCTTTTAGCCGATGGCAGCAGCAGCCTACGCGCCAACTACCAAACGCGCCTGACCAATATCCCCTTTACCAAGGGCAATACCGTTAATTACGATTCTATTTTCGGTTTGGGCAAAGCTTTTTCTTGGTTGTTGTTTGTGCCCCTCGTGATTTTTATCGTCACCGCAGTTAGCAATGCCGCTAATCTTACAGACGGCTTGGACGGTCTTGCAACGGGTGTTTCTGCTACCAGCGCGGCCACACTTTTAGTTTTTGCCTATGTGGGTAGTAACGCAATTGTGGCTAGCTACTTAGGTATTTTACTGCTGCCAGGAACGGAAGAATTGGTAGTCTTTAGTGCCTGCTTGGTCGGGGCTTGCCTAGGCTTCTTATGGTATAATAGCCACCCCGCTACGGTCTTTATGGGGGATACGGGCAGCTTAGCGCTAGGTGGTATAATCGCAAGCATGGCCATACTACTACGGAAAGAGTGGCTAATACCGATCCTTTGTGGTATTTTCTTAGCCGAGAACCTCTCGGTAATGCTTCAAGTTGGCTATTTCAAATACACGAAAAGAAAATATGGCGAAGGGAGAAGAATTCTACTCATGTCACCACTCCATCATCACTACCAGAAAAAGGGAATGTCGGAGGTGAAGATCGTTACGCGCTTCTGGATCGTAGCTATCCTCTTGGCTGTAGCCACTATTCTAACACTCAAAATCAGATAAAAGAAGCTGCCCTCGCTAGGGTAGAATAGGCAATACAATGGAAAAGGAAACGATCATACTAGGAGCCGGTGAATCTGGCGTAGGAGCAGCCCTGCTAGCGCAGTCGTTGGGTCGTCGGGTTTTTGTATCCGATGCCGGCACTCCTGCCGATCATTTTCTAGCTGAATTGATGAACGCAGGAATCGAATACGAAGCAGGCGGCCACGATGTGGAGCGCATCCTATTCGCTGAAATCGTGATTAAAAGCCCGGGTATTCCCGATACCGTAGCCCTCATCCAAGCTGTTAAAGCAAAAGGTATTGAAGTGATTTCCGAAATAGAATATGCTTATCGTTTCTTGCCTCCTCACTGCCGTGTAGCAGCCATCACCGGTAGCAATGGGAAAACCACCACCACCAGCCTAGTTTATCACCTGCTAGCACAAGCCGGCTTGGAGGTAATGGTAGGTGGAAACATCGGTATTAGCTTCGCCAGAATGCTTACCGATCGGCAAAAAATACCTGCCAACATCGTACTGGAGTTGTCTAGTTTTCAGTTAGATGGTATTACGACTTTCCGGCCACAAATAGCCGCATTGCTCAATATTACCCCCGACCACTTAGATCGCTACGATCACCGCTTGGAAAACTATGCAGCTAGTAAGTTCCGCATCGCTGCTTTCCAACAAGCGCAGGATACTTTTTTATACTTTCAGGAAGACCCCTATACGACGGCTTTTATGCCCGCTCACTTACCTGCTAGAGCTAAAAAAGCAATCAGTATCCAGCAAATAAGGCCAGCCGATCAGCTCTTAAGTATTGGTGGAGCGGTCTTTTCACTAGCCAATACCCAACTGAGAGGCAAACACAATGCCCTGAATGCGCTCTTCGCGATTGCAATAGCACAGGAAATGGGCTTGTCTAATCCCGCAATTCAGGCAGGACTAGAGAGCTTTCAAACAGTACCCCACCGGATGGAGGAAGTGGCTAAAGTAGATGGTGTTACCTACATCAACGATAGCAAAGCTACTAATGTGGATGCGGTTGCTTACGCCCTCGATGCCATGCGCGCTAGGGTCGTGTGGATTGCCGGAGGAACCGATAAGGGGAATGATTATACCCCTCTACTCGATTTGGTAGAAGAGAAAGTACATACCTTGATTTGCCTAGGCATCGATAACCAAAAACTTCGTAATAGCTTCAGCGGTCGGGTAACGAACCTTCTTGAAACTCAATCCGTAACCGAAGCCCTTGCAATGGCTCGGCAATACGCATACATAGGCGACACTGTTTTACTAAGCCCTGCTTGTGCTAGTTTCGACTTGTTCAAAAACTACATCGATCGTGGCGATCAGTTCCGCGCAGCCGCTCATGCCTTGGCGGCGGCTGCATTCCCCTCACCTAATAACAAAGATACATGAGCTTATCCACTAGAATAGCCGCTGAACTACGAGGCGACCGCGTCATTTGGGCCATCATCGTTTTACTGAGTATCATCTCGGTACTAGCGGTCTATAGTGCTACGGGCACTATCGCCTACCGCGAAAGAGAAGGGGTCGTTTCCGGCTATTTGTTCAAGCATCTTATTATCTTGGGTGGTGGTTTGGTGGTGGTTTATCTCTGCCACTTGTTCAGCTACGTGAAATACTCGCGCTGGGCACCTACTTTGTTACTGATAGCCATTGGCCTGCTAGTGCTCACTATGTTCTTCGGTGTCGAT
>DAINNZ010000041.1:3441-4312 GCA_036735605.1 Lewinella sp. | reverse complement strand
CCGCCGCTGGCTTCGGATTCCTCTTATCGGCCTTACTTTCCAAACGTCCGATTTTGCTAAGATTGCGCTTATCATCTACGTGGCGCGCTCTATTGGCTCCCGGCAAAGTTATATTAAAGATTTTAAAGAAGCTTTCCTACCCATTATCATTCCAGTCATCGTTATTTGTGGCTTGATTGCTATTTTCGATTTGTCTTCCGCCGCACTCATCTTCTTGATCTGTTTGCTCATGATGGTTATCGGGCGGGTCGCTTTTCAGTATATTATGATGCTGATCTTAACAGGTGTCACGGTCTTTAGCTTGATGGTAGTAGTGGGTAGAGAACGGCCTGATTTAATGCCCCGAGCTAAAACATGGGAAAAGCGTATCGGTAGCTTCTTCAATCGGGTAGAAGCTAGTCCCGATGATGTTTACCAGGTTGAAAAATCAAAAATTGCTATTGCCAATGGCGGCGCATTCGGCGTAGGCCCTGGTAATTCTACGCAGCGAAACTACTTACCTTCTCCTTATGCCGACTTCATCTTTGCGATCATCATCGAGGAGTATGGTGCCTTGGGCGGTATTTTGCTGATTGGTATTTATTTGCTACTATTTTTTAGAGTGGTTCGCTTAGTGACTAATAGCCAGAAAACCTTCGGCGCAATGGTCGCTCTAGGTCTTTGCCTAGCTATTATTTTGCAAGCTTATATCAATATTGCAGTTTGCTTGGATCTCTTGCCCGTGACGGGTCTTACTTTACCTTTGGTGAGTATGGGCGGCACGAGTACTTTGTTCACCTGTATTGCTTTCGGCATTATTTTGTCGGTATCCAAATACATTGAAACAACATCAACGGCAGCATGAGAAAAGTAAATACAAGCGCCCCATTAC
>DAINNZ010000041.1:0-3424 GCA_036735605.1 Lewinella sp. | reverse complement strand
GCCGGCGGCACCGGCGGCCATATCTTTCAAGCCATTGCGATTGCCGATGAGCTCAAGCAGCGCTTCCCCGATGCTAGCTTCCTTTTTGTGGGTGCTAGGGGGAAAATGGAAATGGAAAAAGTGCCGCAAGCTGGTTACGAAATCCTTGGTTTACCCATTACAGGCTTAGTTCGTAAACTGAGCTGGCAAAACCTACTTTTCCCTTTCCGCCTACTACAATCAATTTGGCAAAGCCGCCGCATCATCCAACAGTTTCGGCCAGATGCCGCCATCGGAACCGGTGGCTATGCAGGTGGCCCGGTGATTTACGCCGCAGCCAAAATGGGAATTCCTACCTTGATTCACGAACCCAACGCTTTTGGCGGCCTCGCTAATAAATGGTTGAGTAAATATGTGGACATTGTTTGCGTCGGCTTTCCCGGCATGGAACGCTTTTTCCCTGCTGATAAGATCATCGTAACGGGCAACCCCGTTCGCGAAAACTTACTAGATCGGGCTATCCAAATTCATGCTAATAAGCCAGCCGAATCGCAGCAAGTACTACTAATGGGCGGTTCTGGCGGAGCTAAGAGCCTGAACGAGGCCATGAAAGCGAGCACAGCAGCCATTGCTGCCCAGCCAACTGTGCAGTGGAAATGGCAATGCGGCACCTACTACTGGGAAGCCTACAAAGACTGTGAAACAGCTCGGTTGCCTAACGTAGTAATTGCGCCCTTCCTCGATAAAATGGATGAAGCCTACGGCCAAGCTGATCTCGTGATCGGGCGCTCAGGGGCTACCACTATTGCAGAAATCCAATACCTGTGCAAGCCCTCTATTTTAGTGCCCTCCCCCTGGGTAGCCGATGACCACCAAACTAAAAATGCCGAGGCACTAGTGCAACAACAGGCTGCTATCCTCGTAGCGGATGCTTCCGTGAAAGAACAATTGATTCCTACCGCTCTAGCACTTTTAGCAGATCCAGCGCGTTTGCAACAACTGGCCGCAGCAGCTGGCAATATGCGGCAATCTGCTGCCGTACAACGAATCGTAGCCCGTATCCTTACCAAAATGAACCTACCGCTGTCAACTACCGCCGCTACCCTCGAAGCTGTTTATTTGATCGGTATTGGGGGCATTGGAATGAGTGCCCTAGCTCGCTACTACCATGCCCGCGGCCTTCGTGTTAGGGGTTATGACCGCACCGAAACGGCCCTTACTAAGCAGCTAGTAGCCGAGGGTATTCCCGTTCACTATGAAGCTAGGGTCGCCGATCTACCACTGAGCCCTGCCCAACAAGCGGCCACTCTCTTTATCTATACTCCCGCCGTACCCGCTGCTTTCCCAGAGTTGCTGGCACTACGTGCGGCCGGTGCTACGCTCCACAAACGATCCGCTGTGCTAGGGATCATCAGCCAAGATAAGAAAACCGTAGCCATTGCAGGCACTCACGGCAAAACGACCACCACCACCCTCACAACGCATCTAATGCGGGCTTGTGGTATTGATGCTTCCGCTTTCTTAGGGGGTATCGCTCGGAATTTCGACGGCAACTATGTCCACGGTAACAGCGATTGGGTCGCTATCGAAGCCGATGAATATGACCGTTCCTTCCTACAGCTACACCCCCAGCAGGCGGTTATTCTTAGTATGGACGCTGACCATTTAGATATTTACGGCGACCACCAAAATATGCTCGAAACGGGCTTCATGGCCTTTGCTCGCCAAGTAAAACCCGATGGCTGCTTAATAGTACGCCATGAACTGATCGAGCATTTCGCTAGCCTCGATCATTGTGCCCTGCTTACCTTTGGCTTAGAGGAAGGCGATTACCACGCTAAGCATGTTCGCGTCGAGAATGGCTTGTTTACTTTCGATTGTGTAGGGCCTAATGGACTGCTACTGCAAGGGCTTGAACTACCGCTAGCCGGGAGGCACAATGTGGAAAATACCATTGCCGCTATCGCCATGACGGTCGAAGCCGGCGGCGATAGTGATCAAATAGCGGCCGCACTCCTCCGCTTCAAAGGTATTGCGCGCCGCTTTGAGGTCGTCTATCAAAGTACGGATTTGGTAGTAATCGACGATTACGCACACCACCCTACGGAGTTAGAGGCTGCCATTCAGGCCGCTCGTGAACTGTATCCTGATCGCTTGCTGAGAGGCGTTTTTCAGCCACACTTATTTAGCCGCACCCGCGATTTTTTAGAAGGCTTCACAGCGGCACTAGAACGGCTGGATGAGGTCATCTTACTGCCCATTTATCCTGCCCGAGAAGAACCTATTGCAGGCGTAAGTAGTGATCGCTTACTAGCCGAGATAAAAAATACGCCAGCGCAACTTTTAGAGAAGGCCGACCTGTTAGCCTACTTGGCCGACAAAAAAGAAGGACTACTCTTGCTACTAGGTGCTGGCGATATCGATGCACTCGTGTCTCCTATTGTTGAACAATATCAAAAACAAGGGCAACATGATTAAAATCGGTGACAAATTTAGTGGTTTGGCGCGTGGAATACTGGGTATTCGCCGCTTCGGCTGGTTGCTGGTGCTACTAGGTGCTGCCGCTCTCACCATTTCAGCTATCGCTGCAAGAGAGGCCAAGAATATCCAAGAAATTGAAGTAACGGTGATACCCCTAGCCGACAGCGAACTATTGCTGACCGAGTTGCAAGTGCGCGAGGAGCTAGAGAAAAGCTTTACGAAACCACTAGCTTCCCTCTTATTAGCGGAAGTAGATGTGCGAAGAGTAGAAAGCGTATTGGAACGCCACCCGCTAGTAGCTAGCGCAGACGCCTATGTAGATGCCGATATGCGCCTGCATGTGAAAGTGATTCAACGGAATCCTTTACTCCGAGTCGTGGCCAACAATGGCCAAAACTACTACCTCGATCAAGAGGGTGTGAGAATGCCGCTCAGCGAGGTCTATACGGCAAGGGTGCCCGTCGCAAGTGGCAATATCGTAGTCTGGTCAAACGACTACCTCACGCAAGATCAGCATCCACTCCGCGATTTGTATGAACTAGCCCGTTTGCTCAACCAAGACGACTTCTATAAGGCACTGATCGAACAGATCTATGTAAATAATAAAGGGGAATACATTCTAGCCCCCAAAGTAGGCGATCAGCTTATTTATTTGGGGCGCTATGAAAAAGAAAAAACGCGCGAAAGACTGGCTCGCTTGAAAATATTTTACGAAAAAGGCATCCCATACGAGGGATGGCGAAAATATGCCGCTTTTGATCTGCGCTATGCCGATCAGGTGGTTTGTAAAAAACGCTGAAAAAACACCGGTGTATTTCATTTACACTGATCTTTTTTTTGCCCGTACGGGCAGGGGCAAGGCTTTTCCTTGTAGCGCAAAGGGGGAGGATAGCTCCCTGTTAAAAGAAAGTCACCTTAGGCAAAAAGTTGCCAAAGGCTAGGATGGAAAATTGTTTTCATCCCT
>DAINNZ010000040.1:0-24990 GCA_036735605.1 Lewinella sp. | reverse complement strand
GCCAAAGCAACCGCAGTCGGTTACTTTCATATTAGTTTTCACATATTCGCCCCAGCCTGAAAAATTAAAGAAATTGACCCCATCTGGCACGTAGCCGGTCAGATAAGTGAAGCCGGTGAGGACGGTAAAGAAAGCCACTGTTAGGAAAAAAACCCAAGCGCTGAATTTACGCCACAAACCGACGATAAGCAGCAGGCCTAGCACTATTTCTAGCACGATCATAAAGACAGAGAAGGCCACAGCGAAGCCACCTAACCAAGGGAAAAGGGGGGCTAAGAAGCTAAAGGCGGAACCGGAGAAAGTGCTTTCGAACTCTCCGAAGTACTGTTCCATTTTATAAGCCGTGCCTAAAGGATCCACGGCCTTAACATAGCCAGAGAAGATAAAAAGCGCCCCACAGAAATTCTGTAACAGGCTGATGGGCCAACTTTCTACTTTTTTAAAAACGAAGTGTACTAATGCCGTGAACACTAGTGCAGCGATGGCAATACCGATGAGTAACGAAGACAAAGTCATAGATTATCGATTTTTAGCGAGCACAAAGGTAAGCAAAGTAAATTACTCGGCGATACGATCTTGCAAAGCCTGCATTTCATCCTTGCTTAGTAACTGTAGTGGCCGATTAATACTTTCCTCTAAGGCGATAAAAGTTTCGGTGCGTTGGATACCTTCTATTTTTTGAATTTTCTGTAATACTTCTCGCAGGTGGTCGGTATCTCGGCAAAGCACTTTAATAAAGATACTGTAAACCCCCGTGGTATAGTGAGCGGCCACGATTTCGGGGATTTCGAGCAGTGCTTGTGCGGCATCGTTGTATAAGGAGCTTTGCTGGAGGTAAACGCCTAGGAAGGATGTGATATCGTAGCCTAGTTTATTAGAATCAACCACGAGCGTATGGCTTTTGACAATACCTGCTTCTATTAGTTTGTTCATCCGCACATGGATGGTGCCACCAGAGACATAGAGTTGTTTAGCCAGTTCCGTGTAAGGTCGTTTAGCGTCTTCCATCAGGAGGGCTAGTATTTGGCGGTCTAGTTCATCGAGTTCGTGCTTTTTTACGTCCATCAGCTTATAATTTGAGAGGCGAAGGTAGAAAAATCGGCGCATTTAGTGCTGAGTAAACCCGCAGAATGGGAATAGACTTATTCGGCAGGTCTTTGTAATGTGTATCTTTGCGATTCCTTAAGATTTCAACTGTTATGGTAATCCGTTTTTTGCTCTGCTGGAGCTTTAGTTGGCTATTGCTTTCGGTACAGGGGCAAGCGCTGCGTATTTTGGATGCCGAGGATGGTCTTGGGGTAGCTTTTGCAAGTGCTTCAGCCATTACGCAGCGATGGTACGCCATGAGCGATCTAGAAGGCTGGGTTGATTTAAGGGGACTTTCCCCCAGTGACAGCCTGGTACTTTCTTGTCTTGGGTATCGAACGGTTAGGCTATCGCTCCATGATTTGGCGGCCCTATCCTATATCGTTCCATTAGAGCAAGACACAAGGGCATTAGAAGAAATTGTAGTAGCAGCCAGTCGATGGCGACAGCATGCTGGTCGGCAAGCCGCGCAAGTCTTGCAAATAAGTAGTGAAGAAAAGGCGCTACTCAACCCACAAACAGCGGCCGACCTACTGGCCATTTCGGGTAAGGTATATGTGCAAAAAAGCCAGCAAGGTGGAGGCAGTCCGATGATACGCGGCTTTGCTGCCAACCGTTTATTGTATGCCGTAGATGGCGTTCGATTGAATACAGCCATTTTTCGTAGCGGCAACCTACAGAACGTCATCAACCTAGACCCCTTTGTACAAGAAAGTGTAGAAGTGGTGCTTGGTCCTGGCTCGGTGATGTACGGTAGTGATGCCATTGGTGGTGTGATGAGCTTTCAGAGCCTAGCGGCTAGTCTCCGAAAAGCGGGAGAGGCGAACTTAACAGGGAAGGTTCTCTTACGCCATGCTACGGCTAACCAAGAAAAAACGGGTCATCTACAACTACAATTTCATGGCAAACGCTGGGCCAGTGTGAGCAGTGTAAGCCATTGGGATTTTGGCCATCTCCGCCAAGGAAAACGGGGCCCCGACGATTACCTCAAACCTTTCTATGTAGCTCGGATAAATGGTCGTGATAGCATCGTGCAGCAAAGCCAGCCGTTACTACAAATCCCTTCGGCTTACAGCCAGCTCAATGTGTTGCAAAAAATTCGCTTTCAGGCCAGCCGGTATTGGGATTTCACCTACGCCTTCCATTACTCCAGCACCTCTACTTTTGGTCGTTATGACCGCCACAATCGCCTACGGAACGGCCTGGCCCGTTATGGTCAATGGGATTACGGGCCCCAAAACTGGCAAATGAACGTATTGCAAGTTGCACACAAAAGAAAGACCTTGTTGCAAGACGAAGCCATCTTGCGAATTGCGCAACAAAAGTTTGAAGAAAGCCGTGTTAGCCGCGACTTTAATCGGAGCCTCTTGGAGCAAACCGCGGAGCGCGTGCTAGCTTACTCCATCAACTTAGACGTGCGCAAGAAGCTAAACAGCCGGCAAAATCTTTACTACGGGATGGAGGCTATTCTTAACCAAGTAGGCTCTAGTGGCTTCGCGCTGCATATCGACGACCAATCGAAAAGTCCTTCGGCTGCGCGCTACCCGCTATCCGATTGGTACTCCCTCGCAGCCTTTGCGACCACTGACTGGCAGATAAGTTCCAAGTCGCTGCTACAAGGTGGGCTTCGCTACAGCTATTTTGGTTTACAAACCGATTTTAGCAATAATGCCCTCTTTTTTCCCTTCGATTTTCAAGAAAGCCAACTTAATCAGGGCGGCCTCACCGGTAGCTTCGGTTGGGTGTTTAGACCTAGCGACACTTGGATTATCAAAACCAATATGGGTAGTGCTTTTCGGGCGCCCAATGTGGATGATATCGGTAAGATATTCGATTCTGAACCTGGTCGTGTAACGGTACCCAACCCCAATTTACGGCCGGAATATGCCTACCATCTAGATATAGGCTTCGCCAAATTGATCGGAATTAATTTAAAAGTAGAAATTGGTGGCTACTACACTTACCTCAACCAAGCCCTTGTTCGGCGCAACTACCAGCTCAACGGCCTTGACAGCCTAGTGTATCAAGGTCAGCTCAGTCAAATTCAAGCGATCCAAAACGCAGCACAAGCCAATGTGTATGGCCTCAATAGCAGCCTAGAGTGGCACATAGCAAGCGGACTACAGTTTTCTACCGACCTCAACTGGCAAGCCGGGCGCGAAGAACTAGACGACGGGCGTAGTAGCCCCGCTAGACATGTAGCCCCCTTCTTTGGTAGAGCTCGCCTACAATATGTTCACAAAGGAATACGATGCCAACTCTATACCGATTTTCAGGCAAGCCGTAGCTTCCTGCAACTAGCCGAGGAAGAACGCAGCAAAACCGAAATCTACGCCAAGGATGCCGATGGCAATAACTATGCCCCAGGTTGGATCGCCTTGCACCTAAAAACTAGTTATCGGATCAGCAGCAAGCTAGAAATACAGGCAGGCCTGGAAAACATTACAGATCAGCGCTACCGGCCTTATAGCTCCGGCATCTCAGCCGCTGGTAGAAATGGCGTGCTGGCCGTGCAGCTGGGGTTTTAAGTAGCAGAACCTCTCGGGCTCTATCCACTTTTGTCTTTTATCGAATGACCACCCAATCCGAAAAAGTGCTTTGGTAGCCCGAAAAATTGCCAAAACCGCCTTGTACATTATTAAAAACACGGATGGGTTCAACGAACACGCTAGCGCTCAGTTCAAATTGCCTGACCGATGAAGCGTAGTAGTCGTAATAGGCGGCGCTCACGGAGCGGAGTTCTGCCTGTATTTCATAAATACCCGTTGCAAAAGTCCCCGGTGGACTAAAGGCGATAGGAATGGCCTCCAAGTCGATAAGCATCTGCCGGCTGCCGTTTTCAAAAAGCTGGTCGTCAAACAGCAGGCCAGTGCTCCCCAAGTACTCGAGGAAAATACCATTAGCGTCGGAAGTGACCGTAAAATCACTTCGGTAATTTCTTACGGGCAATTTCACCTCGGGCTGGTCGATTGCACGGTAGTAAAAAATGAGATGGTACCAGGATGCTGCCGGGTCGGTGTCGGTTAGTTCTACTGCTACGGTGATGTTTTCCCGGCTGGCATCAAAGCGCAGGTAAGTTGGGTTAGCAACGGGGGCTGCCACCGTGGGGATGCGGTCTTTGGCCGTGGCGGGTGGGTAGCCCGGTGCCGTCACGCGCAGCTCATATTCCTTACCCGGTTCGGGTAAGTATTCCCACGTATAATATGCCCTGAATTCGCTACCAAAGAAACTTATAAAGGGCGGCACATACTGCGCGTTGCCTTTGAATACGCCATCTTCGTAGATATCCACCGCTGCCTCGCTGATATTTCTCAAGTCTTCCGGTGAAGTGCCAGTAGAGATGGCGTTGGTGACGGAAATCAGCCACGTGGGTTCAGGGGAGAAATGGGCATTGATTACCAAGCGCTCAGATTCGGGTAACAGATCGATGTCAGTGTCACGAATGCAAGCCGAGAGTGCAGCGAGCAAGAGGAGAAGAAATAGCTTCTTTTTCACGTTACAAAATTTAGATTAAAAGGTAATACCGTAGGCAATGCCTGGAATGATGGGAAAGAGGGTATTGTCGGTAAAGCGGGTGGAGCCAGTGACGGGATCGCCGTTTTGCTCTGCGGCGATATAAAAGGTATTGAGGCGGTTGTAGGCGTTGTAAAGGCTCAGATTGATGGTGCGAAGCCCCCACTTGATGGGTTTTTCGTGGGTGAAACCTACATCCAAGCGGTGGTAAGGCTTGAAGCGGTAGCCGTTGCGGTCGCTGTAAGCAATGACGCCGTCGGTGTTGACGGTCAATGGGTTGGGCAAGACCTCGTTGCGGGCAAAATAGGCAGCGGGCAAAGTCGTTGCCCTTCCGGTGGCATAGACCCACGTGCAGCTCAGTTGCCATTTTTTGGACAATTGGCGGTTGACGACCACGGAAATATCGTGGCGCCGGTCGTACGTGAAGGGGAAGGTTCTGCCTTGGTTCAAGTCGGGGAAAGTACGCTCTGATTTTGCCCAGGTGTAGGCTACCCAGCCGTTGGTGCGGCCGCTACGTTTGGCGAGCATCAGCTCGGCACCGTACGCTTGCCCGTTGCCTGTTGCTAAATTATCGGCCACGCTGGCCGTGCTGAAGAAAAAGGTACTGCCTTCGCGATACTCCACCAGACCGGCCATTTTTTTGTAATAGGTCTCAACGCTCAGCTCGTAATTTTTCGGGAAAGTATGGTTATAAGTTACACCGGCCTGCCAGGCTTGTTGCGGCTGTATATCGGCGGTGGCACCAATCCACAAGTCGGTGGGCAACCCTATGCCGGAATTGCTGAGCAGGTGCAGAAACTGGGTCATCGTAGTAAAACCAGCCTTGATGGCACCCTTATCGCTTGTTTTCCAGCGCACGGACACCCGTGGCTGTAGTGCCGTAAAGCTGCGCCCCTCCACTTGATACAGTGCCCCGTGCAAGCCTACGTTAGCACCCCACCGCGCCCCTAGGTCTATATCGTCTTCCAGGTAAACAAAGCTGTTCCACGCCGGATTGGATTCGTTGAACTGCCGTGAAGCCTCCGCTTCTGCCAAGCGTTGGAATGAACTAAAATCTTGCCGAAACAACTGCGCCACGCTCTGTAAACCCCACCTGAGCCGGTGCCCGCTACGCGGAAAGGCGTTGAAGTCGAGCTTGACACCCCAGTCGCGCACCCGCGAACCTTGCCCAAAGATAAAGCGCGAAGAACGACCACGTACGCTGATACTGTCATCTTGATTAGTCTGAAAATCATACTCACTAGAAAACAAGGTGAGGTTAGAGAACAACCTAGGGCCGAAGAGGTGGTTCCAGCGTAGCGCGGCTATGCGGTTGCCCCAGTTGATGTCACCCCCTCGGCGGCTCTCCGAGGTGCCCCCCCCGAAACTATTCTCCCTTTCCGTCACGTCGCGGAAGTCGTCTTGGCCTTGGTAGAAGCTCAGGTACAGCCGGTCTTTATCCGACAAGCGGTAATTGACTTTGGCATTGAGGTCATAAAAATAGTAGGTTGAAAATCCGTCCTTTGCGCCCGATTCCACCTTCTGCCGCCGGGTAATGGGCCGCAACAAAGACCCAAAAAAACTACGCCTACCCGACACAAAGAACGACATCCGATCGCTAGCCAGCGGTCCTTCCAAGCTGAACTTAGACGCCACTATACCCGCTGTCACATTGCCGCGTAATTCCTTGGTATTACCCTCCTTCAAGGTCACATCGATTACCGACGAAAGCCTCCCACCATATCGAGCCGGAAAGCCTCCCTTTATTACCTCCACATGGTGCAGTGCATCCGCATTGAAAATTGAGAGGAACCCAAACAAGTGAGAAACGTTGTATAGGGGTACCCCGTCGGCAATAATTAAGTTTTGGTCAGGAGACCCCCCGCGCACAAACAGCCCGGCACTCCCCTCGGCTCCGGTAGCGATGCCAGGCAGGAGCTGAAGGTTGCGCAATAGATCCATTTCGCCTGCCAGAGCTGGCATTTTGCGCATTGCAACTACATCTACGGCCATACTACCCATCGTATTTTGGTCTTTCTTTTGCTCACTTGCCTTTACCACTACCTCTCCGAGGCTAATACCCGCTACATCCAAAGCTATATCCAGTCGGGTATCCCTATTTAACGCTAGTTCGACCTCGTAGCTTTCATACCCTAGGTAGGAAACGCGCAGCTGTAGCCGACCTGCTTGCAAATTGAGAGCGAAGTAGCCATATTCGCTAGTAATCGTACCCGCTTGGCGAGTAGTTGCATACACCGTGGCACCAATAAGTCTTTCTCCACTACTGCCATCCGTCACGAAACCGCTAAGTAGGAAATTATCATTGGCCGCCTGCTGTGTCGTAAGCTTCTCCATAGGCGAGAGAATGATTTGCTTTCCTAGTATCTGGTAGCGTAGGCTCGAAGCAGCGCAAATCCGCTCCAAAACTATGGCAAGTGGTAAATCCTGCTCCTGCCAATTGATTTCTTTCGCTAGGAACACCGCATTAGATTGGTAGGCGAAACGCAACTGGGTTTGCTGTTCTACTGCTTCCATAGCCTCCGCTAGACTCCTAATAGTTCCTACTTGAATCTGCTGTGCAGATAAATTTTGTGCAGCGGGCAAGGAAGCTAATACTAACCACAATACGAAACATAGCCGACGAACTGTCAGTAGTGATATCATTCAATCGAAATTTGGGGGGAGTTAAATAATTGATTGCACCGACCAGCCTTTAGCACAAAGCCGCTCGAACCTTGATCTTCCAGCTCCATGTCGAATATAGCTGCTATAGCCGCTAAAGTCACCTGCGCCTCTTCGTCTCCAATCGCAATCGTGATAGGGCATTGAAATAGTTCGCTATTTTCACAGCGGATAGGGACAGCATACCAGTGTTCTAAATCCGATAGCACCTTTATTAAAGGAGCTGCATGATGCTTTAGTTCTCCTGTTTTCCATGCTATACGCCCTGCCCTAAAATGCCGCATCGCTAAGCCCTGAGGCGTGCTTACAGCCGACTGATTCGCAAGGACCTTGATACCTTGTTGTAGCGAATGGGCTCCATACAGAGCCGTAACACCCGTATAAACGGTGAGTAAAAGGGAATCTTTACTAGCCGCCTCCACCAAAAAAGAAGTACCAAGTACCTGCACTTGCCCTGCATCGGCCTCTACCACAAAAGCTAGCTTTTCATTTCGCTGTACTTCAAAAAAAGCTTCCCCAATAAGGTGAACCTTGCGATGATGCTCGTTAAACTCCCGCCCGTAGCGAAGCCGACTGCCGGATCTTAAGGTGGCTATACTACCGTCTGGGAGCCTATGCGTTAATAAGGAGCCAGCAGCGACCACCTCATATTCTTGTTGCTGCTCCCAAAACCACCAGCTGCCCGTAGCAATCAATAAGACAAGCGCAGCTGCCATCGCCCGAATATAGAAGACAAGACGACTTGTAGGCTGTGCTGCGGCAGTTGTCCCCATATCTTTTTGCAGCCGCTGCCAAGCAAGAGCCGTGTGGGGCGGGTTTTGCCGCAGCAGCAAAGCTGCCGACTCGCCGTAGCGATGCCAGAGTTGTTGATAGTTCTTCCAAATACCAAGATTGGCCTCGTCTTCGGCCAGCCAATTGCGCAGTAGCGCCTCCTCTTGCTCACTAGAAGTGCCCTCTAGTAAGCGTACTAATTGCTCCGGTGTGGGTGGCATTGCTTTCATTTTTTATAGTAGAGTTGTTCGGCAGGCCATGAACGAGCGAGAGCGTGCCAAACAACTCTTTTTAACCAAATAGTATCCTTCCAACTTACTAGTCGAAAAAAAACAGCCCCCCCCCTATTCACTAAAAAAAATCTGTAACTACTTTTTCTACAGCCTTCCCCTAGGCCACTACCACCACCCGATGCCTAGTAGTAGCCATCGGCGCAGTAATTTCAGTGCTTTGCTAATGTGATGCTCAACGGTCTTAGGACTAATACCAAGCGTGGTGGCTATTTGCTGGTAAGACTGCGCCTCAAAACGGCTAAGCTGAAAGACTAACCGGCATTGAGACGGCAGGGATTCCAATGCACGAAGGTAGCGATCTAGAAGATCGGCTTCTAACAAGGGAGCATCGGCAGCGTAGTAAGGGTCGGCAAAAGTAGATGGTTTTCAGAGGGGATAGCGAGCGGTTTACGCCGGCGAATAAAATCAATTGCTTTGTAAGTAGCTGCCTTGGAAAGATAAGCAGACCACGACGCTGGACGTATCAGGCTATCCCTCCGCTGCCAAATATTTAAAAAAAGATCGTGTGCAATCTCCTCTGCGTCTTCGCGCCGCAGTACAATTAGTAATATTTTTTGATAGACACTTGGATAATGTGCTTCAAACAACCGCCGAAACGCCTGTTCGCCACCATCCGGGAATATCCAATCTTGGGCTTTATTCACCATAACCGAGCCTGCTTTTTCACCACCATGCCCCGCCTAACATTCACTCCTTGCACCTTGTTGCGTTCACTACCCACTGTACTTCCTCAACAGGCCAGCTAACAGCTACAAGCAGCACCACGACCGCCGAAGGCAGCCGCGTAACAAACTAGCCGCGTAGCGAAATTTGGTTCTCTACACTTTAGCTTCGCCGCTACTACTTGTTCGCTCGCTCGTTCATGACCCGCCGAACAACGCTATTTTTTTTGCCCGCAGGGCAGGGGCAAGGGTTTATCTTTGTAGCGCAAGACCAGCTAAAATGAAACAAACACTACCGAGCCTCCGAAGCCAAGGGCTGTTGCTTAGACCCATCGAAGAGACCGACTTACCGAACATATACCGGGGGCTATCCCACCCTGAGGTGATTCGGTATTATGGTGTAAGCTACGATAGTTTGGAGGCCACCAAAACACAAATGGAGTGGTTTGCAGCCGCCACGCAATGTTGGTGGGCTATCTGCTCGCCAGATGATACAAACCTTTTCTACGGAGCGGCGGGGCTAAACGATATTTGCACAGAACACCAAAAAGCAGAAATCGGCCTTTGGCTGCTGCCGCCCTATTGGGGGCAAGGTATCCTAACAACCGTACTACCGCTGATCTGCGACTATGGTTTCAACCAACTCCAGCTCCGCCGCATTGAGGGCTTTGTGGAAGCAGAAAATACCAACTGCCATCGGGCTATGGCTAAGCTCGACTTCCAACACCAAGGCCGAATCGTAGATGGTGAGATCAAAAACGGCCAGCGCATCCAAGTAGATATTTATGCAAAATTGAGTCCGTCTGAAAAAAAGTGAAAAAATAGGCCGAACCCCTCAATAAACACAAATTACTCACAATCAGCATATTATCATATTTGCATCCGTTTTTAAACGTTTAAATTCGTTTATAAACGTAAGTATTCGTTTAAAACACGACTACGTTTAACCGCCCCCCTCACCTTTGCATCGTCATCGGTTGGGAAGTGTTGCTGGGCTTTGCTCGCCAATATGAACCAACTAGATGCATTCTGAATGCGCCGAGGGAAAGGCGTGTATCCTTGCGAATGGATAGGCGTGCTGCTCCCTCGGTATTACTAAACCGGGTTTCCACCCACAATTTAAACTAACATGCAAATTCGCAATTCCATCCACCTTATCGGCCACCTAGGCCAAGACGCCGAGCTACGCAACACGAAAAACGGCGAGAGCTTCCTCAAATTCAGCCTTGCGACTACTGAGTATAGCCGCGATAAAGAAGGTAACCAAATCAGCCGTACAGAATGGCACAAGGTGCTAATCTTCGGTAAAGAGCGCGCAAAGGCCCTACAGGACAAACTAAAAAAAGGAACGCTAATAGCCGTCAATGGCGTATTGCGCTACAGTCGCTGGACCGACAAGAACGAGCAACTGCATATTGATGCAGCTATTCACCTTTCCGATTTCGCTTTCCTAGCCCCTGCCAAAGAACGGAGTGAGGAGCAAGCGGCTTAAAACACTATGTGCTGAACAAAATCAGCAGGATTCTAAAGCGGCAATCAGTTCACACTCATTCGTTAACCTAGTGACTTTCTCCCAAAATTCACTAACCGACTAGTTGCCGTAAGCACCTCATCCCCTTTTGGATGAGGTGCTTTTTTACACTATACCTTTGCGAGAACCGAGGCGATCCGGTTGTGAGGCTGCTACTCGTTTTAACACCTCCCGCCACTTTTGCGCTACAAAAAAAGCCTTGCCCCTGCATATATGCCAAAAAGAACGAATGAAGGGGTGGGAAAAAACGAGCAATAGGAAAAACATCCGTTCGGTCAGCAGGTCTTTTATTAGCCGTATTAGTGCCTAGAGCGTGAACCGAAGGTTACTCGAAGAGGTTATAAACAACATGGATAAAAAACAGCAGGAAGCCTTACAGGCCTTGCGCGATTTGGTGCAGTTGGAGCGGGAAGAAGAACGGCGATTACACTTGGAAGTGATACAACGGCTACCACTTGCTCAGCGCTTGGAGAAGGGTTTTTCGTGGTATCCGGTGCAGATTGAAAAGACGGGCTACAGTGTGGGGGCAAGGCCCTTTGTGGTTTTGAGCTGCGAGGGCCAAGAAGAGGGCCATTCATTTAGAGCTGGCACTTCGGTGAGTTTATTCACCAAGCAGGCGCAGGTTAATCGGCCGGAGCTGGGCGGGGTGATTCAGTTTGTGAAGAAAAACAGGATGAAAATCATCCTATCCGGCCAAGAAATGCCCGACTGGCTAGGCGGCGGCCAGATCGGCGTGGATTTGATGTTTGATGAGCGAACCTACAAAGAGATGGATCGGGCATTGGTGCAGCTACAAAACACGGAAGTGCCCCGATTGATACAGTTGCGCGATCAATTAATGGGCTTTCGGCCGATCTTAGGTGGCCATCAAATGCTAGGATTGGAGCTACCTGCTTACCTCAATGATAGCCAAGAAAAAGCCATCCGTGCGATCCATAGCAATGAAGACGTACTGATTGTGCACGGGCCGCCTGGCACAGGCAAAACCACTACGCTAGTAGCTGCCGTACAACAACTCGTGCAAACGGAGCAATGCGTACTTTTCGCCACGCCGAGTAATACGGCCGCTGATTTAGTAACCATCCGCCTAGCGGAACTAGGCATTCGCGTTTGCCGGATTGGCAACATCAGTCGAGTGGACGAAGGCGTGATTCGCCACACCCTAGAGGCTCAATTATCGGAGCACCCCGACACTAAAGAAATAAAAAAGCTCCGCAAAGAAGCGGAGCAACTTCGCCGCAGTGGCAAGCAATGGAAACGCGGCCCGGAGGGTGGCCAAAAGAGAGGTTTGCTCTTTCGCGAAGCGGGGCGGCTATCTGGCTGGGCTACCCAGCTTGAAGACCGCTTGTTGCAACATATTTTAGAAAGTGCACAGGTGATTACCTGCACACTAGTAGGAGCCGCCAATAGTGTGCTCGACAAGTATCAATTTCGCACCTGCATCATTGATGAGGCCGCCCAAGCACTGGAGCCTGCATGTTGGATACCCATTCTAAAATGCAGTCGGGTAGTCTTAGCTGGAGATCCCTATCAGTTACCACCTACGGTGAAATGCCGAGAAGCTGCGCGAGGCGGCCTCGCCATCACCTTAATGGAAAAATGCCTCAGTCGCCTAGGCGAACAAGCCAACTTACTGGAAGTGCAGTATCGCATGAACCAAAACATTATGGGTTTTAGCAACTCCTTTTTCTATCAAAACCGGCTACAAGCAGCCCCTGCGGTGGCTTATTGGACACTACCCAACGCCTCTTTACAAGAAGCTGTAACCTTTATTGACACCGCTGGCACCGGTTTTGAGGAGCAGCTACAAAGCCGCTTCCAAAGCCGCTACAACGAAGAGGAGATTATGGTAGCCCTAGAGCATCTCTACCAACTCATTGGCAGCATACCGCCGGAGGAGGATGCGCCCAGTATTGCCTTCATCAGCCCTTACCGGGAGCAAGTCATCCGCGCCACCGATCTCTTAGAAGCCGACGAGAAGCTCCCCGCCTCACTTGATCTAAGCGTCAATACCATCGATGGTTTTCAGGGGCAAGAGCGCGATGTGGTATATATTAGTCTAGTTCGTTCCAATAGCAAATCGGAAATTGGCTTCCTCAAAGACTATCGGCGCATGAACGTAGCACTCACCCGCGCGCGCAAACAGCTCGTAGTAATTGGCGATAGTGCCACCATCGGCACCGATCCCTTCTATAGTGGCTTTATTGATTACGTAGAGAAAAATGGCGTTTACCAAACCGCTTGGGAATATATGCGGGGGTAGGAGGAGGGAGGTTCGCACAAATTCTCTATCTTCACGGCTTCGGTGCCATTTTTTCCTCCTTTAAAGTGGACATTAGACTTGCTCAAAACAAGCCAATTGATTAATATGCCTACCATTTTCTCTACTTCGTTGCTTTGCGCTAACTGCCTTTGCTGCTACTTCCTCTTATTTTCAACCACACTTTGGGCACAGCACCCCATCCTACGGACGCCCGATTTATCGCCTGATGGCGAGCAACTAAGCTTCAGCTACCAAGGCGACATCTGGACGGTAGCAGCCAGTGGGGGTAGAGCTATTCGGCAAACCATTCACGAAAGTTATGAAGCTTCGCCAGCTTGGAGCCCTGACGGGCAACACATTGCTTTTGTAGGGAATCGTTATGGAAATAACGATATTTTTGTTATCCAAGCGCAAGGCAGCAAGCCGCAGCGCATCACTTACTACTCTGAGAATGATGCTGAAGTAAGCTGGCTCAACCCCACAGAATTGCTTTTTAGTAGCCGGCGTACCTTCCAACAAATCGAAAGAGAGCCAGAGATTTACCACGCCCTCTTAGGCGGTGGCACGCCAACGCGCTTCCTAGATGCCCTAGGCAGCCAAGCTAGCGTTTCGCCGGATGGCCGCTATATTGCCTTCGTTAAAGGAGGCTGCCGGCTAAGTCGAGAAGCCTATCGCGGGCCTGCTAATCGGGATATTTGGGTGTATGACCAGCAGGCGAAGACCTATACGCAAATCACTACCGATGAAGGCCAGGATCACTCGCCCCGCTGGACGGCTGATGGCCGCCTCCTCTTCTTAAGTGCACGAGATGGCCGCTACAACCTCTACAGCAGCGCACCTAAAGCGGCTGCTACGAAAACGGCCATCACCCGATTCACCGACTGGGGTATCCGCCATTACAGCAGCAGCGCCGATGGGCAGCACCTCGTGATAGAAAAAGGGGCGCATCTATGGCATTCCACCGACGGCGGACAGCAATTTCACCTCTTAGAGATTAGCGTGAATGATGATGACCGCTTCTACCCTAGCGAGCCTACAAGCCTCAGCAGTGGGCTATCCAACTTTGCCGTATCTCCGAACGGGAAATACATCGCTTTAGAAAACCGAGGTGAAATCTTTGTTAAACCTAACGATGCCGAAAAGAAACGTAGCCGTAATCTTACGGATCATCCTTACCGAGACGAATCCGCTGCTTGGCTCAGCGACAGCACCCTACTCTTTATCTCCGATCGGCCAAGCAGCAGTGCTACGAATACGCCCGCGCCTATGCCTGCGCTCTATTTATTGGAAGCTGCGGATGCGAGCCAAACCAACCTCTATTTAAATTTCGCGCATCGCAGCCGAGAAATCCTTCGTACGCCTCTGGGTATCAGCGATTTCATCCTCTCCCCTCAACGCGATCAAATTGCGGTAGTGGAAGGCCGTGGCAAACTCTCCGTTTATCCCATTGCGGCAGCCACAGCAACACTCGGGCAGCCTATTGTCTTACAGGATAGCTGGGATAGACCGAGTGGTATTAGTTGGAGCCCCGATGGTAAATGGCTAGCCTACAGTTTGAGCGACTTGGCATTCAACGAAGAAATCTACATTCATGCCGCTGATAATAGCCAAGCCCCCGTGAATATCAGCATGCACCCACGTGGCGATAGCCAGCCTCTTTGGAGCCCTGATGGTAGCAAACTAGCCTTCTTGAGCGTACGCAATAAAGGCGATAATGATGTCTGGTTCGTCTGGTTAAAAACCGAAGACTGGGAAAAAACCCAGCGCGACTGGGACGAGGCCGACGAATGGGCTTCTAGCGAAACCCGCGAAACTAAAAAAGAAGCCGCCACGGGTGTAAAAGTGGTAATTGACTTTCTTAATATCCATGAGCGCCTCGTACAAGTCAGCAGCCTGCCTGGTAACGAAGGGGATATTGCTTTTGATGCGAAAGGAGAATACCTCTATTTCTCTACCAACAACGGTAGCCGCGCTGGCAGTGAAGGCAAGAGCGACCTACTGAAAATCAAATGGAATGGTGAGGATATGAGCGTTTTCCTAGCGGGGCTCAACCCTAACCGATTACAGCTAGCCCCTGATGCCAAAAGTCTCTTTTACCTCAGCGCAGGTAAGCTTGCCACTACACCACTCGACAAAGGCAAGGCTACGGCACAGCCCTTTGAGGCCAATATTACCATCCATCACGCTCTGGAAAGGCAATACCTCATCAACGACGGCTGGCGCGCCCTACAAACAGGCTTCTATGACCCTGCTTTTCACGGACGCGATTGGGCTGCCCTTAAAGCCAAATACGAACCGCTCATGCTAGGCGCTTCTACGCGCCAAGATTTTGCCTTCTTCTACAACCAAATGCTCGGGCAGCTCAATGCTAGCCACATGGGTTTCAGCTCCCCTGCGCAAGACGAAGACCTGCTGCAAGATAAAACTGGCTTCCTAGGAATTGCCCTCAACCCACAGCAGCAAATCCAAGAAATCGTACCTAACAGCCCTGCCGACCGCAAAGACAGCAAGCTGGAACTCGGCGACCGCATCCTAGCCATCAACGGCCAACGGTTGGCGCCTACAGATAATTTATATGCCTATCTCAACGGCCGCGCCAACGAGCGTATCCAACTCACCCTTGAACGCCAAGGCAAGGAAATCAACATCCTCATCCGCCCCACTGCTAGCCTACGAGCACTAAACTACGAAGCCTGGGTGCGCCAACAAAAAGCACTCACACATGCCTATAGCCAAGGCCGCCTCGGCTATATCCATATCCAAGGTATGAACTGGCCTAGTTTCGAACGCTTCGAACGCGAACTCACCGCTGCCGGCCACGGTAAAGAAGGCATCGTGATCGACGTACGCTATAACGGCGGCGGCTGGACAACCGACCTGCTCATGGCCGTGCTTAATGTGCGCCAACATGCCTACACCGTGCCTAGAGGTGCTAGCAATAGCCTCAACAATCACCTCGACTTCAAGTCCTCTTATCCCTTCGGCGAACGGCTACCACTCGCTGCACTCACCCTACCTAGCGTGGCACTCTGTAACGAAGCCAGTTATTCGAATGCAGAAATCTTTAGTCACGCCTATCAACAATTCGGCCTTGGTAAACTCGTTGGCCAGCCCACTTTCGGTGCCGTCATCAGCACCGGCTCCCATCGGATGATGGAAGGCTCCACCCTTAGAATGCCTTTCCGCGCCTGGTACGTCCACGCTACCGACCAAAATATGGAAGGCGGCCCCGCCGTGCCTGATATCCTAGTGCGTAATGCCCCCGACAGTAAAGCCCGCAACGAAGATGCCCAACTCCGTGCGGCCGTGGAAGTGTTGTTGGCTCAGTTGAGGGAGTAGGTTAGCTTTCACCTGTTTTAGTGTCTAAATCTACGCCCCAAAATGTATCGCCCCAAAAATTGCCTTCCTGAATAAATACATCACCCGTTTTTATTATAGTCTTTCAACCCAGAATTTCGCTACGCGTCTACTGCATTGGAAGACTATAGCAAAGTCTTATAAGGCTGTTGGCTGCTGGCTTTTGGCTGCTGGCTTTTGGCTTTTTCGCTACTTCGGCACCGCTACTTCGGCACCGCTGCTTCGGCACCGCTACTTCGGCACCGCTACTTCGGCACCGCTCAGCACGCGTCAGCACGCGTCAGCACGCGTCAGCACGCGTCAGCACGCGTCAGCACAAGTCAGCACAAGTCGGAGCATCGCCTTTCCAACCTAAAAGCAAGCCTTGCGTTGGGGCTTTTTCTGTGGATTTACAAGCACGAAGTAACTTCAATACCAGCAATGGTAACCTCATTACTAGCTGCTTACTGTGGGGCAAGACTATTTTTGCCCTATGGCTTTTCAAGGCCGCCGCTGTTTATCCGCGTCTTCCTTGGCTTAGCGGCTTGGCGGCTAAATGGCCGGTCTCTTTTTGGCGCACGCTCATCCATGCGGACTAGCGTACTAAGTCTTTTGGCTGGCGCTCCGCTCGCAGGGGCAGGGCTAGCTATTTTAAGTAGTGTTCTTTTTAAAAATAATTCGGAGTCTTCCTACCTATCCGTGAAAAATAGAGCCCTTATTTCCTGCCATCATTCCCAAAACGTATGCTATCTATGCCATTTTTTTTTCTTAAAAAAGTCCTCCCGATCATCGGTATTTGGTGTATCGTATTGCCGCTATCCTTAGTGGCGCAACCCATCCGGATCAATGTGATTGTGCCCAATCCGCCACCTATATACTGGGAGGCTTATTTGGAATTCGAGGCTGATATTCTTCTGATTTTAACCAATGTTAGTCAGCAAACGCAGGAGATCAAACTGCTGCCTCGCCTTTCTTCCGACCGGGGTTTGGAAGCCAATTTCCGGCCTGCTTTCCAACCTTTATCGCCCATTGTTTTGGCCGGTGGGCAAAGCATCAACCTCACTTACCGCGATTTGCGTAGCATCTTTGGCCGGCCCAGCCAAGACGATGTGCAACTAAGCGGGATTAGCTTCGATCGGCTTTTTGAATCGGAAACCATCCCGGAAGGCAATTACACCTTGTGTGTAGAAGCGCGCGATTTCAACACCAATGAGCCGCTGAGTAATAATTTCGGTTGTGCCCTTTTCTTTGTTCAACAGCACGAACCGCCCTTAATTATTCACCCCTACGACGAAGCCCATATCCTCCCGCTGGAGCCACAATTTGTCAATTTCCTCTGGTCTGTTTGCGGCATTCCCGGCCAGACCCACTATCGCTTCAGGCTTTTCGATCTAGACGAGCTGGGGCTTAGCAACCCCAACGATGCTTTTTTATTAGACGCTGTTCGGCCTTATTTTGAGCAAGACGGCCTATTGGCCAATACCCTGGCCTACGATTTATCGCTCCCGCCCTTGATAGCAGGACGGCACTATGCCCTACAAGTGACGGCCTACGACCCAGCCGGGCAGTTGCTCTTTGCTCAAAACGGACAGAGCCAAGTACACCGTTTCTTATATGCCTCACCGGATATTCCTGCCCCCGACAGTCCGGCGGTGAGTATAACACAAACCGAGGGCAATCCGCCTTCCCCTCCTAGCACGCCCCCAGGCAACTTTAGCGATACGCCCCCGCCAGTGCAGACGATACAGCAATTCAGCTGCCCACCCTCGGCCGCTCCTCCGCTGCCCAACCCCTACCCTGCCAGCATTAGCCCTGGTATGGAAATAGCTATCGGTGACTTCACGATGGAAGTGCTCAGCGGCGGCGGGTATAGCCCTATTTCCGGCACGGCAAGAATACTGATTCCGGCACTCAACACCTACGTCCACGTATCCTTTAGCAACTTAGCCGTGAATACCCAACTGCAGGCTTACGGCGATAATAGCGTGGTAAATAGCAGCGACGGCAGCGGTATAGTACCGCCGCTGATGCGCTACAACCTACCCGAAGGCAACCTAGGACCAGAAGATTTATCGGAAAATTTAGCTCAGCAATTGGCCGATTATGTAGATAATCAAAACCATTGGCTCAACCCGACATCTATCGGCAACCCCCCAGGGCTTGTAAACCTACCTGCGGGCATAGCAGGCTTGGGAATGGATTTATTCTTTACAGCCATGGAGTTTCGGCCTTCAGGCGCCACGCTTTCGGCTTTTGCTAAGGTAGAACTACCCGAAGCCCAAGGCAACCGCCGCTTGATTTTATTAGGCAAAGGGATGTGTTTACAACCGGCCACGCTAGGCCAAGGTGCGGCCCTAGTGCTGGGCAATAACCCTAGTTTTCCCTTATCTAGCGGACTGAGCCTGCGGTTTATAGGCGGGGAAGGACACACGCAATTAAACTGGACGGAGGCTGGCATTCAGTCGCTTCAGCTAGATGCCCAGCTTATTTTCGAGCAGAGCCTCATCGCTACGGGAGGAAGCCCGCTCGTAGCCAGTTTCACAGCCAATATACAAGACTATCAAGACTGGACTGCCAGCGTGAGTTTCAACCAAAACAACTGGGCCATTCCCGGGCTAAACGATTTTCCCCTTAGCCTACCCCCAATAAGTGCAGTGTATGACCACTCGGCCTTATCTAGCCCCGCAGCTATCAACTTTCCGCCCAGCCATCCATTAGCGAGCCACCCAGCACTTTGGCAGGGTATCTATATCCCTAGCCTAGCCTTTAGCTTCCCGCAAGGAATAGACGCCGACGTGGAAATAAACCATATCCTACTAGATGCCCAAGGTGCCTGGATGGATGTAGCCACTAGTGGGAATCTCCTCCCGCTGAACGAAGGTAATATTGGTGGCTGGCCTATGGCTATCCAATCGCTGCATTTAGATGTTAGAGGAAGTAGCCTATATAGCGGTAGCTTTGGTGGTCAATTGAGGCTGCCCATCAGCCCGCAATTATTACAATTCACCGCACCGCTTGGGGCCGATGGCCAATTCAGTTTCGCGGTAGCTTTAGGGAGTAGCCTGGAAGTAGATATGTGGGTAGCGGAACTGAATTTAGCCGGCAACTCCAGCATTTCCGTCAGTCCCCAAGGCAATAGTTATTTACCGGAAGCTATCCTACATGGAACCTTAGACATCGGCTGGGAAAAAGCCGACAACCTAGCCAATTCGGTAGTAAGCCGTTTTCAAATACCGGGTATTGATTTCCAAAATTTCACGATCACAGGGGGCCCAGGGCAGCCACAGTTGAGTGGGCAGTTTGGCCTCGATTTGGAGGATGTCACCCAAGGCGCGCTGCTTGGGTTTCCTTTGCAACTGAAAGGAGTGGACATAGCCGTACAAGGCCAAGAAGTAGGCCTGAAACTCGATTTGGGCCTAAAGCTAACCGATATGGCCAATGGCTTTGAAGGCAATACAAATTTCACCCTATTTAGCACCTGGCAGCCTGGGCAGCAAAGCTTCGCCTACGATAGAACGCAGCTAAACCAGATCAGTATAGATATGGAAATGGGCGTCTTAGACCTCGAGGGATCTATTAGTTTGTATAACAACGACCCTACCTTCGGAGACGGCTTTGATGGTGCGATTACTATCAATATAATGCCTATTGAGGTGGGCGGCTTTGAAATGCGCTTAATGGTTGGCCGAAATCCGGGCTATCGCTATTTTATGATTGATGCGCTGCTTAAGTTTCCGGGTATTCCCTTAGGCCCTTCTGGGCTAGGACTCTATGGCCTAGGTGGTGGCTTCTATGCGAATATGCAACGGCAATATCCGGCTAACACGGTTATGACCATCAATGATGTGCCCAACACGCCCAATCTAGGCAACGAACTGGGGCAAGGAGGTAGTGGCGCAACTTATATCCCACAACAAGGATATAGTGGTTTTATGGCGCGCACCGTTATTGGTCTATACCCCCTTAAAGAAGCCTTGAACGCGGATTTGGAGTTTGGCATGAACTTGGGGCCTGAATTCAACGTAATCAGCATGTACATGAGCGGCGACGCCTATGTGATGCAAAACATGACCCAACGAGACGGTAATGCCTTAATTAAGGGTAGTGCAGACTTGGTCATGGACTTCCAGAAAAAGGAATACACTTTCGGGGGGAATCTAACAGCAACTGTTCCTCGTTTTCTAGAGCTGAGTGTACCATTAGAAGCATTCTATTCTCCCAGCGATTGGCATTTTTATTTAGGCCGCTGGACGCCGGGACATCCAAACCCGCTAACCGACCCCAACCGGATTACCTACGTAGCTGGCTTTGATTTCTCCGTTGGTTATGTTGAGACGGGCATTAATGGCTATTTTATGATGGGTTCCGACCTGCCACCGGGGCTGCCACCCAAGCCCCTGCAAATACAAAATATCTTTGCCGAGAACAACCAAAACCTGCCATCTATGGGGCTGCAGCCTTTCCAAACCAGCACCAAGGGTTTTGCCTTCGGCATGATTAATCATTTTGATCTAAATTTTAAAGCCCTCATTTTCCGTCTGCAAGTAGCATACCACATGGGCTTAGATGTACTCTTAGAAAACAAAGCTGGCCAAGAGTGTAATATGAGCCAATTTGGTATCAACCAATGGTATGGAAAAGGCCAGGCCTATGCCTACCTGGGTATCGAGGGCGCGGTAGAAGGCAAACTATTCGGAAAAAAAAGATCCTTCACTTTTGCAGAGATAGAAGCGGCAGCAGCTATCGACTTTGCCGGCCCAAAACCAGTTTGGCTGCGCGGGAAAGCCCGCCTCAAAGGAAAAGCCTTAGGGGGCATTGTGAAATTCGATACCAGAATAGACTTTGAACACGGTAAAAAAGTAAACTGCGCCTCCGACGGTAATAATATTTTCGACGACATCCCCATTGTAGAGGAATTCACCCCCTTAGATGGTGCCACCGGCCAGTCTATTTTCACGCGTCCGCAAATTGCTTTTAACTTCCCGAAAGGTGCCTTCCCCATCGAAGAAGCCAGCGACAATCCGGGGGAGTACATCACTCGGTACTATGGCTACGAAATCACCGAGTTCAAGGTAGAAACTAAGGAACAAGGCGGCAGTTGGAAAATCCACCCTGGCGGCACCGGCCTTGCGATCTACGATGAGGAGGGCTATAGTGCTAGGTATCATCTAAGCGAACAATTGCCTGAAAATGCACAAATCCGCCTCACGCTCAGGGTGAGAGGGCAACGATATCATAGCAACAATGCCAACCAGGTGGCCGAAAATTTTACGATACAAACCTACAGCAGCACTTTCCAAACAGGGGACGCCCCAGATTATATTCTGCCCAACGCTATCGCGCAGGCAAAACCCTTTCATCGCCAGCTTCACTTCCTAGAGGCAGAGGATGGCGACGGTTTTTTACACTTTTGGCATCAACAATCAAATAAATTATTTCGTCTAAGCCCCACGAACAAGGAGGGGCTCCCCACCTCGGGTAGCTTTACTTATGTAGTGCAGTTGAAAGATATTAGTAGCGGAGCTAGCATAGACGTCAGCCCCTACAACCTCAATAGTGCTGCCGGAGGAGGAATGCGTTTTCCTATTCCCCAGCCATTTCTACAAACACAGCGGGTATATGAGCTGGATGTCTTTAGGGTATATACCCCTCCCTCCACCAACCAAAACAATGGCAGTGAGACAGAAGTCGTGATGGCTGATTTAGGCATCAGCAACTCGCCCGGTGGTGGCAGCATCGGTGGCTTGCAAATAGCCAATATACCGCAGCAGAACCAAGCATCCGGTGGGGGTGGCCTATACCAACTAGCTAGTTTTAATACGAATTCCGCAGCTACTACTAATTCGCAAAATCAATTCGCTACCACGGCGCCTCCCCCCGGAGGAGGAGGGCCATCTACAGGAGGTAATGGCAACTTCCAGGTGCCTGGTGGTAATTTAGACGGCCTGAAATATAGCTCCCGCAAGCTGAAGGAACGCGGAAACCCAGGACAGATCATACGCAAATCTATCTTACCGCAAAAGTTGTACTTCCAAACCTCTAGGTACAACAGCCTAGCTGAAAAAATGGCTAGCGTGCAAGTTCGGCAGCTAGCCAGCACAGCAGCACAAGAACATCTGATCGGTACCGACGCGCTCCATCAATCGCCGAATGGTGCCTATATCAAAACACCTTATATTTTTCTCGAATCAATCGAAGGATTCGATCGCTTCGAAAGCCAATACTGGCAGTGGAACTATCAAGTAAGCGACGGAGAAAACTACCAAGCCTACCACTTGGAAAAATACAGCCCCTTCCTTAGTTTTGAAGGCAAAGAGGACTGGCGTAGCCAGGTATTCTACCACGATGGCAGCAATGGCCTCTTCTGCCCGCCCTTTAGCAATAGCGACAACAGTTGGTGCAACCATACTTTTTACAATCCGGATGAGGCTTTAGCAAGCTGGGAGAACGCCCTACCCATACCCAATGCGCCCTTACATAGTGGTGGGATTGGCCACACTTGGCAAATCTATCAAGCTGCTTCACCCAATTACCATCGCTGGGAAGACTCCCGGAGATATCGCAACCAATCCCCTTTTGGTAGTAGAAGCAACCGCCATATCGCCAAGCCTATCAATGGCTTTCCTTTCGACTACCAGCTACCTAGCATTGAATTTTTACAGCACCCTTTTGGGCAGTTGCCTAGCAGTTTGAATGGAGTGAGCACCAGAGAAAATCATATTTTCCTCACCAATGCCCTTATCAATGCAGCGCAAGCACCTCAACCCGGGGGTAGTCTAGGAGGGAGTGTGACTTTGTTAGCCACCACCCCTCAAAGCCCCGCCCTACCCTCCTTTGTACAAACCAATAGCCCCCTTTTCTCCATTGGCAGCCATGGCGCCATACAGCCTTCGCAAGGCGGCCATTCATCGGGGTCGCAAACGTGGAGCCAATCGCCTGCCTTTACCCCCTTGGTGGATTTCACGGAATGGGTCACCTTCCGAGACTACATCCTATTCAGAAAATTGCTGGATCAAGGCGTGCTGGAGCTAGCGGAACAAAGCGAAACCATGGGCTACAACGCACCCGCCCTAAGTTCGGTAAATTGTAGCGGCCCTCTACTGCCTTTACCCAATGATCCCGATTTCTTCGGCATGAATGCTAACCTACAAAACACGGCCGCATACAATTTCTACGAACACTACTACAAACCTATCCGCGCCTTCTTTAAAGCCAACAATTATGATAATCTGTTTCCCTATCCAGCCAGACCGGCAGGAGAAGGCTTTTTTAAGTTGGGCGGAAAGGACTTTAATTACCAAGCAAAAAGCGTGAATAATCAGTAAAAACATGGCGCATAATAGCATCTTTTGCTCCTGCCCCCTATACCCGGCGTGTCGGCGGGCACGCAATACGGGCGCGTATGCGCGAGCGGAGCGGCAGCCAAACGAGTCCGTATGGACGTGAGCCAAAATACAGCATTGCGACCCAGGCCGCTAGCTTGCTGAGGCAGCGCCTCTGTCATGGAAAGCGCAGCGCGGTAGGCTAAGCGAGTGTCCGATTTTTTTCAAGGATATGGCTGACGCAGGAGCCAAGTTTTCACTTTTAAGAGCAAGAATTATGTTTTCAAAAATTCCCAATAGTCGTATTTCTTTACTTCTTTTTCTCCTACTATTACTAAGGCCAGTAGGTGCCCAAAACGGGGATAGTAGCCAGGTAGCGGATATCCAAATTTTGGCTCGTCCTCATGGTCGGTCAATCACCCTTCGCTGGGCGCCCACCAACTACGCAGCTTGGCTGGAAATGCGGCAACACGGTGTAGTATTGGAGCGAAAAAGCGCCGGGGAGAAAAATTGGCGAGCTGTGCACCAGGAAAGATTGCTCGCCTATTCCCTGGCCGAGTTTGAAGCTTTGAGCGATACCGACAACCCCCACGTCCTAGCGGTGGCGGAAGCCCTCTACGGAGAAGCAGAAAGCCCTTCCGCCCCCTCGGCCGGTCCGATGGCAGCCGTAAAATTAAAGCGGGAAGAGCAGGAACAACGCCTGTTCCTTGCCTTAGTAAACGCTGATCTCTCTGCCGAAGCTGCCACCGCCTTAGGCTGGCGATGGGTAGATGAAGCGGTCAGCCCTGGCATCCCCTACTATTACCGCGTAAGAAGCCTGCCCGCCGCCGAAGCAAGCAACAGCCGTTTTGTTAGTCCAAGCATTCGGCTAAGACCTAATGATGGCTTCCCCTTCGGCCCTGTTTTTGGTCTCGAAATGCAAGAAGACGAAAAAAAAATTCAGCTTTCCTGGCCAGCACAGCCGAATGAGGAGCGGTATATCGCCTATTTCATCGAAGTGAGCGACGATAGCATACACTTTCAACGCCTGAAGGAATATCCCATTTTCAAATCAAGCCCACAAGAAGGAAAAGACCACTTTGTACACGATATTCAGCTCGCCGAAAACTACCAGCCCAAGTACTATCGGCTTGTTGGCATCAACTCTTTTGCAGAGCAGGCTCCACCCTCTAAGGCCGTGAAAGGCCAAGGCATAGACAAAAGCCCACCCAAAGCTGTTGAAACATTACAAGCCAAGGATACCGGCACGGGAAGTTTTCGGGTACAATGGCGCTTACCCGCTTCGCCAGCACCAGATGTTCGTGGGCATGTGTTGGTGCGGAGCCAACAATACAAAGGCCCCTTCAGTCCAGTCAACGAGCAAATACTCGCCCCCACTACCCTGGCATATACCGATACCCAAGCGATCCCCTATCAAACCAACTACTACGCCCTTTACACCTACGATACAGCCGGCAACTACGCCATGAGTAGCCCTGTAATGGCCATTTGGGAAGACCAAAATCCGCCTGCCAAACCCATTGGCCTCACAGGAAGAATTGATACGCTCGGT
>DAINNZ010000039.1:0-25707 GCA_036735605.1 Lewinella sp. | reverse complement strand
CGGACAGGTACGGACTCGTTGCTCTCGCCGAGGCGGGCATAAATGCAGGGGCAAGGGTTTTCCCTTTAGCGCAAGTGTAGGGAAGTGCCAAAAAAAGAAGGTCTATTCGACCAACCACTAGGCAGCCCGAATAGACCCTGTTAAAATAAAACCATCTGACAAAAAATAGCCTATTGTGAGGAGCTTACAGCTCTGTCACTTGTTCTACGAATTCACTTCTTTGTAAGGAAGTGGTTTTGAGAGCATCAAAGCCCCCTTGTACGTTTACTAGATTCCGGAAGCCACGAGCCATCAAGATAGAGGCTGCTATCGCTGAACGATAGCCACCAGCACAATGCAGATAAAAGGTATCTTCGTGATTGAGTTGGCTAAGCTGTTGGTTGATCGTATCTAGTGGGAAGTTTTTGGCACCTATAATATGCTCGGCATTGAACTCACTTTCTTTGCGAACATCCAGTAATTGGACACCTTCTTTCATTCTGTTAGCGAGGCTGATAGCCGTAATTTCTGGAAGAGTATCTATTTCTTCCTCGGCTGCCTTCCAAGCGGCAAAGCCGCCTTTGATATAACCAATTGGGTTATCATAACCAACACGAGATAGGCGAGTAACCACTTCCTCTTCTGTGCCTTCTTCGGCTACCAAGAGGATGGGTTGTTTCAAATCTGGCACTAAGAGGCCCACCCAAGGGGCGAAGGTGCCATCCAAGCCGATGAAGATACTGCCAGGGATGAAGCCTTTGGCGAAATCCTCTTTACTCCGTGTATCAATTACGAGGGCTTCTTCTTCTTTCCAAGCAGCGAGGAAGGCACGGGGGCTAAGCGCCTGCATACCTCTTTCGCGCACCACCTCGAAACTTTCGTAGCCCATTTTATTCATCATCGCATTTTTCGGGAAATACTGCGGCGGTGCTACCAAACCCGTGAGCACCTCTTCGACGAACTCCTCCCGCGTCATGTCAGCACGCAGGGCATAGTTGGTTTTCTTTTGGTCGCCGAGAGTGCCTTCGGTGGCTTTTTCCATTTTTTTGCCACACGCAGAGCCCGCACCGTGGCCAGGATACACGATTACTTCATCGGCTAGCGGCATAATTTTATTCCGAAGGCTATCAAAAAGGAAGCCTGCTAGATCGGCCTCTGTAATTTCTCCTTGCTTAATAGCTAGATCGGGGCGCCCGACATCGCCTAAAAACAGCGTATCTCCCGTGAAGATAGCGTAATCTTTGCCCTGCTCGTCGCGCAGCAAGAAAGTACTACTTTCCATGGTATGACCAGGCGTGTGTAAGACCTTGATGGTTATATTCCCCACTTTTAATTCCTCCCCATCTTTGGCGATATAGGCATCAAAATTAGGTTGAGCTGTAGGACCATATACGATGGCAGCTCCTGTCTGCTTTGCTAGGTCTAAATGGCCGGATACAAAATCAGCGTGAAAGTGCGTCTCCAAGACATATTTAATGGTAGCTCCATCGGCCTTCGCTTTTTCAACATAGGGTGCTGTTTCGCGCAAGGGGTCGATGATAACGGCTTCGCCTTCACTTTCAATGTAGTAAGCTGCTTCGGCTAAACAGCCTGTGTAAATTTGTTCTACTTTCATAATAATTTGAGTTGTAAAATTAAAGATTCGCAGCCTTGGGTGTGCAGGAACAACATTCACTTTCTCCTTGCACTAACAACTGCTTTACAACTGCAAAAGTAGGGGTAATCTAGCGGCCAACTGTGTGGTTTAGGTCACAGGGAAGGGTGATCTAGGTCATTGAAAGCGGTGACAAACATCAATTAACGCAGCCGATCAGCACTTCTCACAAGGCGCTCATCCTTGTGGATGAACACTTTAGCGAGATAGGCCAGCACAATACCCACGAGGGGGAATGCTAAGCCAAAAGCTGGCGCGGCCTCGGCCTCGGCACTATCCGCAGAGAGCAAATAAAAGCCATAGGCCAAACCACCTAATAGCAAGGCGATACTTAACCAGCTTAGGCGAATTTGTAAAATCCGGTTGCGGAACAGGAAGATCCCCCCCAAAAGCATAGCCGCCGCTAGCCCAAAGAAGGCCATTAGAATCGGGTCGTCGCTCAGGGTATATTGGCTATCGGCGAATAGGCTGGTAGCCGCTTGAGGGCTAGCAGTAGTAGCTAGGGGTGCTCCAAAAAGTGAGAGGCTAGCTGCGGCAGCTAGGAATAAAAAGACGGATTGAATTCGCTGGATCATGTAAAATGGTTGAATTATTTGGTGCTGCAAAGGTAACAATACCTAGGTATCTATTTAAGCAAGCCCCGAAGGAAGTTACGCTCCATCCCTAGCATCCCTACTAGATACAATAGCAACAAGGAGCTGCGCGCCAATAGGCTTTCCAAAGGCCAGCCAAGTGCTACGATGGCGGTGGTGAGCAGTACATACAAGCTTATCCGACCGAGCGGATAGGGTACGGGAAAATATTTTCGGCTCACTTGATAGGCCAGTAAGCACATCAATAAAAAGCAAGCCAGCGTTGCGGTGGCTGTTGCCATCAATCCCCAGCGCGGTAAGAAACAGTAGTTGATTAATAAAAAGACGGTTGTGCCGGCCACTGCAATAGCGCCGCCTAGCATCGTCCGGTCGGTAAGTTTGTAGGCAATTGAAAAATTGTAATAAAGCCCTAGCAAGAAATTAGCGGCTAGTAGCACGGGAAGTATCTCCAGGCCCGCTTGCTTATCAGCCCCTAAATAATGCTTCAGTATGGGTAGCAGCAGTAGAATAGCGGCAATGGCAAGTGCATTAACAAAAGCAAAAGCCTGGGTCGCTTGGGCATAAGGCCGGCGGTCGGTAGTTGGCAAATCGGCCGCTGCTTGCCGGAAAAAGAAGGGCTCGGCAGCGAAGTTATAGGCAGTAGTAAAAAGTGTGAGAAAGACGGCCAATTTCATGGCTCCGTTATACTGCCCAGCCCAATACTCATTAAGCGCATAATCGGCACTAAAGAACCACTTAATCATAGCCGGGCCTGCTAAGGTATTGATAATGCCCGCTACTGCGACTACTACTAAAGGCGCGGCATAGCGAAGCATCATGGCGAAGCTAGGAGCGGCATTCTGCGCTGTTGTCTTGCGCCTCCTAATAGCCCTTGCCCCTGCACCTAGTGCCAGCAAACGAGATAAGCGCTCTAATCTTCCTGCTCCCGTAGCAGGAAGTACGGCATCACTACCTGTAGCTAACACTGCTATTATCTCTTGACGGCTAGTGGTGGAGCTGCTATTTTTTTGTTTTCTATTTTGCCACCAGCGATCTACTAGAAGCAATATATACCGTAGCCCGCCAGCGGCAAGCACCGTGAAAAAATAATAACTCACTTTGAGTTCCTCCCGATACCAAGCTAAATGGCCTTGTGCTAACCATTTTGGTGCAAAAGCCAAAAAGAAATAAATGAGCAGCACATTGATCAAAATATTAGCCAAATTGACAGCAGCAAACATCCAAGCACGCTGCTCTAAGCGCAACCTAGCCAAAGGGACAGCTGCCAGCGCATCAAAGGCCACAATAAGCAAAAATAGCTGCACGTACTCTACCCGATCGGCATATACCAACCACTGCGCCAACTGAGGAGCCAGCCACAGACCGCCGCCACAGCATACCAATACCCAAGCTACCACAATCCTCTGTGCGCTACGGCATACCGCAGTGGCCTCATACTCTGGGCGACTAGCAAAGCGAAAAACGGCTGTATCCATCCGAAAAACCAGCAGGGCGATTAAGAAAGCCGTATAAAAAAACAGCTCGCCAACCGTACCGAATTGTTCGGGACTCAGCACATCAGGCTGGCTGATGAAAGGCGTGATAAGCACAAAATTGAGCAAACGACCCAAAATGCTACTCAACCCATAAATAGCCGTTTCACTGGCAAGGCGTTTGATAGACATGCTGCAAAGGTAAGTCAGTTTTGTAGTCCGTTGTAGATGCTTATTGTATCTTTGTAGGCAAAAATAGGCTTATGGCTTTTTCCTTTTTTACTGGCTATACGAATGCGCGAGCTCCGCTACGGTTTAACGGTAGGCTAGCCGGTCTGCTGATCGTGCTACTACTGAGCTATGGTTTTATGCCTAGGCACGACTTCCACGTGAGCACTACGGATATTGAGTATATGGCGGATCGGGAACAAGTGCAGATCGTTATGCATCTTTTTATTGACGATTTGGAGCTAGCCTTACAGCGAGCAGGTGCCCCAAAGCTACTGATTGGCACGCCTAACGAATTACCACAAACCGGGCAGCACCTTTCAAATTACTTAGAAAAAAACTTTCGGCTTTACTGGAATGGTGACTACCTCCCCACCGGTATGCTAGGTTATGAAATGAGCGACGATATGCAGGCCTTGTGGGTGTATCTGCAAGCCAATACCGCTATGGATATGAAAAGCATTGAGGTGCAAAACAGCGTGCTGACAGAAATTTACGAGGATCAAAAGAACATCGTAAAAGTAACATCCGCACAGGCTAAAAAACGGGCTACTTTTCTGCTCAGCAAAGATAGAACCCTAGGAAAACAGCACTTTTAACTGACAAAATCGACCACTTTGGCTACCAACGAACAGGCATTCTTACGGCCGCATGCTGAAACTACCTACGCTACGGAGCTAGCTGCTCTAGCCGCACAAGACAGCCCGCAGCGACCTCCTGGCTGGCAGCTATCGCCCCGAGCCGTGGTGACCTACATCATGGGGGGTAGCTTAGCCGATGGGCAACCAATCAGCCCAAAATATTTTGGGGATCGACGCCTGATTGAAGTGGCCGTAGCCAGCCTAGTCACTGATCGGGCACTGCTACTCATCGGTATTCCGGGCACGGCTAAAACTTGGGTGAGCGAGCATTTGACCGCAGCCATTAGTGGCAGCTCCACCCTCCTCGTACAAGGCACTGCCGGTATGAGCGAGGATGCCTTGCGCTATGGCTGGAACTACGCTCGGCTACTAGCAGAAGGGCCTAGCGAAAGTGCTATGGTGCCTAGTCCGGTTATGACAGCCATGCAAACTGGCCGCTTGGTGCGTTTAGAAGAGCTCACGCGCATCCCTAGTGATGTACAAGACGCTCTGATTACCATCCTATCAGAAAAAATATTGCCCGTGCCAGAGCTCAACATCGAAATACAAGCTCGCCAAGGCTTCAACCTGATAGCCACTGCGAATGACCGCGATAAAGGCGTTAACGAACTAAGCAGCGCCCTCCGCCGCCGTTTCAATACCGTCGTGATGCCACTGCCCGCTACCTTAGAAGAGGAGGTAAAGATCGTGAGTGAAAGAAGCCAAGCTAGCGCACTAGCCATGGGAATGCCTGCCGAGCTAAAAAACACCGCCGCCGAAATCCGTAAGCTAGTGACTATTTTCCGCGAGCTCCGCAGCGGGCAAACCGAAGACGGGCGCACCAAGCTCAAGTCGCCTAGTAGCACCCTTAGCACCGCAGAGGCCATCTCGGTCGTTAATCAGAGTCGGTCATTGGCTGCTCATTTCGGCGATGGTGAAATAGCCCCCCGCGATTTGGCCGCCAGCCTAGCCGGTGCCATCATAAAAGACCCCCGCCAAGACGAAATCGCTTGGCGGGAATACCTCGACCTAGTCGTCCGCAACCGTAAAGGCTGGGAAAGCCTCTACGAAGCCCTGCGATAATAGGCATCCTAGCACCCTCCTTGTTATTCCTTATCTAAACAACTACAAGCCCACACAAGACCAAAAAATATGTCAACGAATTACCTCCAGCTCGCCCAAGCGGTGGGCCAAATCGCACAAAAGGCCGGCGATGCCATCCTAGCCATCTACCATTCTGGCGACTTCGGCACCGAACTAAAAGCCGATGACAGCCCGCTCACCCGAGCCGACCAAGCAGCCAATGCTGTTATCGTTGCGGGCTTGGAAGAACTCGCTTTTCAAGCCCCCATCGTGTCGGAAGAACTTAAAGAAGTAGCTTATGAAACTAGGCAGCAGTATAGCCGTTTTTGGCTGGTAGATCCACTTGACGGCACCAAAGAATTCATTCGCCGTAACGGGGAATTCACCGTCAATATTGCTTTAATAGAAGCGGGTGAGCCGGTTATCGGCGTGGTCTATATCCCAGTGGAAGCGGCTCTTTTTTACGCTGCGAAGGGCCAGGGAGCTTGGCAGGCTGGCCATGAAAAGGCCCTCGCCGCCGCTAGTTTTTCGCTGCGTGATTCAGGCCTTAAGGTGGTAGCTAGCCGCAGCCATCTGAGTGAGGCGACCCAGCAGTTCATCGATCAGTTGCAAAGCCCCGATTTGGTATCGAAGGGCAGCTCTTTGAAGTTCATCGAGCTGGCTTGTGGCCGCGCCCATGTCTATCCGCGCTTAGCACCCACAATGGAATGGGATACAGCTGCAGCGCACTGCATCCTCAACGAAGCGGGCGGCAGTGTCATCGACTTGGCGCAGCAAACCCAACTGGCCTACAACAAGCCGGTGCTGCTCAATAATTACTTTTTAGCCCTCGGCCGTTGTGATGCAGCTAGCCAAGCCGAAGCAGTAGCGGCTTTCACCCAAGACTAGTGCAGATGCCCCTTTTCGCCTTCGCTAAGATACCTACACGGTCTTCGGATCAATTATTGGCTGGCTCCGCAGGGGCAAGTGTAACTACTGAGCGCAAGACCAGCGCGGTCATCATCACCCTTAACGAAGCCCATAACCTGCCGCGCTGTATCGCTAGCCTCCAAGGGGTAGCCGATGAAATCCTCGTGGTCGATAGCTTCTCTACCGATGGCACCGTCGCCTTAGCAGAGGAACTGGGTTGTAGAGTACTACAGCAAAAATTTTTGGGCCACCGAGGGCAAAAAGCCTTCGCTATTGAACAAGCTAGCTACCACTACATCCTCTCCTTGGATGCTGATGAAGCACTAAGCCCAAAGCTACAGCAAAGCATCCTAGCTGCTAAAAAAGACTGGACGCATGATGGCTACTACCTTAATCGACTCAGCCAAATAGATGGCCGTTGGATTCACCACGGCGGCTGGTATCCCGATCGCAAGATGCGCCTTTTTGACCGCCGCTGCTACCAAATGGGCGGCATCAATCCGCACGATCGCTTTGATCCGGCACCTGGAGCACGCACTCGGCGGCTCAAAGGCGATTTATTGCACTACACCAACGATAGCTTGGATGCGCGCATAGCCACTATTCATCAATTCAGCAGCATTGCCGCCGAAGCCTTCCACCAAGCCGGCAAAAAAGGGAGTTGGTGGCGCATCCTTATTAAGCCTAGTGCTCGTTTCTTCTCCGAATACCTCCTTCAAAGCGGCTGGCGAGATGGCTACTATGGCTACTTTATTGCTAAAACTTCTGCCTACTATGTATGGCTCCGAGAAATAAAATTAAAAAGGCTGGGCCACTGCTGAGCTGGCACAGAAGAGGTATTTATCTATTTTGCTCCTTTCTAGCCTTTCTGGCTGCTCTTCTAGCTTCTTGTTCGGCTTTCTTTTCGCTTTTGTCTCGACCTAATTGGATGCTGTAATCATCGGGTGTGCCACTGATCCGAATGTTAACAAAGCGAATTTTATTTACGTCTCCCACTTCATCGATCTCATCGATTTGTTCAGCATCCACTTCTTCTTGGCTTTTACCACCAAAAAGTTTTCGCCAAGCCACCTGCGTAACCAACTTCAAAGGTATCCGCAGGAAGTAAGTCATGGTCAAATCTAGGCTTTGTTGGCCAGATAGCTCTAAAAACCCGATAGACGAATTAATGAGCATACTAGGAATGTATAATACGCCTTCTTGGAGGTCAAAGGTATTCTCTAGCGTATCGAAACGGATCATCCGCAAGTTTTTGTCTTTGAAATAATCGGAAAAAGCTAAGATGGGGGCGAAATTTTCTAGGCTTCCGTTGGTGACCATCAGCTCCATGTGGGCTTCACTTTCACTAGTAATGGGCGTGAAGTCGGGGTGCATTCGGAAAGTGCTGCGTATGTTTCCGGAGAGGCGGCCGTGAAGGTTTTCGTTGACTAGTACATCTTGGCCGAAATTGTCCATCTTAATCATAAGAGCATCTAGATCGAGCTGATTGGCGGTGAGATTGCTATGAAAGTAAATTTTTTCTGGGTTTGAGCCATTGAAATAGCCTTTCATAGCCAGTTGCCCGCCAGCGATACCCATGTGGAGGGTATCAACATAGAGATAGTGATCTTCTTGAATGCGCAGGCGGGTGTGTAAGTCTTTTAGTTGGTAGCGTTGGTATTTGAGCTGGCCAATATCGGCTGCTAGGGTTAGGTTAGGGAAAGTTATGGTAAAAATATTAAAGGCATCTTCATGAGCCGCCTTTTCTTCGGGAGCAGGGTATTCTACTAGTTGGTCGATGTCTAGTCGTTTAGAACGAATATTGAGGTAGTTGGTGCTACCCTGTTTAGCAGGATCGGTGCCCAAGAAATAGGATAGATCAATATGGAAGTCGCTTCGCCCCATAGTGCCAGAGAAAGCTTCCAGCAAAAGTTGATCGTTTTCGATATGAGCACGCCCCTTAAATTTTTGTAGCTTCAACGGGTGGCGAACTGTTTGAGCAGACAATTCATCTAAATACAAATCAATAGACTGGAAGCCGCCATCATAATGCATAGCCACCCGACCGTGTAGTTTAGTGTCTTCAAATACTTCGTTGCGATACTCCTCTGGTACATGGTTTTCCCCATTGTAGGAAAGTAGGTCGTGTAGGCTAAAATGCTTAGCGGTGAAATCAAATTCCAATTCACTATCGCCCTTAGGGTTTTCCTGCATCCATTTAGGATAGTTTTGGAGCTTTCCGGTGAAATGAAAATCTGACTTATCCACCTCCCCGCTAAAATCGAGCAGCTGCAAGTCTTGCTCATTGATGATCACGTCTGCACGAAAATCGTGCAAAAGATGGGGGTAGTGTTTCAATTGGGCATATAAATCATCGATGTAAAACTCCCCACGCGGCAAATAGGTGAAGTTGAACAGCTCCTGCGCGCGGGTGTCGAAAGCTAAAGCAACGGTCATATTCTCCACCACTTCGGGGTATTTATTCGCTAGCGTAGTATCATAAGCCAGTAAGTCTGGTATATCTATACGTTTAGCTTTCAGTGCCAGCTCCATGCGCAACGGCTTATCGTAGCGATGAAAAAGGGCAGGAAAATCGCTAATAGCTCCTTCTACCCAAAGATCGCTTTTGCCTATTTGTAAGCTAATAGAATCAAGCGTGATCGCGCCTTGTCGCATCTGAGCGTGGCCATTTACGTTGCGCACTACATGACCATATTGTGGTAAACCAAAGTTAAGGTCTTTGATGTATAAATCTGAATCGATGCCTGTTTTTAATCGGGCTAATGACTCTCCGGGGAAACTGATATCAACCAGCTCATCAAAATTCATATCTAACAGGATTTTCCCGCTAGCCTCTTCAAGTTGCTCTAATTGGAAGAACTTGCCCAAGAAGTCGAGGTCTAAATCGGCATGTATATCCACCTTAACGAAGGGATCTTTAAAGTTTCGGATAAAAAGATTGCCTTCAAAGACTCCCTCTTCTGGTCGGGCATAGAAATTGCGTAACTGCAAGACAGCAGTTTGCAGGGTGCCTGCTTCCCCATTGGTAAAAAAGCCTGTAAACCGAAGGTCGTCCACGCGTTTATTTACGTTTTTGTTAAGGAAATAGGCATTTTCGCAGCCGAAATTTATGTTCACCAAGGGGATATGGCCATTAATTGAGCGGCCCTCTACTTGGCCTAGAAAAAAGACTTGGCCAGCATTTTGGTAGTTCTTCAGTCCCTTCGCTATATCGGCTGGCAAGAAGGCTGCAAGGAGGCTGAAGTCTGGCTTTTCACCCGCTACGGTAAGGGATACATACAGTTCGTTGGCCATATCGATCTCTCCTTGTACACGAAACTGAGCAGCTTCTAGCTCGGCCTGAGAAGGCAAAACCGTGAGGATGTTACAACTGGCATCGTAGTCTAGTTCCATATCCAAATACAAGGCTTTGTGGGAGAAGAAAGTTGGTTCTCCTTGTTCTATCACATCTAAGTGCAAATCGCTCAGCAGATCGATAAAGAAGTGGCCGTCCTTGTATTTGATCCTGCTTTCCAACCGGTGAATTTGCATATCTATTGCTCGATTTGCTAGCTCATCTTGGAAATGAAAAGCTAGATTGATCGCCTCTAGCCGCTTCAAATCGAGATGGATGGCTGTTTGAGCGGTATCCACTGTGCTGGTATCGAGCAGTGCTTTAGCCGCCAGCAGATTGTAGGTTCCGTCTTCATGGTGCACTAGATCGATATGCCCCTCTTCTAATCGTATTTTTTTCACATCATAGGTGCCTGCCAGAATAGATGGCAAATCGAAGCCTAGATAGACATCCCCGAAGGTGTAGAGCGGCCGTTGGCTAGTGTCTTTGGTCTCAAAGAAGCGAACGTTTTGTAAGTCAATGGATATATAGGGGAAATTTTTAAAAGGCCGTACGTTCACGGCCTCAATGGTCATTACCCCCACAATTTGTTCGTTCACGCTCGTCAGCACATATTGCTCTAAGTCATCTTGGTAATAATATACCAAAGCAGCCAAGCCCGTAAATAACAGTAGCGGGATAGCTAGTAGCCAGGTAACTATTTTCATCCATCTTTTCAACGACATGGGTACTTGGGTTTGAAAAGCGAAGATAAGAAACTTTTCTGTACAGAAATCCTCCTCTTAGTACTTCACTAAGCACTTGCGCGATAAGCATACCCTTGCCCCTGCGTTCCTAGCCAATCAAGATGTACTGATTTCGCCTTGGAGAACGCTAATTCAAGTTTATAACAACCTTTTTACTAGCTGCCATCTTTTGCATCGCTTCTTTAATTTCTTGTATGGTAGCATATTCTAGGTTGGCAACGGTCAATTGGCTGGTTGACCGGTCTTTTCTTGTCACGATAAAAACACCTGCCTTGTAATCAACTGAATCGATCTCGGCCCAATCCAAGCGCTGCTCTTTGTCCAGTACTTTTAGCTTAATTTTGATGGCTTCGCTATCTATTTTCACATAGGCTTTCCCAAAGAAACGCTCTATTGAAGACCCCAGCCCAATTAAGAGTAGAGAGAGCCCGTTTACGAAAAAGACAAGCGTAAAGACCCAATCAAATAGAGAAAGAGCCTCGCCGGCAATCCATCGGATAGGAATCTGTACAACAGCCATAAAAAGTAAAAGTGCTCCTATCGCCATCCTAATTTTTGATCGGCTTTCTCTTTTCAGCAAGTCTCTTTCGTAGTGCATTTTTTGTTTTTAGTTTAAAATATCTTGCCACTTCTCTTAGCGTTTATTGGCTGCCGCTTCGCTCGCGGGGGCAAGGGCTACTTTGCAGCGCAAGACCAAGTGCTAATCTAGTGCCAAGGAATCTTCCTTCCCTCGTCGCCAGACCCAGGTAGCCATCAGGATACCCGCAACTATAAATCCGATAGCAATCATTTGCGCCTGCGACAGGGAGAAGCCTAGGAAAGGGTAGCGGTCGTTGACGCGGATAAATTCAATAAAAAAGCGTTCTACCCCGTTAAAAATCAGGTAAATACTAAAGAGCATCCCTGGCCAGTAGGTGAGTTTTTTGCGCCAGCGCAGCAACAGCAAAGCAATCGCGAAGGCCATCAGCGTTTCATAGATAGAAGTGGGGTAATGTCCTTGGGCCAAACGGCTACAATAGCGATTTTGGCAGCCTTCTATGAGCTGCGTAGCTGCATCGCCGCCATTGATGACATTGTGCGGAAAATCGTAGGCCCATAGCCAATTCGGCAAAAACCAAGCCTCTGGGATGGGGGCGGCTACAATGCCCCAATCGCCATCCCCGCTGAGCTGGCAACCGATTCGCCCTATGCCGTAGGCAAGCATCAAGGCAGGTGCTACGGCATCCATAACTGGAAGCAACGCGATTTTATGTTTCCTCAAATACCAAAATACCGTTAGGAATCCGCCGATCAAACCGCCATAAATAGCCAAACCTGAGCCCGAGAAAAAAGTACCAATGGGGTCTTCAAAAAAGTCGGGCAGATATTCTAGGATAGCGAACACCTTCGCCCCTACTAGGCCACCTATGGCCGCAGCAAAGGTGATGGGAGCAATGCGCTCGCTGGGCATCACGAGTACCAACTGCGGTTGGGGGTTCTCCCGCCGTCCTTTCTGATCCAAGTAATAATAATAAGCCAGCACCAAGGCAGCGGCCAGTATTCCGGTAAACCAATTACCCTGTGTATTGAGTAAAACGGCACTAGGATCCCCTTGCCAAGCCTCCATTTCCCGAATGGCATAGGGAATTTTATAGCCTAGCAAGAAACCAAATAGGCCATTGAACAAATAGTCTGCCCACCCAATACCCGCGCCGGCTGCTCGCTGTAGCTGTATTCCCTTCAACTGCCCGATGGCCTCTCGGCGTTTTAGCTCCCATTTTAACAAGCTGGCGGCGGCCAAGAAGGCCATCAAAAGCATAAAGCCATAGGTCTTGAAGATGCTCGTCCAATTATCGCGAGCAGTGCCTAAAAGATCATGAAAAAAGTAAGATAAGTCGGGCCACATACTTTCAATTTTATGGTTTACTAGGTGTTTGGTATAAGGCTTGCAGTACGCGATAGCAATCGCGCAGTTCTTCTGCGTCTAGTTGCTTGGCGTTTTCTATGGTTTTGGCTTTTATCGCCGCTTTGTTAACACGCAGCTGCGAAAGGCCACTACGCTGCGCTAGATCGGCTGGTGGAGCCTGCCCTTCTAACCAGCGGATCTGGTAGCGTTCCAGTAGATGATGCCGCAGTGATCGTAGCTCTTGGCGAGCCAGCTTAAGATGTTGACCATGATGAATGGCCAAACTCGCTACGGTATCTACATGTGCTAAGGTTTCGTTTTTGGGTGGTTGGATGATGGGGATCGCACGCTGCCTACGCTTTGCCCGAAAAAGGACGTATAGAATAGCGGCTCCTACGAACAAATACCAAGCGAGCCCTAAAGCTGGCTGCTCTAAAATATACCCCAAGGAATGATTATCCGACAGCAAGCGCCGGCCACTACCGGGTTCGTAGCCAGGGCCCTTGCCACTTGGTGGAGGCTTACGGCTGCGGCCGTATTCATTCCAAAAAACAGGCCCATCAGCTAAATAACGTAGTGCGGCCGTTGCGTAGGCCTGCCGGCTGCTATCGCTCAGGTAATAATTTGTGAACAGTTCCGGGCTAGTATGTAGATATAAGTACCCATCTCCCCAGCTAAGTTGCAGCATATTGAAACCTCCATTTTCGATACTCCCCAGGGTGGTGAGGCCATAGTAAGGGTCGCAAAGCATTGCACTATCTATGTAGGTCCAGTTGTGCTTGGTCGTTCTGAAGCGGTACTTGAAATCGGTCACAAAACCCGTATCGGGTAGTAGGCCCGGATAATCTATGAAGAAACGAGCCGTGTCTTCATAGACGTCATCAATACCCGAGAAGTAGGCTTGATCCATCAAATAGAAACAATCGGGACCGAAGAGATGATAGCGTAGATCTTCGGGAATGGCTTTAACACACAAAAAAGCTGAATTACCGTAATGGACGAAGTTAAGTAAGGCCGACACATCTGCCTCATCTAAATAAATAGACGAACCTACGTAGATAAAATTAGCCTGCTGAAGGCTATCTTTCAATAAGCTTCCGAGAGTATCCTTGTTCATTTGCAAACCTGCCGGCCTGCTAGCTAGTAGCTCATACAAGGCATAGAGGTCGTAGGGCTGCTTTTTATTATAGCGATAGGATTCTATCCAGGAAAACTGATTGCAGCCACTCAGTAATAGCAGCAGTCCGAACAGCCAAGCCCCGCAGTATTTTTTCGCTTTATGCATGGGTTTTCCTTTCTAGTTCATCCAACTTTGTTTGCATCTCCTCGAAGCGTTTTGCTACGAGGCGGTAGCTTAGCCGATCGGTAGGGTAATTGCCATACCAGTTGCGCTCAAAATCGAGCGTAAGCTGCCTAAAATCACGCCCTAAAGCGTGACGATCCATTTCAAACAGATAGGCTCTATTAACTTTATCTTTTTTATATACAATTAAGCCTAGCTCGTGAAGGCGTTTGAGTGAGGCTAGAAATTGCAGCCGTATTGCTAGTTCGTATTGTTCATGGCGCACAGCTCGCTCTAGTAGGCTCTCCGTTTCCTTGAAAGTAATTAGCTCTTCTTGAATTTCCTCAATAGCTACACGGCCACTGTCTTTTTCATCAGCCGTAGCGGGTTGCCTTAGGTATTTGCCATCTAGCAGTTGATAGATTACGTAGCCGCAGGCTGCCACAAAACCGAGCAATAACAAATAGAGTAGCCAGTTGGGTATTTCCAGTGGTCCTATATCGCGGTTTCTATTCCATTTATCCCACCATTGCTCATTTTTTTCCCGTTTTTTGCGGGCTGCTTCTTCTCGCTTCTTGGCTTTTTGCTGTTCTTTTTGTTCCCAATCCGCCTTTGGGTTGAAGTTCATCTCTTGCTGTATGGCCGCCATTTTTTCCGGTGGGAAAGGGCTCTTCGTTTGGGGCGGCGGCGCGGGCTCTGCTAGGGGTATGTTGGATTCCGCTGGGCTTGGCAGCTCATAGTCGTCGTCGTCATAGTCGTCATCGTAATCATCGTCGTCGTCGTCGTATGGCTCATCATATCCAGTGGGCGGGGTAACACTGTCGTAGGTAGCTTGGCTCAGCAGGCTAGTTCCACTCGCGATGGTTAGTAGTAAGATAAATACGGGCAAAAAGCTAGTCGCCTTGTTAGGTTGAATGTGTTGTTGGCGGCTACTTAGCCCTTGAAAGTGCTTACCCACGCCTATGAAGTAAGGCATCCGCAGCACACTAGCGAAGTAGGCTACCTGCTTAGTGCTAGTAGCAGAACGGTTTAGGCGCCAAAGCCGCGATATATTGGAGAACTGCTGCAAAATAGAAAATAAAAAAGCTTGTTGAGGAATCTATCTCCCCAACAAGCTCTAAAGGTAAGCAGCGAAACGATTTTCACCAACTACTTGGCGAAAAATCAGTTATTAATCCTGCTTCTTTTTCTTTTTGAAACCGCTTTCCTTCTTGAAGCTATTCTCCTTTTTGAAGCCGCCTTCTTTCTTGAAGCCGCCTTCTTTTCGGAAGCCGCCCTCCTTCTTGAAGCCTCCTTTAGCTTTGAAGCCTTTATCGCGGCTACTAGCCATGCTGTCGCTTCCTCCTGCTGCTTCGCCGGCGCCATAGCGCTGTACGTCTAATGCAATGCCTTTATCGACCACCCCCGTGAGTGACTCTACTACGATATCGGCTTCTTTTGCATCCACGTCGAAGAAAGTCAAGTTGCGCTGGATATCTACTTTACCAATAGCAACCCGTTTGCGTGGTACGCGGCGGTTGAGCATACCAATTAGCTGTGCTGTGCTGAGGCCATGCACGGTTCCCATGCGAATACAAAGGCGGGTGTAGCTCATATCACGGCGGCGCTCTCGGGGCTCTCTTTCCTCCGTTCTATCGGCTTGTAGTGGTTGGGCGTTGCTTAATTGCCCGCTAGTGTCGGCTAAGGCAATACCGATGAATTTTTCGATCAGTTGCTCCCTGCTTAGGGTTTTGAAGCGTTCCGTAACCTCCGTTTGGATCAGTGCTTGCAAGCGGCTGTCTTTCACTTCGGTTTGCTCCACTTTTTCTACGTAGCGAAGTACTTTCTTCTTATAGACCGCTTCGGCAGTAGGCAGTTCGCCTTTCTCGAAGAGAATACCTGTGTGTTTTTCAATATCGCGAATTTTGCGCCCTTCGCGGCCGTTGATAATAGAAATAGCGATACCCGTTTTACCAGCACGCCCCGTACGGCCGCTACGGTGAACATACACCTCTGGTTGGTCTGGTAAGTTGTAGTTGATTACGTGTGTAAGGTCTTGTACGTCTAACCCTCTAGCTGCTACATCCGTGGCTACTAGTAGTTGGATGCGGCGGCTGCGGAACTGCCCCATCACCTTATCTCGCTGTGCTTGGCTGAGCTCACCGTGAATAGCGGCGGCTGGCAGGCCTGCGTTTTGAAGATCGTTATTAATTTCGTCCACCTCGCGGCGTGTGCGGCAAAAGATCACCGCATACATATCCTCTTCTAACTCAATGAGCATTTGTAGAAGGCGGAAGCGTTCGGCACCTTTCACTTGATAGTAGTAGTGCTCTACCTTTGAGTTGCCTGCATCTTCATGCCCTACACTTACCTCATTGGGGTTGCGCATGTATTTTTTGGCAATATTCCTGGCTTCTTTCGGCATAGTAGCACTGAATAGCAAGGTCTGTTTCTCGGCAGGAGTAGCGGCTAGGATGGCATCTAACTCTTCCTGAAAGCCCATATTGAGCATCTCATCAGCTTCATCTAAGACCAAACGGCTCACATTTTCCACTTTCAGCTTCCGACGATTGATCAAATCGAGTGTGCGGCCTGGCGTGCCTACCACAATTTGCGCTCCATTTTCTAAAGCTCTGATCTGATCTCCTACGTGCGCACCCCCATAAATAGCAGCGATTTTGACGCCTTTCCGATACTTGGCAAAAGTCTCGAAATCACGTGCAATCTGGAGGCAGAGCTCCCGAGTAGGACAAAGTACGAGTGCTTGTACCACCGGCAATTGGTCATCGATCCCATCTACTAAGGGGAGGCCAAAACCGCCCGTTTTGCCTGTACCCGTTCGCGCTAGAGCAATCAGGTCTCGATCTTGGTCGAGGATGAGGGGTAAAGTCTGTGCTTGCACAGGGGTAGGGGTTTCAAAACCCAAATCAGCAATAGCCTGTAAGACGAACTCGCCGAGTCCGCTTTCTCTAAAATTATCCATTTCACCGGATTGTGCAACGAAGCCGTTGCGGTTAAAGAATCAGGTGAAGATGGACACCACAGGGGTAGTGGAAGGACTAGCCGACAAGAACCGAAGAAGATGTGCCCGGTATCACCTATTGTTAGGGTTGAGACGAAGATTATTTGCTTCGTCACCCAAATCGGCCGCAAAGATACACCTTTATTTTGATTTCGATCCGTTTGTGCAATTTATTTTTACAGTTGTTTATAGAGGGGTGTGGTATAGGCTTATTTTCTCTACCTCCCCTTTGCGCAATGAAGGAATCCCTTGCCCCTGCGAGCGAAGCGACAGCCAACAACTGCGTAGTGCGCTGTATATGCCGCGTTAGGAAGACGATCTCTCTTGGTCTAAACACTTTCCTTTGCCTTTTCGGCGTTTTACCATTCACCTTGCTTTACTAAACTTGCTGAAAAAATGAGTCCCATGCTATTTATAAAAAAAATGCTGCGCACTGCTCTACTCTTCCTGCTGCTAAACCAAGTAGCTGTGGCACAGTCGCCTGCTGCGCCTAATTTTTGTTATGATCTTTCGCGGCCCGTTCTGGTAGCGAGCTTACCGCCTATTCTAAATGAGCTATCGGGTATTAGCTTAGCCGCTGAGCCCAGTGAAATGTTGGCCATACAAGACGAGCTGGGGGAGGTATTTAGGCTCTCCATACAAGATGGGCAAATCTTGGGTCGCATCCCTTTTGCGAAGCCCGGCGATTTTGAAGACCTCTGCCTAGTAGCGGACGATATTTGGGTGCTTAAAAGCAATGGAACGCTCTATTGCATCCCTGCAAATGGCGGCGAGGTGCTCAAATTCACTAGCGAAATCCAGAAGGAAGAGGATGCCGAAGGGCTCGCCTACGACGCAGCGCAGCAGCGACTATTAATCGCTTGCAAAGGCGCGAAGGAGGGGGAAAACGACCGGCGTAAAATCTATGCCTTCGATCTAAAAACACAGCGCTTTTCTACAACGGCCGTGTTTGAAATTCACCAAGCCGATTTTGCGCTATTGCTCGAAAAATATCAGTCTGCTAAGTGGTATGAAAAATTACAAGAATTCCTACTCGCGCCCAACGATTTTGGTTTGGGCCCCTCTGCCCTAGCCATTCATCCTGTCTCATCATCGTTTTATTTGCTATCTTCGCGTAGTAATCTGCTACTAGTACTTAGCCCTGATGGCCAATTACAGCAGCTACACCGCTTCAAAAAGGAATATCTTCCGCAAGCAGAAGGGCTATTCTTTACCCCAGATGCCACCCTCTACATCAGCACAGAGGCGAGAGGAAAAGAAGCGGCCAGGATTTATCGCTTCAACTACCTACCAGGATGCCCCGAACAAAATTGGAATGACTAGAAAAAATGTGCTGCAAAAACAGCTTTGGTTGCCGAGCATCCTGCTGCTACTTGTTGGCGTAGCTTGCCAAGGCGAGCGCGACATTAGAGATTTCTATTTCCCCGTTCGAGCCCTCACCGAAGGGCAGGTATATGTCTATGAGCCGCTAGCGGGCATAAGCCAACACCCGATTTACTGGTATGCCTTGGGGGTGGAAGTGGATACGGCCTTATTTCTCACCATCACCACCTACGACACGCTCTTCAACCCTAGCTCCTTGGTGCGCGAGCAGTTGTTTAAGTCGGGGGTGGTGACGCAAGACCTCAGAATCTATGCCACTGACTCCTTAGGCCAAGCCCAAGAAAGCAGCGCAGCGATACTGGCGGGCAATGCCTTTCCTTTTTATTTACCTGCTGAACAAGCCGCCGCATCCGCCTACGTATATCGCGTTCGCTACACAGCACCTGATCGGGAAGAACTGGTCTATACCCTCACCTACAACCGACAATTTGAAAAAGACACCACCATCGAACTAGAAGGCGAAAAACACCCAGCTATCCGCTTCCATATTGCAGGCGAGACCGACATCCACGACCCGCTCAACGGTAGCCTCACCCCTAGCTTTGAAGGCTACGAAATTTATGCTAAAAACCTAGGCCTCGTAGAATCCTACCGCAATTTCGGCAGCTTCGTGCTACATAACCGGCTGCGGCAGCGCCTGACAATGCCCGCATTTGAAAAATTGAGCCGTGCCGGCCGATAACTGCTCCTGTAAGCTTGTAGGTCTTTCGTATTGGCATAAATGCAGGGGCAGCGGCTGTTTTGTAGCGCAAGCCTGACCTAAACAAAGCTTCTTTTTAGACAAGTTGTAGTAGAAATCTATTGGCTTTTCAACATCAGCCCTTCGCTTTGTGTTATCTTCGCAGCGGCTTACGTTGGTATCTAACCGGCGGCTGCTACAAATTTCTTGTTATGCACACACCTGTTATTGGTATTAGCTGTGGCGACCCGAACGGCATCGGCCCCGAGGTAATCCTTAAAAGCTTACAACACCCTGGGATACTCAAGTTGCTGACGCCCATCATCTACGCCCCAGCTAAAATGATGGCCGAGCAAAAAAAAGCCCTTGGCCTCGATTACCGCTTCCGGCTTTTGGAAGACCTAGAAAAGCTGGAAGCCGGACATATTTATTTAGCGGAGTGCGGCGCTACCCACTTTGAAACGCAAGCTGGCCATCCTACGGCAGAAGGCGGTAAACTAGCAGCCGAATCGCTAGAACGCAGTGTTGCCGACCTCAAAGCGGGCAGGATCCATGCCCTCGTGACGGCTCCTATCAACAAAGCGAATATGCCCAAAGAGGTATTTCCCTTTCCCGGCCATACCGAGTTTCTCACTAGCCGCTTAGCGGCTTCCAATAGTTTGATGTTCCTAGTGAACGAGGGGCTGCGGGTCGGTCTTGTGACCAACCACATTCCCGTAGCTAAAGTGGCCGAGCAGATTAGTGTGCAACTGATTTTGGATAAAATCGCCCTGATGGATACGAGTTTGCGCCGCGACTTTGGCATCGAAAAACCCCTAATTGCCGTGTTAGCACTCAACCCTCACGCTGGCGACAATGGCGTGATCGGGGATGAAGATGATAAAATCATTCGTCCCGCCATCTTGGAAGCTAAAAACAAGGGCCACCTCGTTCTAGGCCCCTACCCAGCAGATGGCTTCTTCGGTAGCGGCAAACATCAAAAAGTGGACGCCATCTTAGCCATGTATCACGACCAAGGGCTGGTGCCTTTCAAAGCACTTAGTTTCGGCGAAGGCGTCAACTTCACGGCTGGTTTGCCCGCCATCAGAACATCCCCCGATCATGGCACCGCTTATGATATTGCGGGCAAAGGCATTGCCGATCCTGCTTCCTTTTTGAAAGCACTCTTCCTGGCACAAACGGCTATCGCCAACCGGAGGCGATACGACGAGGATACGGCCAACCCTTTAATACACACCTTCCGCTCGCCGAAGAAGAAACCAGCTACAAAAGCAGCTAGCGAAGGCAAATCGAAAGGCGCTGGCAATAGAAGAGAGTAGCAAAGGCTAGCAGATTCGTCCTTCGGCGCAGATGAGCCAACCTAACTAGCTTGTTGATCCCTCCGCCGTCGGTGGCTCCTCCTCCCTGAAGACGGCCAGACCTGAGCCGCCCCGCAGCCAGAGGTCTCTTTGTGGAAAGGGAATTTCCACCTTGTTTTTACGAAAGGCCTCGTCAATTGAAAAGCGCAAATCACTTTTGATATCCTCAATCCGTAAGAAATTGCGCGTATAGATTAGCAAGTCAAAATCGAGGGAAGAAGAACCAAAGTCAAGTAAGCGCACCGAGGGGCTAGGTGTTTTAAGTACCTGCGGATGACTAGCGGCTACTTCTAACAAGATTTTCTTTACCAAGGCTGTATCCGAACCATAAGCGACCCCAACGGGGATGTGAAAACGAGCCCGCTTCTCCGTTTGGCTCCAGTTGACTACGTTCTCCCCAATCAGTTTACTATTAGGTACATAAACCGTGATACCGTCTCTAGTTTCTACTTGGCTGGTTCGGGCACCTACCTTCCGCACTTGGCCTACCTTTTCTGGCCCCCCCATATCTACCACATCCCCTACCTTTACGGATCGTTCAAAAAGAATGATGACGCCGCAAATTAAGTCATTAAATGTTTGCTGTAGCCCAATACCGATACCTACCAGAAGCGCAGCAGCCCCTGTCCAGAGAAGTCGCAGATTGAAGCCTGCCGTCTGCAGCATAATCAAAATGCCTAGGAAATAAGCAATGTAGGTGAGTAGCTGATTTAAAGCGGCTCGGGAGCCTTCATCCACTTCCGATTGGTTGTAATAACGATCCAAGACACTCTCGCGAATAATATACCAAAAGAGCCGGATAACAAAAAAGACCAACAAGCCCGTTAGTAAGCTGCCGATGGTGATTGAAAGGTCGGGCTTAGCAGAAAAATAGGGCACAAGCACTTGATTAACACCCGTGTCGTTGCCTACAAAAAGTGCTGCAATCGTGAGTAGCACCGGCCGAACCGACTTAAACCGGCTAACTAGCCGAAAAGTAGTACTCTGAGCAAGCGTGTTAGTATCCTTTTCTTTATACAACCACTGGTCAAGCAACTCAGCCACTATCCAATCCAGCAGATTAACCATAGAGAACAAGAGCAACACCATAATGACATTACTCACTCGCAGGCTCACCATTTCAATCTGATCAGCGGTAAAAGGCCACAGTAAAAAATCTACGTTCAAAGTCCGTAGTACCACAATAGTACTCAGCAACAAGACGGCCTGCAGGATCACCCTCCGCGACCTAGGGCGCAGTTTCTGGGAAGTATCCTCCCGCTCATAGAAACGTGGCAGCCAGCGATAAACCACCCAAAAACCAACAGCTAGTAAGCCACTTACCACCACTAGTATTTGTAGCAACTGCCCTACCCGAACTTCTAGCGCACCGAGCGAAAAAAGTGTTTGGTCAAAAAACGCTTGTAAATCCATGTATAAAAATCAGCTAGCTACATATTTTCAAACCCTCTGCTAGCGCCGCTAATTGATCTTCATAAGTCGGGATGAACTCTTGGGCGATATAGCCTTGATAGCCTGTTTCATGGATTGCTTTAATAATAGCAGGGTAATTGAGTTCTTGGCTATTGTTGATCTCGTTACGCCCCGGCACCCCACCCGTGTGATAGTGGCCAATATAAGCATGATGCTGGCGGATGGTGGCGATTACGTCGCCCTCCATAATTTGCATGTGGTAAATGTCGTAGAGCAGCTTAAAATTCGGCGAGCCAATCATTTCGGCTAGTGCTACGCCCCATTCCGTACGGTCGCACATGTAGTCAGCGTGATCCACTTTGCTGTTGAGCAGCTCCATTTGCACTACAACCCCTGCCTTTTCAGCCAATGCTACGATAGGCCGAAGGCCGATGGCGCAGTTGATCATGCCCTGGTAGTTGGTCAAACGCCTCCGGTTGCCACTCATCACAATCACGCTGGGAATGCCTGCATCCGCCGCTGCTTTAATAAAAGGCACATATATTTCGCGCAGTTTTTCATGATTAGCCGGATCGTTCCAGCCATCCGAGATACTCATCCCAACAGGTGAGCCCATCGCACAAGTAAGACCGCGCGATTGTAGCACTGGCCAATCCTTTTCGGAGAGCAACTCCAAGCTTTGAAGACCTAGGTCTTTACCGCGCTCAGCAAGTTCCTCTAAGGGTATAGATCGGTAGCACCATTGGCAGGCACTATGCTTGGTTTTTCCTAAGCCCGCTAGCGTATCCGCTTCGTTAGTGGCTTGTAAACTACGGCTCATGGCAAGGGTGCCTAAGCTGAGTGCCGTAGTACGCAAAGCAGTTCTTCGATTCATAAGCTTTTCAATTTGGCCGATAAGGTACGCTTTTTATAACAAACTTAGTATATTTTCTCGTATTTTTGCCCGCTATGCCAAATCGACGTACACCTCCTGCTATTTTTCTACCGCAAGCAAGCCACTTGCCTAAGCCTACTTACTGGACTTTACGCAACGGGCTTCAGGTAGTAGGCATCCACGGTGCGAAAACACCCATCTTGCGCATCGAGCTCATCTTCGACGCCGGCCGCCCTTTTGAACAGCAGCGCCTTGTCGCACGAGCTGCCAACCAGCTCATGACCGAAGGAACGCAAAGTATGAGCGCTAGCGAGCTAGAAAATTTCTTCGAATTCTATGGCACTTCTCTACGAACGCCTAGCTTATTCGATACGGGCAACCTAATCGTCTTTACCATCTTGCCACACTTAGAAAAGCTGCTGCCCGTACTAGCTGAGGTTATTGCCAGTCCGGCCTTTACCGAAGCCGATTTCCTCCTCTTCACCAAGCGCGCGCGGCAGTCGCTAAGAGAAGATCTCAGCGACCCCGACACCATCGCCTATCGCTATTTCACCGAGTATGTGTTCGGTAAAAATCATCCCTATGGCTATAATGCTACTTTAGAGGATTATACCCATTTAGCCCTAAACGACGTGAAAGCACACCATAGCAGAACCTATGGAGCGGCCAATGCTAAACTACTAGTAGCCGGCCAAATCAATAGCCGCGTAGAGGAATTGCTCGAACGCTACCTCGGGCAAATCCCCACCGGCCAAGCGCAAGCTACCGAACAATGGCCCGAACACACACAAAGACCACAGGTCTGGCAACTCCACCGGCCGAAAGCCCAACAAACCCTCATTCGCCAAGGCCGACGGCTCTTCCAACGAGACCACCCCGATTACGCCGGCATGAGTGTGCTTAATACCGTCCTAGGCGGCTTCTTCGGCAGCCGTTTGATGCGCAACATCCGCGAAGACAAAGGCTATACCTACGGCATCGATAGTAGTATCGATTTTATGCGCTACGATGGCTATCTTACCATTGCTGCCGATGTAGCCAATGAAAACCTAGCTAAAGTACGCAAGGAAATCAGGCTAGAAATCGAAAAACTACAGCAAGACCTCCTGCCCCCTGCCGAGTTAGAACTGGTGCGCGCCTACCTATTGGGTAATCTCTTGATGGAAGTGGATGGTCCTATGAACATCGCCGAACGCTACCAAACGGTATTGATCGAAAATAGTCAAACTAATCACTTCGATCAACTCATCGATCAAGTTAGTAGTATCGATGCAGCCAGCTTGCGCCAGCTTGCACAAACTTACCTAGGGGCTACCAACGACTGGGAAGTCATCGTGGGCGGGGCAGCACCCCTAAAAAATGTGGAGCAGATCAAAGACTAATCCGTGTCGGTAGCCATCCAAAACCAATTCGACTTGTGTACAAATAGGTTTTTTTTGCTGGCTATCGCAGGGGCAAGGGCTGCTTTCTCGCGCAAGTCTTTACCTTAGAGGCTTCGCTACAACCTACTGGTGAAGCAAAGGCGCATGCACTATCGTCGATACATCCCCCAGAAAAGGGCTTTGAGCAAGCACCGCTGCCCTACTAAAGTACGTTATAAAACTACCGCTTTCACGAAAGCATAAAATAGTTTCTTTTGTGTAAGTCCCCAACCCATTACCCCCGCCCCAATGCAGCCCCTAAACTTCGTACCCAACAAAACCGAAACCCATTACTCTATTCAAAAAGCACCATCCGACCATTTATCCCTCAGTAGCTCACCCCCACATCTACCCAGCCCCCCGCTATATAGGATCCCTAGCAGGCGGCAGGCATACGGTGGCTTTTAAGCGGGGCAGCACCAGGCAGCAGGGCGAGCGTTGAAAAATTTTCGTTTTTTTTCGGGGAAAACTTGCAGGAGTGGGTGAAAGGGGGGATATTGTGGGCGGAAGCCACCCTGAGAGAAATGCCAGCAATTCCCCATTTGAAATTTTCACTCGTCCCACAAAGTAGCCACTAAGCACGGTGAATCCCCTATTTATGCAGCTTCAAGCCTAAGTGACGGATTGTATAGACCGCTTCTGATGCCAAATGGGGAATTGCTGAAGAAATGCCTATATTGGCAGCAAGTTAGACCAAAATACGGATAAAGATGAAGATTAAAACCAGCGAAGCCATCAAAATAGCCCATGAAGGGAAATCCCTAAAATTGAATAATATCAATAATCTATTCTACACTTTTCTAATGGTTTGCCTAATAAGCAGTTGTTCTAAGGAAAAGATGGAGACAGCAAGCTGCCTTGATGAAAGCCCGCTGGTAGAAGTCTGCCTCGATGAAATCTGTATTGATGGTGAATGGGATTGGGTTAAATCCTACGGCTCAATTGCGGGTCTGACCATCACGCCACAAACAGAAATGCAAACTAGAAGACTGGTCATTTGCGAAACCACCTATCAAGAATTTGTGAACGATGAACTAATCTTAGATACAACATATGAATACGTAAAGAACGGTGAATTACGCGGGTTCACAACTGATAGTTTAGTCTTAAGGCTGGCCACAGGAAGCAGGTATGCTGTTTTCAAAGAGAATGAGCAACTCGTTTTGTTCGAGCCATGTTTTGATTGCTGGGAGCACACTTACGAGCGCCCGCAGTAGTGGGCGCAAATACCTATCTTTGAAACCGATGCAGCTAGGGAACTTTTTTTCTTGCTACTCGCCTAAAGGCAACTAATGGAGCTAGGGCTTTGTTAAACTAGCACGAATACGTAGGTTTACACCTCCTAAAAAAAGAAGATGAATTCTGAAAGAAAAACAGAAATAGAAAAATATATACAGGATTGGTATTGGAATGACCAATCATATAAATTTGCTTATGATCTAGGAGCGTATTTATTCGAATTCATGGATTACCTTAAAGAAAGTGGCCTGTCTGAAAGAGCAATAAAAAAACATGTTGACAACTGCTGGTCTATAGGAATACTAATATGCCAGTATGGATATCACGATGAATTCAGTCCGAAAATTTTATCTTATCCGCCTCATCATGAGATAGAATTCAGAAGAAAATTCAGTGATTCTAAATACCAAATTCAGTCCTATAATTCGACCTGTAAAAAATTAGAGAAGTACGCACTAGAAAAAGGTGATTTTTTTACGAAGAAGATTTAGACTGAGATATATAGTCTTTCAACCCAGAATTTCGCTACGCGTCTACTGCGTGGTGTGAATTCT
>DAINNZ010000038.1:0-26572 GCA_036735605.1 Lewinella sp. | reverse complement strand
ATGCCTGCCTTAATTCAGCGATATGCCGCCGAAAAGATCATCTTTGGCGTCTGCTTAGGGCACCAAGCTATCGGGGAAGCCTTCGGCGCCACACTATACAACCTCCCCAAGGTGTATCATGGCATTGCCTATGAGATGCAGCAAACAGCAGAAGAAAACATCCTTTTTGAGGGTATCCCACGCCAATTTCAAGCTGGGCGCTATCATAGCTGGTCAATCGTGCCCGAAAGTTTACCCGACGAACTACGCATAACGGCCACCACCGCTGAGGGCGACATTATGGCGATTCGTCATCAAACCTATGCTGTCTTTGGTGTTCAGTTCCATCCGGAAAGCATTATGACTGTAGAGGGAAGAAAGATGATTCACAATCTTTTAGCCTATGCAACCACCCGGCTAGCCGTGATGGCCTAGCCGCTTGGTTTTGTCCGTTGCACCATAAATAGAGTTGTTCAGTAGTTGGGCAAATAGGCAGGGGCAAGACTTTCTTGGTAGCGCAACGGCTCAAGCTCCTTCGCCGAGCGGAGGCTCCTACGCATAGCGGGGCTATGTAAGGGGTTCTCCAACGAAGAGTAGCTGCAAAAGACGCCACGGGCAAGCCGAAGTTTTAGCCTTGGCAGACCACTAGCCTTTTCCAAGTCTAATTACCTAGGAGATGACCCTTAACGCATCAAGGAGTCGGGTCATTTCGTCGGCTCGGTTATAGACATTAGGGCTTACACGGATCGCATCACCTCGGAAGGAGACCGTTAGATTGCGTTTTTTGAGTGCTTCTGGCAGTGCCTCCGTCTGGAATTTTTGGGGCAAGCGGAGCCCTACGAGGTGGGCTGCTCTTTGAGCTGGCAGATGGATATTTAGTTCTTCTAGGCCAGGGACTATAGTATCCCAGAGGTCTTCGCAATAGGCTTGAATATTGTGCGCCCCCCAGCCGAGGAGCTGATCGAGTGCTGTGAGTTGCATGTGTAGGAAGACAAAATTGCTATGTTCGCCTACGGAATAGCGGGCTGCTTTAGGCCGATAGGCTGCCTGATAGTTGACTAGCTGTTTGAAGTCGTGGCTATTTTCCCGATTGATCCAGTTTTCTTCAATGGGTTGGCCTTCGTCGAAGGTGGGGCCGTAGTAGGCGTAGCCGCAAGCGTAAGGCCCCATGAGCCACTTATAGCCAGCGCATACCAGCGCATCCGGCTGTAGGCTTGTTATCGATAGCGGGAGGGCGCCTACGGATTGGGTGCCGTCTAAGATCAGTAAAGCACCTACTTCGAGGGTTTTCTTCCGGATAGCCGCTAAGTCCCACAGGGTACCGTCTGCCCAGTGAATATGGCTGAGGGCTACGGCGGCGGTATTTTCATTGATAGCAGCCAACAAGGCTCGGTTCCAAACTTCGGTGGGATCTGTGTTCGGGTGTTGGCTGTTTGGTCTTGGCACGATTTCTAAGCTACCTCCTTTTACTTTGGCTTGTTCGGCCCAAGCATAGTAGTTGGAAGGAAATTGCCCCTCCGCTAAAAGGATATGCTGCCCACTGCGCATCGGTAAGTTTTTCGCCACATTGGCTAGGCCATAACTGGCAGAAGGAATCAGGGCGATCCGGTCTGGATCGGGGCAGTCAATTAACTGTGCAAACTTAGCGCGAACGGTAGCCGGCAAGCTAAAAAAATCTTCGGGCTGCGTTTGCATAGGCCGGTTTTTCAGTCCTAGTGCTTGTACGCCTGCTAGGTGAACTGATTTAAGCTGTGGCGATAAGTAGGCACCATTGAGGAAGCCATCACCCTCTTCCAGGTAGAAAAGTGAGCGTTGGCAAGGCCAGGCTGCTCTTTTAGTATTCATAAGTTATCGGCTTCGGTGAGCAATCTCGATTGTATGACGAAACGCAAACCTAAGGGAATTTCAGCAGAAAAACTAGCACCTCTTCCTTTTACCACGTCTAAAGTAAGGTGGGTATGCTGCCAATATTTGAATTGGAAGCTCGACATATAGAAAGGGCAGCCGTGTACCTCGCCTAGCAAGACGTCGTTAGTGTCGATATAAAACTCTCCTTCTGCAAAGCACATGGGGGAGGAACCATCGCAGCAGCCGCCAGATTGATGAAAAATCAAAGCACCGTGTTGCTGCTGCAACTGCTCGATAACCGCTACTGCGGCTTGGGTGATACTCAGTCGGTTGGTCATTTTTATTGGTTCTGATGAGGTATCTAAGGATTGAGCGGAGGGAGGCTTTTTTGAAAAAGCGGCTTTCGCTGTCGTCAAGCGTAGCGGTGTATTGCTTACGTTCGGCCATTGAAGTGCGCGATAGGTTGCCTTTTTTGCGCAATTTGGCGAGCCCCTGACCGAAGGAAGTTAGCAGATGGATTTTCGATGGCTGGTTTTTTGTTGGCTGGTTTTTGTTGGCTGCAAGCCCTGCTATTGGTTTCGAAGGAAGGAGTTAAGGTATGTTTTGCGCTACAAAGCAGACCTTTGCCCCTGCATTCATGCCCGCCTTTCCGTATGGGCTTTTAAACAAGAGGCGCGAAGCGGCAACCAAAGAGAGCAAGTAAAGATTGGGCGGTCTTCCTCCGGTGTAAACTGGAAGTTGACCGCCCATCGTGTTGGATTGCCCAAAGAGGGGAAATTTGGGAGAGGTTGGCTACTAGAAGAAGCCGAGGGCTTTTTTATCGTAGGAGATTAGCATATTTTTGGTTTGGCGGTAATGACCGAGCATCATTTTATGGTTTTCGCGACCGAAGCCCGATTTTTTATAGCCACCAAAAGGCGCGTGAGCAGGGTAGTTGTGGTAGCAGTTGACCCAGACGCGGCCAGCTTCTACGGCACGGCTCACTTTGTAGGCTTCGTGCATATCACGCGTCCATACGCCAGCTCCAAGGCCATAGAGGGTATCATTGGCAATTTCGATGGCTTCTGCTTCGTCTTTAAAGGTTGTAACACAAACGACGGGGCCAAAGATTTCTTCTTGGAATACACGCATTTTGTTGTTGCCTTTCAGTACGGTGGGTTGGATGTAGAAGCCACCTTCTAAACCTTCCACATAGGCCGCTTCGCCACCACAGAGTACTTCGCAGCCTTCTTCTTTGCCGATTTGGATATAGTTAAGAATTTTCTCGTACTGGTCGTTACTAGCCTGTGCGCCCATCATGGTGCTAGCGTCTAGTGGATGACCCATTTTGATGGCTTTTACGCGCTCGATTACGCGCTCGATGAAGGCTTCGTAGATGTCTTCCTGCACAAGCATACGGCTGGGGCAGGTGCAGACTTCGCCCTGGTTGAGGGCAAACATGGCGGCACCTTCTAGGCACTTATCGAAGAAGTCGTCATCGGCATCCATGACGCTGCTAAAGAAAATATTGGGGCTTTTACCACCCAGCTCTAGCGTGACCGGGATAATATTTTTGGAGGCATACTGCATAATGAGCTGGCCGGTGGTAGTCTCGCCTGTGAAGGCAATTTTGCGAATGTCGGGGTGGCTGGCCAGTGGTTTACCCGCCTCTACGCCGAAACCATTGACGATATTGAGTACGCCAGCCGGCAGCAGGTCTTCGATCAGTTCCATGAGGATGAGGATGCCGACGGGCGTCTGTTCGGCAGGTTTCAACACTACGCAGTTGCCAGCAGCTAGGGCTGGAGCCAATTTCCAAGTGGCCATGAGTAGCGGGAAGTTCCAGGGGATGATCTGGCCTACTACACCGAGTGGCTCCGGTACATTAATGCAAACGGTGTTTTCGTCGTGCTCGCTCATCGAGCCTTCTTCTGCACGGATAACCCCTGCGAAGTAGCGAAAGTGATCGATTGCTAGCGGAAGATCGGCTGCCATGGTTTCCCGAATGGCTTTGCCATTGTCCCAGGTTTCAGCGCGTGCTAGTACCGCCAGATTGGCTTCCATGCGGTCGGCAATTTTGAGGAGGATATTGCTGCGTGTAGTAGCAGAGGCTTTGTTCCAAGTAGCGGCTGCCTTCCAAGCGGCGGCTACGGCTTTGTCGATGTCCTCCTTCGTGGAGCGCGGAATGCGCGTGAAAGATTGCCCATCGACAGGGCTGCTGTTTTCAAAATATTCACCCTTGGTGGGGGCGAGCCATTCGCCACCAATGTAATTTTCGTATTGGTCTTTGAAGTGCGGGCGAGCTAATGCGTCCGACTTAGAAGTGGATGTGGTTGACATGATCGAAGCTTTTAAAATGGAATAAATTAGTTCTACTCCTTAATACTGCAAAATTATATACTGTTGCTAACAGGTTGTTTGCACTATTCTATCATTATTTGGTACTATTCTACTATTTCGAGCCTATGGAGCTTGTTATTTAAAAAAACACCCTTATCTTAGTGCCATGATGCAATTACCCGCTCAATATCGCAAGGGGCAAGCACTCGGCACCCTGATAGAAAACCGTACGATCTATACGATGGAAACGGCTGAAATGAATATTTTTGAAACACATACGGTAGCCGAGAACGTGGTTTTAGATTTTAGCCAACCTACTTTAGCGAGTATGGTGGTAGGCAAGAAAGTGATGCACTTGCGGGGACAGCCGGCCTTTGCTTTTTTACCGGGTGAATCCGTAATGTTGCCTGCTGGAGAGGTGATGAATATCGACTTTCCCGAAGCAACACTAGAGCAGCCGACCAAGTGCTTAGCCCTAGTAGTGGATGAGGCGAAAATAGCCAATATTTTGGCTTACCTCAATGAGGAAAGACCTAAAGTGGACGAGGCCGCTTGGGCTGCTAGCCCTAATAATTTCCATTTTTCTAACGATCCGGCGGTACACCAGATCATTCAACGACTACTTTTTTTATTTGCGGAGAACCATCCGGCTAAGCCCTTTTTTATAGAGAATATGATCAACGAATTGGTTGTGCGCATTCTCCAAACGGCCTCTAAGGCGCATCTAGCAGATCCATTAGCAGGGGAAGGGCAAGATGATCGAATTCGCTTTGTATTAAACTTCATTCGCCAGCGCATTACTGAAAAAATAGATGTCAGTATGTTAAGCCGTGCCGCTTGTATGAGCGAGAGTCATTTTCATTATATGTTCAAGAACGAGCTAGGCATTTCGCCTGCGGAATTTGTACTGGAGCAGCGATTAAACCTAGCCGCTAGCTTATTAACTGGAGATAATAAGCGACCTATTGGCGATATTTACCTAGCTTGCGGCTTCAATAATGTTTCCTACTTCAATCGTGCTTTTAAGAAAAAATATGGCCTTACGCCTTCCGCTTTTCAGCAGCAAAACAGCCCTTTTGCTTAATCGCGTTGTTCGGCAGACCATGAACAACGCTATTTTACTGGCTTTTTGCTTCGCCTGCCAGCCAGCCTTAGAGCCAAGTACTTCCATTTTAGGATCACAAGACCGCTCTTCTGAAGCAGCCACCTACGTCTTGCTGTTGGCGGATACGACACGGTTTCCTATTTCAAGCCAAACGACTTACCGTAGTCGGTGGCCCGCAGCGGTAAAATTGGTGGTGAGTGGCTACGGTAATGAAAGCCCTAAGGCGATCTTAGAGCGGCTGCCTTGGCTGCTTCAGCCGGGCGTTGATACACTGTATGTAATTCAATCGGATCCAGCTTATCTGCTTATTTGCGACAGTGTGGCCAAGTGGTCGCCTAGTACTTATTGTGGCTTACTTTCCTTGGAATAGGTAGTATTTCACTTTGGCGGCCATCGAGGTAATAGAAGTTTTCCCCTGTAAAAACACCGTCTTCTTCCAAACGGATGCGCACAATTTTCCCCCATTCGGGGAGGAAGGAAGCGGCATAGAGTTCGATGGAATAGGCGGTATTGGGCATCAAGGGGTAGTCGCCATTATTCGGTACGCCCTGCTGCTGATCCCACAGGCCGATGGTAGGCCCGGCAGCATGGCCGTGCAAACCGATGGGATGGGTATAAATCGAGGCGTCTAAGCCTTCAGCGGCCGCTTGCGCTAGTGCTGCTTCAAGTATCTGGTTACCGGTTTTTCCGGTGGCGAACTGTTCGGTGAGGATGTCTTGCAATCTATTTCCTTTTTTGAAAGCGGCTTGTAAATAATCGGGCACTTGGCTTTCTCCGGGCTTTAAAACGTAGAAATGCTGCTGTTGGTCGGTATTGAGGTTTAAGTAGGTGATACCAAAATCAACGTGTAGCAAATCGCCGTGTTGAATGACCTCGTCGGTAGGTCTTCTAGCAAAAGAACGCAGGTATTCCTTATTGCCTATATCGGCTCTTTCGATGGACACGGAGGGTTGGAACCAATCTTTAAGCCCTAGTTCATTGACGCGCTGCCGTAGCCACCAAACGACGTCTTCGGTGGTTGTGATGCCTGGATGGATAGCCTGCTCAGAAAGCCCTTCCTGCAAGATTTGATGACCCAAACGGCAAATCATTGGGTAGATAGCCAGCTCCTTTGCAGAACGCGTTTCGAGCCAAGCAATAGCTAGCCGTTCAGCACTCACGATGCGGCGCCGGTAGTCGCTTGGCAGTTTTTCCATCAGGGCCTCATACTCTGAATGTACCAAGCCATCGGCCAAGGCAAAATATTTGGAGTAGTTGAGGCCGATTTTCGCCGGCTTTTTCGCTGCAATCAACTCCACCAGTGCCTCCCATTGATCGGGCTGCACATCCACCGCCCAAACGCCCTTCAGCAAAGTGCCCACATCATAGCGGGCAATAGCCACTTTCTCGATAGGTTGACCCTCGCCTGGATCAAAAAACACAAAAATAGTGCGCCGCCTAGCGGATAACCAAGAAGCCGGCAGCATCGTTTTCATCACGGGGTCTTCGTTATACTCTCTGGAGATAATAACCCACATATCGATGCCTTCCCGCCGCATCAATTGAGGTAATAAATGATCGAGTCGGTCTTCCAAAATGGCGTCTGTAACGGCCGCTTGTTCTCGGATCGAGAGGATGCCCGGCAAGGGCGATTGTGCTAGCAAGATATTGGCTAGTAAATAGAAAAAGGGTAGCAGTAATCTACGAAATAGCATATAGTTGTTGGATTGATACCGTCTTTTTTTGGTAATCGCTTCGCTTACCCTTTTTAAAAGCTCATACGGGTAGGCGGGCATGAATGTCCATACGGACTCGTTGCTCTCGCAGGGGCAAAGGTAGCTTGATAGCGCAAGTGTGTGTGTGCCGAGGGGTTTAGCCTTCAACAGTGAACTTACCCGTCCATAGCGTTTTTAAGTCCCCAGCACGTTGTAGGCGAACGTAGTAGAGCCCAGGCGCTAGCTCTATGCCGTAAGATGCACTCAATTCGTAGGCTTTTTTAGCTGCGAAGGCACGGATATTGGGGTCTTGCTCTATCTTTTTAAGCTGAACCGGTATGACCGCTTTAATATCGGTAATCGGTATTCGATTGTCGAACAATACCAAGGCGAGCTCGGGGGTTGCTTGTGCAGTGAGGAGGACCCCTTCAAAGAGGATGTCGTACGACTTTTGGTTCCGTTTGCTACTAAGACTAACCTGGCCGCTTTCGATACTGTAAATAGGGTCGGCTGCTTGCGTGAGTTCAGTTTCCACCTGTGGTATCACGTCGAAGTGGCTGCGACCATCGCGGCGTTTGGGCTGTTTAGGGCCATCGCTCAGGGCTAGTCCGCTACTATTGGGCTGTGTCTTGATGCGCTGAGCGGGACTAGTGGAGGGTGCTACTTTTTCGTCCGCTGTTGGGGTTAACTGGCCACCTTTAGCGGCTTCTTGCACTTCCTTGGGTACCGTTGGGGCAGGACTTGTTTCTGTGCTAGGAGTTGGCGATGTTTCTTGTTGCACGGCAGGTGGAATAGCCGCAGACCTAGACTTATTGAATTGGAATAAGGTATAGGCGACCAAGAGCGCTAGCAGGGTAAAGAGGATCGGTTTCCAGTAGCTCACGACCGTTTTCGAGCTGCTTTGTGGCACTTGTTGAGCTTCTTGTGCTAGTTCAGCTCGTGCAGTCTTTAGGTTTTTAACGAAGGTAGCCTTTTCTGCGTCGCCTAGTGTTTTGGCAAGTGCTTGTTGCAGTTCGACCTCTTTTTTGAGGGTGCTGTCTTGAGCTATTTGTTGCTCGAAAGCAGCTTTTTCTTGGCGGCTAAGGGTGTTAGCCAGATAGGCTTCAATCTGAGCGTAGAGCGCTTCTTTTTCCATGGCGCAATTGTTTTATAGTTGATAAGATTACAAATAGGATTGATAACGGCGATCGGCCTTTACAAATTTAATCAGTTGTTCTTTACAAAGGAACTTTCGTTTTTTTGCATAAGCGACACTGCTGAAGGATAGGGTAGTGGCAATTTCTTCCATACTCTTCTTCTTGAAAAACAGTTGGAGCAAAGTTTGGCATTCTGGTTTTAGCCGGTGAAAGCTATCCCAGAAAAGGCTTTGTCTTTCGGCTTCCTCCAAGTTGAATAAGATACTTTCTTCATCGCTGTATTTGAAGTCGTCTTGTAAGGTGACCTCTGTTCTCGATTTTTTTTGCAGTCGGTTGCCCCATAGGTTTCGGCAAATACCGTAAAGTAGCGTATAAAAGGCACTAGAAAGCACAAAGTCATCTTTCCTAGTTTTGTCGAATAATACGAGCAGAGCATCTTGGAAAACATCCTCTGCATCGGCTTCACTTCCGCCATTCCGGCTCACGAAGGTACGGATTTTGGGGAGAAAATCACGGTAAATCGCTTTGAGACCTTGTGGATCGGATGATTGGATGGCAACTAGGTAAGCGGATTGATCAGATTGCATGGAGGTGTGTTGTGGAGACAAAACTAAAACTTTTTTCATTTTTTAGCTAAAAGAAGGTAACTTGTGCTCGTAATCTCAAATGAAAAACACCAAATGAGTCTATTTTCATCGAAATAGCACCCTCAAACTACGGGGAAATTCAGCATACAGTTTGTTATGAGATACACCATATTCTACTTTTTCTTCTTCTTTCTAATGCTGGGTTTGCCGGCACAAAAACCTACGTTGGTGCTGCCAACTTTGCATACCAACCCGATTTTGGATATGTCCTTTTCTGCTGATGGCGGTTTGCTAGTGAGCACCTCCATTAATGAAGTGAAGCTATGGGAGGCAAGTACAGGCAAGCTCATTCTAACCATTTTAGGCCGCAACAATGAAGGCTATGCAGAGGCGGAGATCGCAGCGGACAAGCAACTACTCCTCACGGCTGGCAACTGTTTTCCAATTGATGGCCTCGGTTCTCAATCGCCAGCCTTACGACTTTGGGAGGTTGCTACAGGGAAGGAATTGCGTGTTCTACAAGCCTTACCAGCAGGCTTTTGTGTCACCTCCCTAGCAATTAGCCCCAAAAGTGACTTAGCAGCTATTTCCATAATAACCGATAAAGGGCAGGCGGGTGCCGTGGTATATAACCTCAAAAACGGCAAAGAGGTGAATCGTTTTATTCGGAAAGGGGAGGCCACTTTCTCGGCAGACGGCAAGCAGCTGTTCTTCAAAGAATCCAATAGTTTGGTAGTTGTAAACATCAACAACAGCAAAGAAGAGCAGCTACTAGCAGAGGGCTGCCTCGATTTCTCTATTCAGAAAGATACCCTCATTGTGCTGACGCTGGGTAAATCGATCAAAAAAATTCTCCTACCCTCCAAGCAGCTGATTGAAAATTTTTTCACGGGTTCGAGTAGCGGCGACTGGAGTTTCCGAAGTAGCCTAAGCCGCCTTTCTACCGACGGAAAGCAGTATTTAAAGGTTTTTGACCAAGCGGTGAGTGGCCCAGGCAGTAAATTGCGGCGCTATCGGTTTCAATTCAGTCGCATCGCAGATCAATCCCTGCTTCGGGAGCTGGTATTGGAAGCCTCCTTGGATGCGCAATTGATTACTTCACCCGATTTTCAACTGCTTGTTGCTGCGCCTTACTTAACCGACGATACGGGGGTGTTTGATGTGGCACCTAGTATTGTCGCTTATAGCCTATTGGATGGTCGTTTCCGGTGTGATTTCGGTTTAGAGCGATTGCGAAGAGCCGCGAGAGCTAATTTTTTTCCGCCGCGCTTTGAGGTCTATAACGAAGGGCGCCTGATTTTGATCCGCCGCAGCCCACCCGTTCACTCCTCGGTGTTCTTAACCCAAACGGGACAATTGTTTCCCCTGGCATCAGAACGAGATTTACTGCAATATACCAAAGGAGAAGAACTAAAAGCCGACAGCCGCTGGAAGATCAAGTGTGAAGACGGCATCTCTTATCATTTATATGATGCGCAAAGTGGGGAAGAGTTGGCTATTTTACTAGTCGCAGAGCCGGATAATCTTGCAATTCCCAACCTTAGCAACACTTGGGCTATCACCACACCAAGTGGCCTATTCGATGCTTCACCCGATATGATGCAAGATTTGCACTACGTGGTGAATACGGAAATTATTGAACTAGACCAGCTCAAAGAGCGCTACTACGAACCAAGACTGCTTGCGAAAATATTCGGCTTAAATGAAGATGCCATCAGGCAGGCAGATGGCCTTGAGCAGGTAGATCTCTTTCCTGTAGTGGAGGCTACGCTAGATACGCAAGCCAATCGACTGCTTATTCGTCTCACACCTAGGGATGGGGGCATCGGTCAATTAAGCCTTTTCATTGGTGGAAAAGAAGCCGACCAAGACATCAATCCCGATCGGAAAAAGGAGTTGAACGTGGATCTATCTAATTATGCTCATCGCCTTTTGCCCAATCAAGATAATACGATTCAACTGCTATCTTATAACAAAGCAGGTTGGTTAAAAAGTGGCTTTATCCCTGTTCGCTACCCCGAAGCTATGCTACGTGCTAGGGGAGTCGCTAACAACACAGGCACGCTTAGTCTAGGCGATAATCCAAGTTTATATGCTATCGTTGTAGGCACTTCCGACTATCAAGGCGATGCACTAGACCTGAAGTTTGCCGATCGAGACGCTACCTATTTCAGCCAAGCCATCCAAACTACCGCACCGGGTATTTTTGAAGGGAGAACATACGTTTACTTACTCAACACCGATCCGAATGATCCGCTGCGGCTCAATAGCGCTGAAAAGACGAACATTGAGCAAATTTTTGCCGAGATAGCAACGAAAGCAAAAGCCCAAGACATCTTGATGGTCTATTTCTCTGGCCACGGAGTAAATTATGGCACCGCAGAAAACACCCAGTTTTATTACCTCACCCAGGATGTATCGAGTGAAAACCTCAGCGACCCTACGGTGCGCCAAAATTTTGCGATCTCCTCGGAGGAACTAACGGATTGGATCAATAAGATCCCTGCGCTCAAGCAAGTAATGATCTTTGATGCTTGTAATGCAGGCAGAATTGTGGATGACTTAGCCAATGCCAAAAACCTAGGTTCTTCGCAGATTCGCGCCTTAGAGCGAATGAAAGACCGAACAGGTATGTTTATCCTCACCGGTAGCGCAGCAGATAAGGCCAGCTTCGAGTCGAACCAATTTGGCCAAGGTTTACTCACCTATAGTTTGCTCGACGGGATGCGAGGAGGTGCTATCTTTGAAGATATCCGCATCGATGTAATGACGCTTTTTCAGCATGCCCGCAACAAGGTGCCGGAACTTGCCAAGGAACTAAGTGGCGACCAAACACCTATCTTACATTTTCCAAAAGGAGGAGCCAGCTTCGATATAGGCACCACCGACCGCAGTGCGGAGATACCGATCGCAAGCTCGAAGCTGCTTTTTATCCGGTCTGATTTTCAAGACGAGGAACTATTTGTAGATGTCCTTGACTTAGATCAGGCAGTGGCCAACTATTTCAATCAGCTTACTTTAGGCGGTCAATCGCCCTTTGTCTATAGTCACAAAGGTGAAAACCCCGACGCTTACTCCATTAAAGGCCGCTATACCATTCTTCAGGAAGAAATAGCCTTACAGGCTCGGCTTTTTAAGGGAAAGCAACCACAAGGAGCCTTGATGGAAATTAGCGGCAGTAAAAGCAATTTGTCCGCTTTAGTTCAAAAGCTCTTCAGAGCCGTAGATCGCCATTTGTAAACGCTTGCGCTAAAAAGATGCCCTTGCCCCTGCCGCTGGCCATTGAAAAAGAGCGCAATTAGAAATCGAGAATATGAAAAACAGCCTACTTTTTTTAGCACTTCTTTACTGCTTTTTTCAGCAGGTGGAGGCGCAAGACCGAAGTTTTGGTACTTTACCACTCGCTAGGGTGCAGCAACCTTTGGATGAGCAAGGAGGGCCGATTGATTCGGTGGCTTACCGGCGCGCCAAAGCGGTATATGAACGACTACGGCAAGCGCGCGGAGATTTTCGCTATCCGGTGCCTACTTTTTCGATGAAAAATCAAAAGCGCAGTGTGGCCTATATCGATTATGGTGCTATGGAAGTGACTTTAGAAGCTGAAGCCTATAAAGTGTGTGCTAGCTTCGGAGAGGCTGAAATGGATGGGGCTATTGCCTTTTTGCTAGGCCATGAACTAACGCATTACTACGAAAAACACGCCTGGCGAGAGGGCTTTGTGTATGAATTTAAAGACCTCAACATCGGCATTCTGCTCGATACGCTAGCGGATGATGTTGCGCAGGAAACAGAGGCGGATTACCTAGGCGGCTTTCTAGCTTATTCAGCAGGCTATGGCTTTTTTGATAAAGGGGATAGGATGATGGAACGTTTATACACGGCTTACAATTTGCCAGAGCAGCTGCCGGGTTACCCTTCCCTATCGGATCGAAAGACACTAAGCAAGCGCTCGGCGGAAAGGCTTTCGAGCCTAATAGATGTATTCGAAATGGCCAATTGGCTCACGGCCGTGGGGAAATACAGCGAAGCACTAGCCTATTATCGCTACCTTTTGATGCACTACCAGAGCCGAGAAACCTACAATAATGTGGGCGTGGCGGCCTTATTAGATGCCTTGCAATACTTTCGGGAGAGTGAACTGAAATATGCTTACCCAGTGGAATTAGACCTCACCAGCATCACCTCCAGAGGGGCAACAGCCGAAGACAAGCGAGAAGAGCTGCTCAAACAAGCACTTTTGCATTTTGATGCGGCCATCAGCCTGGATCCGAACTACGCACCCGCCTACCTGAACAAAGCTTGTGCCCATGCTTTGCTAGGAGATAGCGAACGAGCCTATTTCTATGCCGCCGTAGAAGGAAAAGCCGCTACGGAAAGAGGGGGCTTTGACCAAACCGCTACGGATATTGATATCCTATTAGGTATTTTGGCCGCCAAAGCAGGGGATAAAGCCCAGGCGACCACCTTATTCCAAGCAGCTGCGGACAAGGAGAGCAAGTTGGCAGCCTACAATTTAGCCATCCTACAAGAGCAGCCTACGGCAGCAGCACCTAGCGCTCGTAGCTCGCTCTTGCAAGAAACTATAGAAGACAGAGACATTGCTTCGTTGCGGGCCAATCTGCGCGTACGCCTCAGTAAAGATGTATATATAAACCCCCATACAGCTCTTTTTCGGCAATCCCGACCAGGAGGCGAGACGGGCCAATCGAGGGTCTTGATCCACGAAAATCCTAGAAATGAAGCTAGAATCTTCTTCCATGTGACGAATGAAGATTACACAGGCGAAAGCGGTCGGGGCATACGCATTGGCTCTTCTTACGACGAGGTCTTAGAAGAATACGGCTCCTCGCCTAAGCGTATCGCTACCCCGAACGGCCAGTTGCTAGTGTACAGCAAGAATATTTTTGTGCTCGGAGCCGACAACCAAGTGAAGCGTTGGGTGAATTATCAACTGTAGGCTTGCCGAACAACTCTATTAGTTCGAATGGCTAAACTAGCGAGTTGAGGTACTGATAGAAAGAGACAAATTATGCAGAATTTTTTGAGCAAATTATGGAGTTCTTATGCAGCGACAGTGACCCTCTTCGTCTTCATTTTTATTGGTATTTTATCCGTTATACGCCTCAACCTACACTTCCTCGACCCCGTGAGCCATGGGGTCAAAGACTATGACATCACCGATATTGTCTATTCTCGCTTTGGCACTAGAAATACTAATATAGATGAGCGCATAGTGATTGTAAATACCGATTTGCCCAATCGCGCCCTGCTCACAACCATGTTAGAACGTATTTTGGCCGCTCAACCACGAGTAGTTGGGATGGACGTATTTTTCTCCGATCACAGTGAAAATCCGGTAGATAGTAACCTACAACGTCTCTTCCAGACACACGACAACATCGTGATTGCCTCCAAGCTATACCACTATCGCGAGGATATGAATTTATTCGAGAAAGAAACGGCCGTTGACACTTTTTTCAGCAATTATACCAGCACGGGATTTGCCAATTTCCCAAGTACCAACACGAAGACCATCCGTTTTTTTACACCTACGGAACAAACTCGCAGCGGCGCCGCTTACAGCTTAGCCACCAGCATCGCCAATAAGTACGATCCTGCGGCTACCCAAAGGCTGCTCGATAGAAACAAAGCACTAGAACGCATTCATTATACCGCTACCGAAGACAACTTCATCCGCTTTGAGCCTGCGCAAATACTAGACAGCAGCTTCCAACTTAGTTCGGTTTTAGCGGATAAGATCGTCTTGATCGGTTATATTAATAGCAAAAACGATGCCTGTGCTATTTGGGATAAGTACTACACGCCTTTTAATCAGCAATACAGTGGCCGCTCGGAGCAGGATATGTATGGCGTGGTCATTCATGCCAATATTTTACGCATGATCTTAGACAATCGCTACGTTTTTACCGTAGCGTCTTGGGCTAGTTTTTTACTCGCTATACTACTGTGCTACGTTAATGTGCTGTTGCTGGAGCAAATTCACGAGCAGCATCCACGTTGGTATCATCCGATTATGCGTATTTTGCAAGTGCTAGAGTTTTCGGTGCTTTTTTTCGTCATTTCATTCCTGTTTTATGCCTTTCGGATCAAATGGGACTTTACGGTAGGCATGTTGGCCTTAGCCTTGTATTTTGATATTATGCTCAGTTATGAGTCTTTTATCAACTCCTCTCGGCCTTGGATCAGTCGTTTGCCAAAATTATTAAGTAATAAAGAGCAGGAAGAAGAGTAACCTTTTTACTGCCTACCAAATTCAGGGGTAAACACCTAAGAGCGAAATGCCTTAGGCCGCAGCTACTCCGCTACCAAAGGGGGGGAGTCTGCGGCCGCTGGGTAGCCCCTTCCATTAGTCATTCAAACCAAGTATTATGAGACTTCTACCTGTCATTTTGGCCTTGTTCTTCAGCAGTTGGCTAGCAGCACAACCGGAGGCCGTCATCATTTATCTATCGGGCAAAGCCACCTATTTACCAGCCGATCAGCAGCAAGCGAAAGCGGTTTATCCCGGAGCTCGTTTGCCAACGAATGGCAGTATCCGCTGTGAAGGGGAAGCGCTGCTCAAGCTGCTTTACCAAGGTGAAACCTTTATCATCCGCGATAATAAGGTGCATTTGCTTAACGACTTATTCCGGCAGGCTAATGGCGGGTCTAATATCGGCTTTCTGAACCGTTTTTGGTCTTTTATCACCGGCAGTATGGAGGAAACGAAAGACGAAAAATCCTTGGAAGAAAATCACCGCCGTTTCATGGAAACCGTCTATGCAGGTGTACAAGGCTGGGCGAAGACAGATTTTTTGCTCAAGGGCGACCGGCGTTGCAGTGGTCATTTAGGGGCGCAGCTGGTTCATTTTCGGTGGAAAGGCATGCAGCCCAATCAGGTGCTACGTTTTAGACTCTTACAAAATGCCGACGAAAACCAGGTGCTGCTTTCCGCTCAGCTCAAAGACAGCGTGTTTAGTTTGGATCTTGCTCAATTGGCACTCACGCCGAATCAACGCTACGAATGGGAGGTGCTGTCAACGGACGATGTGGCCGCTAGTCCGCGCTCCGAACGGCTGGCCTTTGTCTATAATCCAGAAGGAGCTGCGGATGCACTAGCCGATTTAGCCGCCTTCCAAGAGTATCAAGAAGCCAGTCAGGTGGAAAAAAGCCTTATGGAAGCCTACGCTTTAGAGCGGGCTGGCTTTAATTTTCAAGCCAATGCCGCTTACGCCCGCTTGCTCCAAACCGATGCCGCTAATCGCTTGGTGCGCGATATGTATGCTGCCTTTTCGGCTAGGGTAGATGATCTGCCCACTGCCCGAGCAATGCTCCAGGAATAGTGGATAATTCGCTGCGCAGCTACTTTTGTGGCCATATTTTGGCTATCGCTTCGCTCGCTGGGGCAAAGCGGACTTGGTAGCGCAAGACTTAGAAAGAATCCCTTAAAAAAAGAATCAATATGCTTCGTTTAAAAAAATGGACAGCTATTCTGCTACTTACCAATTTGCTGCTGGCACCTTGGCTGTTAGCACAAAGAGGAGAGGCATTTTTCGCCTTCGTACAGAACCCAAGTGGCGAACAAGGCACCTTGGATCAAAATAGCTATAAATACCAAACGGCTCATGCTGTTTTCGAAAATCTCGTGCGGACGCGGGGCGACTTTCGGCAAAAGGCACCAGCGCTAGTTATGAACGCGAACCGCCAAAATATTGCTTGGATGAACCCTAATGCAGCAGCCGTGGGCTTGGAGGAAAAAGCCTACGATGTGTGTAGAACATTTGGTTCCGATTCCTTGAATGCACTAGCCATTTTATTAGCCCATGAACTGACGCATTACTACGAAAAACACGATTGGAACCGCAGCTTTGCTAACACAAATACAGACCTAAGCACCACGCGCTTTATCAATAGTTTAGATGAAAGCATCAAGCAGGAAACCCAAGCTGATTATATTGGTGGCTTCCTAGCTTTTTCCGCTGGCTACAACGTGTATGGGATCATGCCTACCTTATTGCCTAAGCTGTATGAGGTCTATGGCTTGCCCGATTCGCTAGAAGGCTATCCGGCACTAGCCGACCGGATAAAGATGAGCCAAAATGCGAGCAACCAGCTCCTTAAGCTTATTAACGTCTATGAAACGGCTGGCTTGCTTACAGTGCTTGAAGAATATCAAGCGGCAGCCACCTACTACGCTTACATCCTACAAGACTTTCAGAGCAGAGAGGTGTATAATAATATTGGCACGAACCTTGCGATGGCGGCACTTTCTTACTACAACGAGGTGGAGATGCCCTTCGTACTACCTTTTGAATTAGACCAGTATGCTCGCTTAAACAGCCTGAAAAGTAGGCAGACCGATCGGCTGGTGATTCGCGAGCGGATGTTCAAGGAAGCTTTGGCTCAGTTTGAACGAGCCATTACACTAGATCCAGCTTATTACACAGCTTACGTCAACTTAATCAGTACACACGTACTAGCTAAATCGTGGGACGATGCTAGTTATTGGCTCCGAAAAGCCCGAAAGTTGGATAGCGTGGTGGCTATTGAACAAGAATTAGACTTACTCGACGCCACCATGGCTGCTTTACAGGGCGATTCTACTACGGCCATCAGTGTACTCAGCCGGCTGGCAGCCAGTAATTATCCGCTAGGAGCTGTCAATTTGGCTATTTTACAGGATAAAATACGGCAGTTGCCAACAGACATGAACCGCCCAGAGGCAGTTGTGATGGATGGTATTCAACTAGATCGTTTCTTGGCGGCTCCGCTGCCTATGGAAGAAATCACGCTTTCTCCGCAAGTGATCTGCGGCAGCAAGCAGCTCAACAACTCCTACATCCGCCTGCATTATGCCAACGATGGAAAGCAATATACCGTTGTGCAATGGACGGAGGCCTCCTCCACCGACCGCAGCCTACAAGGCATCGGTATCGGCAGCGAGGCCAAAGAGATTCTAGCAAACTATGGTCATCCACCTAGGCAATTACAAGCCTCCAAAGGCCTGCTTTGGGTTTACCCAGGCGCCAAACTCATTTTTTCACTCGACAAAACCGGCTATGTAAATGCTTGGGGTAGCTATCGGAAATCGGAATAATAATTCCACAAAAAAGAATAGAATGAAAAGAATATTTTTGCTCATACTAGGCTGCTTTTTGCTCAGTAGTGCCCTGCTTGCACAGTCCAGCAGCCCAGTCGTTTTGATTGCCTCCTCGGGAAAATTGCGCTATCAGTCGCCCAACAGTAAAAAAGCGATGAAGGTAGTGGACGGAGCCGTTCTGCAAGCCGAAGGGCAACTGCTTTTGAAGCCAGGCAGCGAAGCTACTTTATTTCAAAATAGCCATTTTGCCACCCTCAAGACAGCCGGCAAAATGCCCCTTACTGCCCCTTTTGTAGGGGTTGACCCTGACGAAGCGCTGCTGAATTTTGAACTAACTTACAGCAGCTTCGTGATGGCGGCGGTACAAGCTGCGGCGAGTGACGAGAACCAAGAAGCCGCCTGGGGTGGCATCAAGACTAGTAGTAAAACGGGCGATGGCTGGGGCGGCATCAAAACAGGCGTAAAAACAGGCGACGGCTGGGGTGGTATCAAAACCAGCAGTAAAACAGGCGACGGCTGGGGCAATATCCGTACAGGCAGTAAGACCGGCGACGGCTGGGGAGGAAAAGGTAGTAAAATCACGGCTATTTATCCTTTTGGAAAAATGCTTCCAGCGGCTAGCACTTTTAGTTGGTCGCAACCAGCCGGTAAGCTACTTTTCACCCTACACATCAGGGATGCTACAGGAAATACGGTGCTAGAGCAGACTACCCAAGATACTTCCTTGCAAATTAATCTCTCCGTAGCTCCTTTTGTTCCGGGGGCTAGCTATACTTGGTGGGTTAGTAGAGGCGAGGAAGCAGCCGGCCTATCATCTAACAAAGTGGCTATTCAACTAATCCGTGCAGAAGAAGTAGATGAAGGCATACGGCCAGCTAAAGCAGTTGATTTATACCAACAGAGCAGCCCTGCTGTGCAGGCCACCATGGAAGCCATTGCACTAGAGCGCGCTAGCTTATTTGTGGCGGCCGAGCAGGCATATTTGCGCGCTAGAGTACTTTCGCCCAAAAGTGAGTTCGTCCGCCTAATGCACGCCGCCTTTTGGATGCGCAATGGGACGGAAGAAATGGCCTCCCGAGCGTATAGAGGAAAATAAGCAACACTTGCGCTCAAAAAATACCCTTGCCCCTGCCCTGCGGGCAAAAAAAAAACGACTCTTAAACTTAGGGTGTTCCATCTGGCGCAAAAATGCTGCTATGCTTTTTGAATGCTGGAAATCGACGTAACTATGGTAAAACACCACAGTTAGCGCCTCCTAGCTATGCAAAAAGCAGCGTACGGAATTATAGCCAGATGGAACAGACTACTCTTAAACTAACAAGCATGAATCTTTTTCGCTTTTCACTGAAATTACTAATCTATTGCCTGTTTTTTCCTGTCATAGGGGAAGCGCAGATAAGGCCAATGGTTTCCAGTAGTACCACACGCGCCGTGATCATTGGCGTTTCTAAATTTCAGTATGAAAAAATACCGCCGCTACAATTTGCGCACCGTGATGCCATTGCGATGGCTGATTTTTTGAGTAGTGAATCGGGTGGGAATTTAGCCCCTGAGCACTACAAGCTACTAGTAAATGAGCAAGCTACACAAGGCCAAATGGCTGTAGCGCTGACTTGGCTGATAGAAGAAACGCGCGAAGGCGACCGAGCAATTATTTATTTTTCCGGTCATGGCGATATGGAAAGCCAAACTTATTCCAAGAGAGGCTATTTATTGACGTATGACACGCACCCAACCACTTATATGGCAGGGGGAGCTTTCCCGCTTACACACATCCACGACGTAATTGAAACACTACGAAAAAGCAAAGGTGCCGAGGTAATACTGATAACGGATGCTTGCCATGCAGGTGCCTTGGCAGGTGCTGAAAACAAGGGCGCCCAGGCCACTAATTACCTACTAGCCGAACAAACGGCTGACGTAAAGCTGCTTTCCTGCCAACAAAATGAATATTCCGCAGAAGGTAGGCAGTGGGGTGGGGGGCATGGCGTTTTTACTTACTACCTCATCGATGGGCTCATTGGTTTGGCCGACCGCGACGAAGACAATATCATCACGCTATTTGAGCTAAAACGATACTTAGAAGACGAGGTGCGCATCGCCGTGGCGCCTAGAGCACAAAACCCGAATATTGGCGGTAACCCAGCCACCGAATTGGCACTAGTGAATCTAGAGGCCTTAGCAGTGTTACGGGAGAAACGAGAAGGCACGCAAAGTGCTGCCCAGGCCAACCCGAAAGGTATTCGGCTGCGGTCAGCTGTCTTGCAGACCGATTCTACCATTTGGGAACTATATCAAGCTTTTAATCTGGCCCTCAATCGGAAGCATTACTTATATCCTAGCAATGGGTCGGCTTACAGCTTGTATATACGTTTAAAAAATGAGGCAGCGATTCAGCCTTATGAGCAAGAAATGCGCCTCCAATTAGTAGCAGCACTGCAAGACGAAGCCCAGCAAGCAATCAATGATTACTTGGCAGCCAATCCGGCCGAACTACGCCGTCGCTGGGCGGCCTCGCCGGTCTATCAGCGTTATCCGCAGTACCTTAAAACTGCGGCCGATTTACTAGGAGAGGCTCACTTTATGCACCAAGATTTACAAACCAAAGCCCTCTATTTTGAAGGCCTCAATATTCGTTTAGTCGGAGAAGATAAAATGGCTAATTCGAGCCTTTTCACCGAGGCCATTGCTATTCAAGAGCGTGTACTACTCCTAGATACCACGGCAGCTTATGCCTATAACGAGTTAGGTTTATTAGCACGGCGAACAGGCCGTTTTACGGAAAGCATTCGCCATTTCGACCAAGCACTCGCCTTTTCACCCACCTGGGTGCTTGCGATTGCCAACCGTTGCGCTAGCTTGGTGGATAACGGGAATTATACCGCAGCCCTTAGCGCTTGCACCCAGGCTCTTACCTTGGATAGCACCTTTTCGCTTGCGCATCACAATCTAGGAGCGGCCTTCAAAGCCCAAGAAAATTGGTCGGCGGCTATCGCTGCTTTTGATCGGGCCATCGCTTACGATCCGCTCTACGCACTTTCTTACAGCTCCAAAGGAGATGCCTTGTATTTTTCCAATGAAAAAATAGCTGCTAAAGCCGCTTGGCAACAAGCCTTCACGCTGGATAGTAGCCGCTTGTTTGACCTTTATAATATAGGGATTGTAGAGCGTGAATTAGGCAACTACGCTCCAGCTATCCAAGCCTTCCGGCAATACCTCCGCCATGAAACAAAAGATGCAGATGCCTACCAAGAAATCGGTATAGCCGCCATGCTGATGAACGACTTTGAACAGGCGGCTACCGCGCTTGCACAGTCAGACGCCCTCGCCCCACAATCCGCAGAAACTTATTATCTCCTCGCTTCCCTCGCCGCAGTGCAAGCACAGAAAAAAACGGCCACACAACAGCTAACCAAAGCTATCGAATACGGCTTTACAGACTTTGAACGGCTTCGCCAAGATCCACTTTGGCAACAAATCATAGGCAGTAACGCCATAAAAAAGTTGTTGGATTAGGTGCTTGCGGAGGGCGTGCTTGTTGTTAAGTTAAAAGACCAGCCAAAAAAAATAAAGAGAGTGACAGCATGATACAACTAACGCCAAGACCCAAAAGCACGTCTTTACAGTAAAATTAAATACAATTCACATGCTCCGATCCTTATTTATTACAGCTACCCTCGTAAGTAGTTTCGCTTTATTGGCGCAATGCCCTTTCACGCCTACCGTTTTTGGCGATACCTTGGTGTGCCCCAACGAAGGTGCTTTGCTGAGTACACAAGCCTATGATACGTATCAATGGTATCGGCGCGATTTCCTAGCCGCTACGGCCGAGCCGGTGGCCGAGGCAACAGCCCAAACGATCAGCGTGGCAGCGGAGAGTTTACCTGCTTTCTATAGCGTGACGGCCACCTTGAATGCTTGTACCGTTCGTTCGGCAGAAGTACTGGTAGATGGGCTTCTTTTTTTGCTCCCTTTTGTCATTCAAGAAGGGGAATATACCTTCGACCCTAATTCAGAAACCTTTAGTATTTGCGAAGGCGATACGTTGTTTTTAGAACTAGGACAGCCTTACCGTACTAGTATCACTTGGTATCGGGATGGTAACCCCATCCCCACCGCTACCGGTTTTCGCTATGCCATCACTACAGCAGGTGCTTACACGGTGGAAGCTGCGCCGGAAATATGCCCCAATTTCATCCAGCCGCTTGGGCTTACACTGCAAGTCAGTAGCCGCAGCTGCGAAACGACTACCCTTGAGCTTTCCAAAACACCCTCCGTTCAACTCTTTCCCAACCCCAGCAGCGGCCTGGTGCAACTACGTACGCAAGGAGGAACACTAGAGCACTACCAAGTCTTCAACGCACAAGGGCAACAACTTCAAAGCGGGCCTTGCCAAGCGGTGGAGCTTCAAACAATTGATTTAAGTACCTTGCCGGCAGCCGTTTATTGGCTGCAACTTCACAGCCGCCAAGGAGTGATACAACAGCGACTACTATTGCGGCCTTAGGCTTATATCTACTTGAATCGAGGTGGTCTGCGGAACAATTCTATTAAGCAAGTAAAACATTTTTTTACCTTTGCTTCCTCCGAGAAGTTCAGCTTGCGCTGTTACTAGCTCGTGTAGCGCTGGGCAATGCTCAGCACTACTTTTTTATAGACTTGTTTAGTGGCTTCGTTAGTACTATACTTGTTGACTATTTGAGGTAGTCTATCTGGTTGCTTGGCATTGTAAGTCGGAGAAAGTTAAAACTTCTATCCATGTTTAAAATTTTCCTCTTCCTTTTGCTCCTTTTTTCAGGAGCAACGCTTGTAGGGCAAGATACGATTTTGAATACACTGAGCAGCGCCCACCATTCCGTTGAGGGTACGAAGCTGAGCTTAGTGCCGCCCGAAGGCTTCGTAGAAGCAGCTAATTTCCTCGGCTTCCAACATGACGAGAGTGGCTCCAGTATCATGCTATTGAATATACCAGGGCCTTTCTCATCGGTAGTCACGGGTATCAACGAGGAAAATATGCTGCGCCAAGGCATAGATAAGATGGAACTAAACAACTGGCATTTTAATGGCTTACCAGCCCGCTTCATCAGAGGAGAGCAAAAGGCTTATGGTAAAGTCTTCATCAAATATATTCTCTTGTTTGGCAATGAAGAAGAAACCATTCTGATAAACGGTGTTTTCCCTAAAAAGGAAAAAAAGATCGGTCAGGTTATAGAGCGCTCTATGCGAAGTATTGTCTATGAGTCGGCTAAGGAGCTTGATCCTTTTGCCGCGCTCGATTATACCGTAGATGCAACAGGCACAAAACTGCAATTTGCCACCGCTGCATCGAATGCTTTACTGTTTACGGTTGATGGCTTGGTTCCTACCCAATTAGAAGATAAGACCAATCTAGTCATCGCTAAGTCCTTCTCGCGAGTATTCGTGCCAAATCGGGAACAATACGCTTTGGATCGCTTGCATCAAATGCCCCTGCCGATCGATACAACGGAATATGTAGGACCGATTCATATTGATGGGTTGGATGGATACGAAATACTAGCCTCCGGAAAAGCAGCGGAGACAGGCGAGATAGAGCACATCTACCAAGTGATGCTCTTTAACGAAGATATATATTATCTGTTTCTAGGCACCACCAATAGGCAGTCTGTTGACACGCTCAATGACATGAAGCGCCTGATCGGCTCTTTTAAGCGCAAGGAGTAGGAAAATCTATAACTAACCAAATTTATTTTATCTTTGTTTTGCCAAACATACTTTGCTTGGCTATCATCCTTTAATTTTTACGTATGCGTCTGGCGTCTTGTTTATTGTTTTTAGTTATTTTTTGGGGAGGTTTAAGGGCGCAAGACCCACAATCTCTGCCGGAGTACCACCTTGATAAAGAGGTCTTAAAAGGCCAAATGTACTTTTTAGCTAGCGATTTCCTCCAAGGCCGCCGAACGGGCAGCATGGGTAACGATATCGCCGCTGAATACATCGCCGCTCAACTAGAAGCCTTCGGCTACGAACCACTTAACGGGAATAGCTATTTTCAAGAAGTACCCCTCGAATCCATCTCTGGCCCTGCCCAAGCAGTGCTGACAATTCAAAAAGAGGTCTATACTGCCGGCGATAATCTGCTTATTATGCGCGGAGGGGAACTCTCGGCTAAAGCGGCGGTCGTCTTCGCTGGCCACGGTTGGGTAGATGAAGAGACCGGCCACGATGATTACGCTAAACTAGATGTAAAAGGTAAAATCGTCATCACTTATTCCGGCCTGCCGGATGATAAAAGCCAGCGAGGTATTTTTCGAGGGGTTCAAGAAAAGCCAGTCTTAGCAGCACAAAGAGGAGCTGTGGCACTTATTGAAGTCTATCAACTGCCTTTCCCTTGGTCAGCCTTTACGGCTTACTTTGGCGGTGACCGCATCGGACTTAAGAATGAAGATAGCCAAGCTTCCCCTATTCCTTATGGCTTCATCAAAACGGAAGAGGATTTTATCGTCAATCTTCGTAGCAATAAAAAAAGCAAGGGTAGTATCACGAGCAGTGGTATGCGCGTCGCTGCATTGAGCAGCCGAAACGTAGGCGGCGTCGTTGAGGGTAGCGACCCTGACCTGAAAAATGAGTATATGCTACTAACGGCTCACTTCGATCACGTGGGTGTAGGGAAACAAGGTGGCGGGGCTTATACCGAACAGGATAGCATCTTTAACGGCGCGCGAGACAACGCTTTCGGCACGATCTCTTTACTTAGTGCCGCTAAGTGCTTTGCCCAGCAGCGACCCAAACGGTCTATTATTATCCTCGCGGTCACAGGCGAAGAAATGGGCTTGCTAGGAAGCCAATATTACGCAGAAAACCCATTGCGCCCGCTCGCACAAACGGTCTATAATTTCAATACCGATGGCGCAGGCTACAGCGATACTTCTGCCATCGCTATTTTTGGAATGGGCCGCACCGGCGTAGATGCTGAAATTGAAGCAGGTGCTGCGGCCTACGATCTCAAGGTAATTGGTGATCCTGCTCCCGAGCAAGGTTTATACGATCGCTCAGATAACGTTTCCTTCGCCACCAAGGGCGTTCCCGCTCTCACTTTCAGCCCCGGCTTCAGCTAGTTCAATGATGCTATGTTTAAGTATTACCACCAAGTAACGGATAACCCCAATACCATCGACTACGACTATTTGCTGGAATACTGCCGCTCGTTTACCTACATCGCTCGTTTGATCGCCGATAAGGCGCAACGGCCTTTTTGGGCACCAGGTGATAAGTATGAGGCTGCCGGCAAAGAATTGTACCAACGTAAATAAAATGATGCGGAAGGTGAGCGTATATGAAAAATTGTGCTGAATGCCCCCCCAATAAGCAGTTCATGCCTCTCGGCTACTTCTTTTAAATTGACAAAATGATGAAACAAAAAAACGGCCTGCTACTCCTTCTGTTACTGTTCCTAGCCCAAGCGCATGCACAAGAGCTGCGTTTACCCATGCAGGCTCGCTTCATTACGGCAGGTGTAGGTATTCCCTTCAATACCGTCCGAGATCAAGCCCACTCGGTCTTAGCTTACAAGGGGAGAGGAACGCGCTTTTTCTTCCGGACCGAAGACTATGGTGCTAATTCCCTTTTCCGTTTTCAAATTACAATCGATAAAATTGACCTGAGCCCAAAACTCCGCCCGAAACAAGACATCAAACGGGGAGCGGCCTTGTCAGATATGCACTTCAGTTGGGGTTTTTACAAACGCCTAGGCAACGATCTGGCAGCCACCGATCAGCAATATCTAGGCCTCACCTATAGCCTACAGGTCAATATGAGGAAATATCAACTCCCGGCTAACAATGTGAGGGGCTTCCTACTCCACCATGGTATCGGTATTGGCGCGATCGATCGCCGCTTAATTGCCAATAGCGATTGGTCGGCCATATCCCGCATAGATGTTCCGCTCTATAACGGAATATATCGCCCCGCTTACATTGGCCTGCCGCAAGTATTGCATCTACAAAAAACCACATTCAAAGACATCTTGCGTCAAATGGAGTGGGGCAGTTTCAATGTGTTTGGTAAAATTAATCTAGGGGTTGATTTCGACCATCGTCGGCAGCCTTGGCGATCCAATCGCTATTCCTACGATTGGCAACTGTTTTATACGCCTAGGCCAGTTACGAAGCCGCTCATTTCAACTACCTCCGCCTTTTTGTATGGCTTTAATGTATTATTGTAGGCTCAAAATACTTCCGTTATGCAGTAGCGTGGTTTTGGCTAACGCAGGGGCAAAAGCAACTACTAAGCGCAAGACGCTTGCTAAGTGCACTAAAACCGAGTGGTCTATCAAGCGTTACTATTCGGGTTGAGCGTTAGCGAATTTTGCGGCTAATCGAGGCGGAGGTGCCCGCGCATAGCGAAACTATGTAAGGGGTTCTCCAACGAAGAGTAACCGCAAAAAACGCCACGGGTAAGCCGAAGTTTTAGCTTTGACAGACCACGAGGCTTGTACTAATAACGCTACTGTCATACATACGCCTATTGGCTACCAATTAGATACCCAAAGGGATTCGCTTTGGATATAAGAAGCCCTGCTAGAACGCCAACTATAGAACGAATTACTATTTACCTATTTCTAAGCTATATTACCTATGCGCACACTTCCTATTTTGTTGCTATTAGCTTTACTATTCACCTCCTGCGGAAGGTTGATCGTGGGACCTAATCCCGAAAATACACCTACCGCCAACTACGAATACTTCTATAAACTCGTAAAGGACAATTACTCCTTTTTCGAGGAAAAAGCTGTAAGCTGGGATTCCTTAGATATCATCTATCGA
>DAINNZ010000037.1:10227-26698 GCA_036735605.1 Lewinella sp. | reverse complement strand
TAAGTACGAACGTGTAAACGTCTTCGGACTGAGTAGCACCTTTTTTAATTTCGGTCTAGCGCTGTCCGTAGGTCTGTCGCTCCTAGCTTTTGGCTGGACGCAGTACGACACGGTAGTGGATATTTCAGGATATTCATTAGAGCTAGAAGAAGAGATTGAAGTGGAGCCACCACGTACCGCTGAGCCCCCCCCTCCCCCTCCTCCACCACCACCACCGGTGATTGAAGAAGTGCCGGAAGAGGAGCTCATTGACGAAGAGCCGCCCAAATTCGAGGATATGACGGCGGATCAAGACATGGCTAATAACGAGCCACCTCCAGTGGTGAAGCCTAATGCGCCGCCGCCACCACCACCACCGCCACCACCCCCTGCCCCGAAAGTGGAGGAAATCTTCAAGGTAGTGGAGCAAATGCCTATGTTCCCTGGTTGTGAGAATATCAGCAACGCCCAGGAAAAGAAGGATTGCGCCCAGAAAAAGTTGCTAGAGTTTATCTATGGCAATATCAAATACCCTGCGATTGCCCGCGAAAACGGGGTAGAAGGTATGGCTGTTGTGAGCTTCGTAGTGGAGAAGGATGGTACGGTTACCGATGCAAAGGTAGTGCGTAATCCGGGTGCTAAAACAGGGGAAGAGGCTCTGCGGGTAGTAGAGTTGATGAACCAGCAAGGCATCAAATGGATCCCTGGCCAACAGGGAGGGCGGAACGTACGCGTTCAGTTCAACTTACCCGTGAAGTTTAAGCTCGAGTAAAAGCATCGTTGTTACACACGAGAAGCAGCTAATCCAACAATGGGTTAGCTGCTTTTTTTATTGGTAGTAGTTAGTTGGCTGGCTTTTTTAATCCAAACGAGCCAAGGCGGCAAGAGTCCGTTTGTATTTTTCTTTTTTCTGAACGATACTAGGAGCTGCACTGCGTTCTTCGCAGCTATTTAGCGAACAACGCTCGCAGGTGGTATGCACTTCGCGTAGCTGTATGGCCGGATCGTCTAACCACTTGATTTCTCTTTTTACATCTTCATTGATGAGTAGGCCTAGCGTCAGGCTGACGTTTCGCTCTGGGGAGGGGTAGCCTGGTCTAGCGAGCGTAAGGCATAAATACTCATCGGTAGTACCGATATAGCGCGAACGCTGTACGTTTACTATTTGCTCAGTATATTTACCTTCTTGCTGCATGCGATGTAAGTCGCTTAACAGGCTTAGGCTAATCCAGCGGCGGCAGTAGTGTTCTTGTACTGCATTGCCATGCGGTTGGTGCCGCCGGTTGAGGTGGAGTTCTTTATCGATGATAAACTCCTGCTGCCCGGGATCGTGTAGGAAACGGAGGAAAAATAGCTTTGGAATGCCCAAGAATTTTGGAATTACGTTGGTCATCCGATGATAGAGCATTTCAGGAGAGGCGTTGTAGTGCTGCATCAATTGGATGAATGCCTTTCCATCCCAAGCGGGTAATTGAAAAAAGGCTTGTAGCCGCTGTTTGAAATCTTCTAAAGGTAATAATAAGGCGACACTAAAGTAAGTAGCTTTGCTATGGTTGAGCACTTCTTCAAAGCTATGTGCTTTAAGCAGGCTGCTAGTTTTAGCTCGGTTGGTGATTTGCAGGGTTTGGAAACCTAGCTCTTTCCCAAACTGGAAAGCCTGTTGCGGTGTTTTAAGGCGGCTGCTAAGGAGTAGTTTTTGGCTTTCGGGTAAGTAAACGGCTCGGAGGTGATCCAGATCCTGGAAGGCATCCAAACCATTCACTAGCACGGTGTAGCCATAGCCTTGCCGGAGTAGCCTAGCTAGCAGATCGGGTGCCAAGGGGCGGCTATTCCCCAGTTGGTTAGCTTCTGAAAAGCGGCTAACAGCTTTTTCGATATCCTCGAAATAATTTTCGTGCAGCTCCAAGTAGGCTCGCAAGGCGGCAAAGTAGAAATTTTCTTCTCGGACGGAATAGGTGCGAGAAAGTTCCAGTAGCGCAGATATAAAAGCACCTACTTGCGCAGGTGCGCTAGCAATAATTTCAGCGATCTTACCGAGCTCAATGCCGAACAGGTCTAGCGGAAGATCGTGGAGGAAGTTGGATCGTAATAACTCCTCTACGGGCTCTAAATGGCGGCCTAGCTCACCATTCGTAAGTACTTTCGCTGTTGTGTTGAGGGCTTTGGCTAGCTGCTCTACTTTGTCAGGTTTGGGAAACTTCTTCCCCTTCTCAATCTCATTGAGATAACTTACCGACATGCCCGTTTGCAAGGCTAATGCAGCAAAAGATAGCTGTAGGTCTTGGCGGAGTTGCTTGACCTTTAGCCCCAGAATAATTCGCTCGTTATTTGATTTTACGCTCATTAGGGGCTAAAAATACAAAGGTTTAGCGAATTTTCGCAAATAAAAATGCTTTTTCATTAGAAGAGCCTAGTACGAAGGGGGGAATATTCGCTCTACACTTGCGCTACAAGGAATGCCCTTGCCCCTGCGTCAGCCAAAAGCGAGCGGATAGCGACAAAAAAAGCAGCGTTTCTAGGCCACACTATCTAGTGCGCTGAGAAACGCTGCTTAGAAAGGCTGAAAAACGCAAATAGCCTTTGTTTTGATCTATGCTAAGTCAAGAAGCTTGTTCTAACAACTCTATTCTACGGTAGTTACTTTTACCATATTGGTCATCAAGCGTTTTTCAAGGGGCATAGCGGCGGTATTGACGACGAAATCGCCTACCTGAACACGGTCTCTTTGCTTGAGGATATCGATGATATCGTCGATGGTTTGGTCGGTTGTAGAAAAGCCATTATAGTAGTGGCAACGGACGCCCCAACAGAGGTTGAGGGTGGCGAGGATATCGCGGTGATCTGAGAAAATATAGATTTTAGCATTGGGCCGGTAGCTAGACAGCTTGAAGGCGGTATAGCCTGAGACGGTCATGCCAAGCACTGCTTTGGCGCCTACTCCCTCCGCCACGGTTACGGCAGCAGAGCAGATCACATCACTCATAAAAGTGGAGCTAGCAGCATTAGGGATTGGGCGCTGGGGGTGGCGTTGGTGATAGACGGCTTCGGCTTCTTCGATGATCTCGTTCATGGCCTCTACTACTTTAACGGGGTGACGCCCTACGCTGGTTTCACCGCTCAGCATTACGGCATCAGCACCATCTAGCACGGCATTGGCCACGTCGGTTGTTTCTGCACGAGTAGGGAAGGGGTTGTTGATCATGCTATCCATCATTTGGGTCGCTACGATGACGGGTCTGGCACGCTGTATGCACTTGCGAATGATCTCCTTTTGTAGGATAGGCAGTTGTTTCATAGGCATCTCAATACCTAAATCGCCGCGTGCAATCATGATGGCATTAGAATGCTTGATGATTTTATCGATGCGTTCAATCGCTTCGGGTTTCTCTATTTTAGAGATGATTTTAGCAGAGTGGCCAGCGGCATCGATACGATCTTTAAGGTCTTTGAGATCCTTGGGGTGGCGCACGAAAGAAAGAGCGATCCAATTGACGGGTTGGGTGAGGATGTACTCTAAGTCGATCAAATCCTTTTCCGTTAAGCTCGGTAAACTAACCTTGGTATTAGGCAAATTTACCCCCTTGTTGGATTTTAGCACTCCCCCGAAGACGGTTTTTAGTTTTACGGTATCGGTACCATTCGTTTCCACTACTTCGAAGACAAGGGTGCCATCGTCCACCAATACGCGCTCGCCCACTTTTACGTCTTGGGCGAACTCAGGGTAGCTCATGTAGATGCGTTCGGCATTGCCTACGCATTTTTCGTTCACAAAGGTAACGATTTGGCCTTCTGCCACAGGGAGTCCTTCCCCTTCCATCTTACCTACACGGAGCTTTGGGCCTTGTAGGTCGGCTAGGATGCTAACGTGTACCTTGGTTTCCTTTCGGATCGCTAAGATATGTTGAATAACCTGACCATGATCCTCGTGAGATCCATGAGAGAAATTGAGCCGAAAAACATCCACACCGGCCATGACAAGTGCGAGTAGGTTTTCATAGGAGCTACAAGCTGGGCCAACGGTGGCCACTATTTTAGTATTCTGGTGATCTGTGATTTTCATCCGATGGGGGGTTAGTGTACTTTTTACAATATTGTACTTGGTGGCAAAAGTACACTTAGTAACTGACATTTACCTAGTATGAGGCGATACAAATTCAGATTTTTAGAAAAAAGATAGCGGTTGCACTAAAACGATAAGCTATGGAAGGGGTCTGCAAGGGTAGTTAGGAGGCTACTTTGGGCTCTTCGACAAGGTGTCTTTTGAAAAAAGAAGCGTCTTAAGATGGGCGTATTGCCTCATTTTTAAGTATAAAAGTGCCAAAAAGGGCTATATTTTTCAAGAAAACTTGTTTTTGATTAGAATACTAGCTTTCTTTGCGGCGCAATTGTTCACCAAAAAAAGCGAACATACAATGGCTAACATCGAAGAAAAAGTGAAACAGATCATCGTGGATAAACTCGGCGTAGATGAAGCGGAGGTAACACGGGAAGCAAGTTTCCAAAACGATTTGGGTGCAGATTCACTCGATACCGTAGAACTTATCATGGAGTTCGAAAAGGAGTTTGACGTCAGCATTCCAGACGAACAAGCCGAAAACATCCAAACGGTCGGTCAGGCGATTGACTATCTGGAGAGCAGTGTGAAGTAGTCTTTAAAGCGTATTACACACGACCTGCCGCCTGTCATTTCAGCCCAACCGTTTACAGGATGGACGAAGCGACAGGCGGCATTTTTTTTGTCAAACAACATATTCAGCCCAACTTGCTTGTGGTAAGTGGCTTGGCTGCCTACCCAGCAAATAGATTCATTAGCCTATGCAACGAGTAGTCATTACGGGTATTGGTGCCCTTACGGCCATCGGTAATTCAGCGGCCGAGTACTTGGCGGGTCTTCGCGCAGGGAAGAGTGGTGCGGGACCTATAACGCAGTTCGACGCAAGCGAGTTTAAAACGCAGTTTGCTTGTGAGCTCAAAGACTTTGATCCCGAGCAATACCTCGATCGCCGAGAGGCCAAGCGTTTGGATCGTTATTGTATCTTAGCTTTGGTGGCTGCTCAGGAGGCCCTCGAAATGGCAGGTTTGCTTAGCGAGGGTGCTTTCGACCCCGATCGTGCGGGAGCCATCTGGGCTAGCGGTATTGGTGGCTTGCAGACCTTGGAGGCTGAAATTAGTGATTTTGCCAAGGGTAGCGGAAGCCCGCGTTACAACCCCTTCATGATTCCTCGGATGATTGCCAATATGGGAGCTGGGCATATTTCTATGAAATTCAACCTACGTGGCCCCAGTTATGCTACCGTCTCGGCTTGTGCCTCTGCGGGTCATGCACTAGGGGCTGCGGCCGACGATATCCGTTTAGGCCGTGCTGACATGATGATCACAGGAGGATCAGAAGGCGTTATCTGTGCTACTTCGATCGGTGGCTTCAACTCCATGAAAGCCCTTTCTACGCGCAACGATGACCCAGCAACAGCTAGCCGCCCCTATGATGCTGAAAGAGATGGCTTCGTCCTAGGGGAAGGTGCTGGTGCTATTGTACTCGAAAGCTTAGATCACGCGCTTGCTAGAGGAGCTACTATCTTGGCAGAGGTTGTAGGCTACGCTGCTTCTAGCGATGCTTATCATATCTCTGCACCGCATCCGGAGGGGCTGGGTGCTATGGCTGTGATGAAGAACGCGCTGAAATATGCAGGCTTGCAGCCTAGTGATATCGACTATATCAATACCCACGGCACCTCCACGCCATTAGGGGATGTGGCAGAGCTTAAAGCCATTCAACTGGCTTTTGGAGAAGCAGCTTACGATTTGCACATTAGCTCCACGAAGAGCATGACGGGCCATTTGTTAGGAGCCGCAGCTGCCATTGAAGCCGTGGCTTGTATTCTGGCGGTGCAGCACGATTTCATTCCGCCCACGATTAATCATTTCACCGATGATCCGGCGATCGATCCGCGCCTAAACCTTACCTTTAATAAGGCACACGAAAAGGTGGTGCAGTATGCGCTCAGCAATACTTTCGGCTTCGGAGGGCACAACTCGGCTACTATTTTTAGTAAGTTCAAAGGCTAGCCAACTAACTGAAGGCACTCCTCCAAGGTGGGGTGTTGCTGCGCTCCCCTCCGTAGCAGGAGGTAGGTCCTATGCCTCTGTGCACACAGCACTCTTGTTGTTGGCTAAGTGTCTATCCATACGGACAGGTACGGACTCGTTGCTCTCGCTCAGGCCCAGTACCCAGTACGGGCAGGCGGGCATACATGCAGGGGCAAGGGTTTTTGGGTAGCGCAAGACGAGCTTTTGAGCCTAAGAACGGCGATTTATCTAGCTTTGGCCGAATAGCGATAGCTAAGATTATGTGGCTTCAAGGCAATGAACAATGGCTAATTCCTAGGAAGTAGCAACTTAATGTAGTTGAAAAAAGTTTACCTATTTACCACCCCAATTGTAGGGCATTCACCAAATATAGTATTCGTTTGCTAACCTTGGCGATGATTGACTTACTAAAAGTGCGGTGTTGAAAGCAAATATGTCGAAAGAATGGACAGTGGGCCAAAAAGAGAGTGGCCTTAAAAAAGAAATAGAGCAAGCCGTGGTGGTAGGTGTAATCCTCCCAGGGCAAACGGATGAGCAAGTAAGTGAATACTTAGACGAGTTGGAGTTCTTGGCACTCACAGCCGGGGCAGCCGTTCGTAGGCGTTTCGTGCAGAAGCTACCGCACCCCGACAACCGCTTTTTCGTAGGGAAGGGGAAGATGGAAGAAATAGCAGCGTATATCGAGAAACACGAAGATATTGGTCTAGTAATCTTCGACGACGACCTGAGCGGCAAGCAAACCAGCATTCTAGAAGAAAAATTTAAGGTAAAGATCATTGACCGATCTACTTTGATTCTAGATATTTTTGCTAGCCGCGCTCAAACAGCCCAAGCTAAAAAGCAAGTGGAGATGGCGCAAATGCAGTATATGCTGCCGCGCCTTAGAGGTCTTTGGACGCACTTGGAGCGGCAGCGAGGGGGTATCGGTATGCGCGGGCCGGGTGAGACAGAGATTGAAACCGACCGTCGTATTGTGCGTGATAAGATCAGTAAGCTCAAGAAAGAACTGGAGAAGATCGACCAGCAATCGACAACGCAGCGAAAAACGAGAGGTGAGATGATCCGGGTGGCTTTAGTAGGTTATACCAACGTGGGTAAAAGCACCTTGATGAACTTGCTCACTAAGAGTGAGGTTTTTGCGGAGGATAAGCTTTTCGCAACCCTAGACACGACGGTGCGAAAAGTAGCTTTTGAGGGAACTCCTTTCCTGATGAGTGATACGGTTGGCTTCATCCGTAAACTGCCTACGCACCTTGTGGAGAGTTTTCGCTCAACCTTAGACGAAGTGAGAGAGAGCGATATTATTTTGCACGTGGTAGATATAGCCCATCCGCAGCACGAAGACCATATCCGAACGGTTCAGACACTGCTTAAGGAGTTGAAAGCCGATGATAAAGCCACCCTCTTAGTCTTCAATAAAATCGACTTGTTTCGTAAAAGGAACTTCGATATGTACTTAGAAGAAGAGGGTAAAGAAGAAGTTGAGCTTGGGCTATTAGGTAGCCTGCAAGCACAGTTTGGGCAGAAGGGTTTATTTATTTCTGCCGAAACGAAAGAGCAAGTTGATCAGCTTCGGCATACTTTGTTAGGAATGGTTAGGGAACAGTACCGCATTCGCTATCCTTACATGACGAAGCAGTGGGAATCGTAAAAGTCTTGCTTAGCCTTAGATTAGCCGACTAAAGTACTACGTTCATCGAAGTGCTTCAACTTTAGCAGGGCTTTGGCGGTTCTTTGTGCTAAGAGCTGGGCTAATAGTAGTTGTTCAGCGGTCATGAATTTCTAAAAATGGATCAGAATCGTCCTTCGTCTTCGCCATTTAGTGGCATTGTGGGTATTCTCATAGCTATCGTGTTCTTCTTCGTTTTGTTTAAGATCACGGGCATGATATTTTGGTTGATCTGGAAAGTGGCCCCTGTGGTTTTCATTGCTTCCTTAGTGATCGACCATAAGGTATTCACGCAATATGTCAATACAGTTTTTGCTTTATTCAAGCGCAATTGGCTATATGGCCTAGGAGCTGGGCTTCTTTCGGTATTGCTTTTCCCTTTAGTGGCTCTTTATTTGCTAGGTATGGCATTATTCAACAAGAAGGTTAAAAAAATGCAAGAAGAAGCCCATGTAAGAGAGCACGGAGAGTTGATCGATTATGAAGAAATCGATAGCGAGATTATGGATTTAGACCTGCCCGAGGAGCTGCCACCACCACCACCGCCTAGAAAGCAAGGAGGAACGAGCTACGATGAGTATTTTAAGTAAATAGCTTAGGCTTCTGCTAAGGCAGGTAGCTCTTCGACATCGGCGATGCCATTTTCGTCGAGGTCATCATCCTTTTCGTATCGGAGGTTATCGATGATGAAATCTTGGCGGCTAGGGGTGTTTTTGCCCATGTAGTAGGCAAGAATTGCCTCAATATCGGTGCCCTCTGAAAGAACTACGGGTTCTAGGCGGATATTTTCATTGATAAAGTCTTTGAACTCATTAGGGCTAATTTCTCCGAGGCCTTTGAAGCGGGTGATTTCGGCTTTTCCTCGGAGACTTTGGATGGCGTTCTGCTTTTCCTCTTCGCTATAACAATAGAAAGTTTTTTGCTTATCGCGCACGCGGAAGAGGGGTGTTTCGAGGATATAGAGATGGCCGCGGGCAACCATATCGGGGAAGAACTGTAGGAAGAAAGTGAGTAGCAGTAAGCGGATGTGCATACCATCGACATCGGCATCGGTGGCGATGACTACTCGGTTGTAGCGAATTTCGTCCACATTATCTTCTACATTGAGGGCATGTTGTAGGAGGTTAAACTCTTCGTTTTCATACACTACCTTTTTAGTAAGGCCAAAGCAATTAAGGGGTTTGCCACGTAGGGAAAAGACGGCTTGAGATTGCACGTCGCGTGCAACGGTGATGGAGCCGGAGGCCGAGTCGCCCTCCGTAATGAATACCGTGGTGGCTAGGCGTAGCTCATCGCTAATTTTTCGGCTAGCATCATTGTAGTGGTTGCGGCAATCGCGTAATTTTTTGTTGTGGAGGTTCGCTTTTTTGGCGCGCTGGTTGGCTAGTTTTTTGATGCCAGCAATTTCTTTGCGCTCGCGTTCCGACTGTTTGATGCGCTTATCAAGAGCTTGGGCAATAGCTGGGTGGATATGCAGGTAGTTGTCGAGTTTTTCCATCAAGAAGTTCTTGATGAAAGTTCGTAGGGTTGGGCCGTTGGGCCCTATATCGGTGGAGCCGAGTTTAGTTTTTGTTTGTGATTCAAAAACGGGTTCTTCTATTTTAACAGCCACGGCGGAGACGATGCTGGCGAGAATATCGCGGCGGTCGTAGGTTTTATTGAAGTGCTTATTGATAGTTTCCACGAAGGCTTCACGGAAGGCGTTGAGGTGGGTGCCACCTTGGGTGGTGTATTGGCCATTGACGAAGCTGTAGATGGTTTCACCGTAGGCATTGCCGTGGGTGATGGCCACTTCGATATCGTCGCCTTTGAGGTGAATAATATCGTAGCGATTGTTCTCTGGATTGGTTTTACGGGATAGCAGGTCTAGTAGGCCATTTTTAGAAAGTAGGGTTTTGCCATTGAAATTAATTTTAAGGCCTGCATTGAGGTAGGCATAGTTCCAGAGCTGGCTTTCGATGAAATCCGTTCTAAATTTATATTTTTTAAAAATTTCTTGATCGGGCCTGAAAACAACGAGGGTGCCGTCGTTCTCCTTAGCGGCCCGTATTTTATGGTCTTTGGTGAGTTCGCCGAATTGGAATTCGGCTGCTTTTGCTTTCCCTTCTCTAACGGCTTCCACTTTAAAGTACTGCGATAGTGCATTGACAGCTTTGGTACCTACACCATTGAGGCCCACTGATTTTTTAAAGGCTTGGCTATCGTATTTGCCGCCGGTATTTATTTTAGATACACAGTCGATGACCTTTCCTAGGGGGATACCTCTGCCATAGTCGCGGACGCTAACAGTGCCTTCTTGAATGGCTATGTCGATTTGTTTACCGTGCCCCATTACATACTCATCAATGCAATTGTCAACAACTTCTTTGAGCAGGATATAGATACCATCTTCGGGGGAAGCCCCGTCGCCGAGTTTGCCAATATACATGCCGGGCCGAAGCCGGATGTGTTCCTTCCAGTCTAAGGAGCGAATGTTATCTTCGGTATAAGTAGTCTGTTCCATACTAGCGCAATGAATTTTGTGCGGTGAAGATAAGGTAAGACTTGCATCTTCACTTCAGTAAGTGTTGGTAAAAAACAGCACCTTCTTAGCAGTTTTTAAATTGGTGCGTAATGAATTGACTTTCAAGGCAATTCAGGTAGGCAAAAAATGAATGTGCTAAGCTTAGTTTTTGTCTCGTGTAGTGCACAAAGATACGCACAACTTATTAAACTACAAAAAGTTTTAACTATTTTTTGTCGCTAATTTTACTACCACGGTTGTTTTGGATTTTTTGGGCAGGCTACTTAGACATTTTTGTGCACTAGGTTCAAAGACCTAGGGGGGGGGTAGGATAGGATTGTTTTGCGCTAAAGGGAGTGCTTCTGCCCCTGCGAGCGAAGCGACAGCCACGGAATATGATCTAAGACAAGGCATGTATCGGAGCGAACGAAGTGGCCTGCGGAAAAATAGCTGGCGGTGGGACAATAAAAGGACTTTAGCATTTTGTTTTGCTTATTGTATCTTTGTGCTTTGTTCTACTTGAATTGATGAGGTTTGAGTGAGAGCAGTTGAAAAAAAAAGAAATTCCATGAATCGTATTTTACTTTTGATCGCTACTGCGGCTGTTTTGAGTTTACTGGTGAATGCTTGTAAGGAGGGTGCTAAGAATCCAACGCCCTTGAGCACAGGTGAGTTAACGGTGCAAGATACAGCAGCTTATCAGCCGCTTTATATACATCCCTTGCTCGCACAACAGGAGTTAAACAGCCAGCATACAGCGCTGGGAGGTTACGGTCAGGTGATGCCGCCGCCTATGGAAACGCGTTTGGGGCAGTTGCTCACTAAATCCTTTTGGGTAATGGAGTTTTACTATGATAGTCATGCTACGGTTCCGCAGCGCCGAAGAGGAAAAGGGCAGTGGTTTCAATTCAATAAAGATGGCACCTTTTTAGGCGGTCATTGGGAGCGGCAAACACATAGTGGGCTATGGTATTTGCAGCCAGATGGAAGCGGTAGAGACTTCATCATTATAGATAGTAATATAGATCGATTGGACAGTAAATGGGAGATACAAGCCATCAACGGAGAAGAAGATGCGATGGGTTGGGTTCGGCAAACTGATTTTGGGCCGAAGACGCCGAAGTCGGTAACTGTAAAGATGATGGAGTTGTATAACATCCCGACCAAGGAGCAGTTCGGCGTGACTGGGGAAGAATGAACAAAGCCCCATCGCTAGGAGATTACCTGACACTGCTATTGCTGAGTCTTATTTGGGGCAGTAGTTACATTCTGATAAAAAAAGGCTTAACGGTTTTCACGCCCTACCAAGTAGCTAGCTTACGTTTGGGGATAGCGGCCTTGGCTTTTCTACCGTTTATTGTACGGCATTTACGCCGGGTACGATGGGGGCAGCTACCTTTACTTTTTTTGGTAGGACTATGCGGTACGGGTTTGCCTTCCTTTTTATACCCTGCGGCGCAGTTGTACGTTAGTTCTTCGGTGGCAGGAATCTTGAGTAGCTTGACGCCCCTGTTTACTTTTCTGTTAGCTTGGTTAGCTTTTGGGCTACGAGTAGAAGCACGGCAGGCACTAGGCATCCTGCTTGGGCTAGGTGGGGCTATTTTGTTGGTAGTGGGAGGCGGGGGAGAAAGTGGAGGCGATCTTCATCTTGGCTATGCTGCTTTAATTTTGTTGGCTACGATTTGTTATGCGATTAGCTCCAATGTAGTGAAAGTGTATTTGCAAGATATGCCGGCCTTTACAATCACGATTGTAAGTTTTTTCCTAGTGGGTCTGCCTGCTTTGTTGTGGAGTATAAGCGGAGCGGGTATTATAGAGCGGGTGGCGGAGCATCCGGAGGCTTACTGGGGTTTGGGTTATGTGGCCATTCTAGCTTTATTTAGCACCGTCTTAGCGAGCATAGTATTTTTCAGCTTAGTGCAAAAAACAACAGCAGTTTTTAGTAGTACGGTAAGTTATTTAGTACCTTTGGTGGCTTTAGGTTGGGGCTTGTTGGATCAGGAAACCATTGGCTGGCCACAACTCGTATCTTTTGCGTTAATACTAATCGGCGTGTTGATGAGTAAAGGGCGGGGTAGCTCGCCCGATCGGCTGGCCGAAAAATAGGCAATATTGAATTATAGCCAAAGAGTTACAGCAACATGAAAGCAATGCTATTTCTTTTGAGTTTTATTCTGTGTAGTAATGCTTTTGGGCAAACTAGCAGGGATAGCATTACGGTAAAGGAAGTACGAATTTTGGGGCATAAAAAGACGCGCTCATCGACTATTTTCAGGGAAATGTCGTTTAAGGAGGGGGATAAAATTGCGCTGAACGACCTCAGCGAAAAGGTAGATGAATCTCGGGCTAGTTTGATGAATACGGGTTTGTTCGCTGATTTACAGATCACCTATGTCAACTGGGAGGCTAGCGGTAACTTAGTGACCTTTGTCGTAACGGTAGTGGAAACTTGGTACATATACCCTGTGCCTATATTCCGGTTAGCAGACAGAAATTTCAATGTTTGGTGGACGGAGCAAAATAGGGACTTAAATCGAGTAAATATTGGGGGTCGTTTGTCGTGGCGTAATTTTACAGGTCGTAGAGACAAATTAAAATTGGGTTATCAATATGGTTATACCCGTGAGGTAGTGGCGGGTTATGATCTTCCGTATTTGAATAAGGCACAAAATATAGGGATTAATTTCAACTATACGCAGCAAAAGCGAAGAGAGCAAAATTATCAGACGATCAATAACGAGCAAATTTTTTATCGGGCAGCGGACGACTTTGTGTACCACAACCAGGAGCTACGATTAGATTTGAGTTACCGGCCTAAATTATATGCCAATCACTTGTTGCGTTTGGCCTATCGGTCAGAGGAAATAGCGGATACAATAGCACAGCATTTAAATCCTAATTTTTTCAGGGAAGGCCAAAGCAGGCAGCGATTTTTGACACTCGGCTTTGAAGTAACGCGCGACAAGCGCGATGTGCGCAATTATCCATGGAAAGGGAGCTATGGCCGCATCGAAGTAGTAAAAGATGGATTGGGCATTTTTCAAGAAAGAGATGGAATGCGGCTTTTTTTCGATTACCGAGCTTATATCCCATTTGGGCAGCATAGTGCGGTCAACCTAGGTCTCGGTTTGAAGTATAGCCCTATCAGAAAGCAGCAGCCTTTTTTAGACAATCGAGCGATTGGTTTTGGCGGCTACGGTTTATCGGGCTACCAGTTTTATGTAGTGGACGGGCTAGATATGCTGATTCTTAGAAGTGGCATACGGCGGCAGATCGGGAAAGGGAAGCTAGATTTTGGGAAGCTAGTATTTATCGAAGCTTTCCGTTATATTCCTTGGCGTGTAGTGCTTGCTGGGCAACTAGATCAGGGCTGGGCTAATGCACCTTTCGACGCTGGGCGGAATCCGCTTTCAAATACTTGGTTAGTAGGAGGAAGTGTAGGTTTTGATGTAATTTTGTATTACGATATGGTTTTTGGTATTCGCTATCACCACAATCGGCAAGGGGAGGGCAGTTTTTTGTTGGGATTAGAAGTAAATTTATAGCAATGCAGGTAGTGGTATATAGCCAATTGGTGAAAGAAGTGGATATTCCTTATATCCAAATGCTGTTTGATGCCCTAGCGGAGGCTAAATTTACTACCTACGTGTATGCTCCTTATTTAGAGGAACTCAAAGCGCATATTAGCTTCAAAAAAGAGGTAGGCGTCATTCACAGTTATCTGGATTTTAGTATAAAAACCTTCGATGTGATTATTACTTTGGGTGGAGACGGCACCATTTTAAAGGCGATTACACTGGTAAGAGATAAAGGCATCCCGATATTAGGTATTAACTTAGGGCGGCTAGGGTTTTTAGCTAGGGTAGAAAAGAAAAATATTCAAGCGGCTGTTGACAAATTAGCACTTGGCCGGTATGAAGTGGAGTCGAGGAGTATGCTTTATTTAGAGAGCAATCTACCTTTATTTGATGAAACGCCTTTTGCGCTAAACGACTGCACGCTACTTAAGCGCGATACGAGCAGCATGATTACGATACATACCTACATCAACGGAGCCTATTTGAATAGCTATTGGGCAGATGGGCTCATAGTGGCTACGCCCACGGGATCCACGGGTTACAGTCTTAGCTGTGGAGGGCCTATTGTTTTTCCAGGGAGTGGTAATTTTGTCATCACACCTGTAGCACCGCACAACCTAAATGTACGGCCGATTGTAATAAGAGACGATGCGGTGATTTCTTTTGAGGTGGAAGGCCGGTCTGATAATTTTTTGTGCACGCTCGATAGTCGGTTTGAAACCATTGGCGCTGATTGCCAGCTGGCCGTGCGCAAAAATGATTTTTCTATTCAACTGATCAAACTAACGAATACGGGTTTTTTAGATACCCTGCGCGGCAAACTTAGCTGGGGAGAAGATAAAAGAAACCACTAAAAAAGAGAAAGGGTAGATGTATTTAGATACGTATTTGGAAATGATGCCGGGCAAAAAAGTGGCCCTCCGAATATACAGAGAACAGCGAAATGGTTCTAGAGCCAGCGTAGGAAGAAATGAGCTTATCTTCAGAGTTCCTAAGGGCCTGCCCCCTCTGGAGGAAGCTCGAATGATCGATAAACTGAAAGCGTGGGCGATCCAAACGTTTAAGCAAAAACCAGCCGCTTTTGCGCATCTTATTCCTAAATCATTGGATGCTTTGTCAACCTTGGTGGTAATGGACACGCTTTATAAAATTGAGCTTTCGTTCAGTAAAACCCAGCTAAGACACTTCGGCTGTTTAGTGCCAGAAGAGAATTTAGTCCGACTGGAATTAGTGGAAGGCACACCGCTAAATTATGCCAATAAAGCTGTACAAAACTTACTGAGTAAGCTGTTCTCTGATTGGTATTTGCAGCTTGTACAAAATCGTGTACACGAGCTGAATTCCAATCACTTTCAGCGGCCCGTAAAAGCGGTTAAACTCCGGCTAACGCAAAGTAGATGGGGTAGTTGTTCTAATTCGGGAAATATCAATTTATCGAGCCGCTTATTGCTTGCACCCGCTAAAGTGAGGGATGCTGTGATTATTCATGAATTAGCCCATTTGCTGGAGATGAACCACGGCGATCGTTTCTGGCAACTCGTTTATCAAGCAATGCCCGATTATCAAGAACAAGACCATTTTTTGCAAACCCAAGGGTATAAATTGCATTTTTGGCCTGATTCATCTAGCTGAATGAGCAAGTATATCGCGTAAACGCATATTCTTTTCCGAAAAAGAGCTATTTTTTGCAATAAAATAAATTTCATTACTTTTATATAAGAATAAACAATATCTTTGCTCCCAGCATTTGGCTGATTTGCTGTTTGGAGACAATAGGATGAATATACTTAAAACGAAGTGATTGCGCTTCGAGGCTGCCCAAAACGATGGCCGAAGTGCAAACACTACTAACTATCGTAAATGTTCGCCTGTTATATTTGATTCGGAATGGCTTATCCTCGGTATTCGCTTCGCGCGGAGTCGAGAATTGCTCACTGGTTTTTTACAACTTCGACCGCTTCAAAAAGTCTCGCTGAAGCTCTCATTTTTACAAATATTGGCTTCTGTAAAGTTAAGTATCGTATAAATTCCTAATCTTAGAAACAAAGAATGTAAACGAGGGATGCTAAACTCTCGTCAAATAAAATACTGCGTCTAAACTGCTAAAGAAACAAGGGGCGATGCCTCTTTACTTCCCGTGTAGGACCCTATGCAAATAGCGTCCTTCGTTTTTTATTCCTTTCACTAGGAACACTACTCATTTATTGTCAAAACCAAAATTTCACAAATGGCCAGTCTTAAAAAACAACTCAAAAAGTTGAAAGCCAAACTAGCGGAAATCAACGCTAGCTTCGAAATCAGAGATCGAGAACAGAAAAAAGCGCTAAAGGCTATCGTTGCAGCCGAAAAAGAAATTGCTTCTTTGGAAATAGGCTTAGATAATTTAATTAATCCAAGTAACTCCTCAAAAGAAGAATCCGAGCAACCAAAGAAAAAAGCGGGTCGCCCTCGCAAAGAAGTGGACACTGCCGCTGCGGAAGCTCCCAAGAAAAAAGCGGGTCGGCCGAAAAAGGATACCGCGACGGCCGAAATTGCGGAATCGGCCACGGCTAGCCCCGAGGCCATTGCCGTAGCACCTGCAACGGAAGATTCGGCTGCCGAAGCGCCTAAAAAAAGAGGCCGCCCTCGCAAAGAAGTTGCTGCTGCTAGCCCCGA